>NZ_JAWSUJ010000063.1:0-23831 GCF_033549285.1 Halomonas sp.
GGACGCCTGGCCGCCGCCTGGCAGCGCGAGCTGGGCCCCCTGGCATCGCACATCCGCTACATCGATCTGCGATATCCCAACGGGGTCGCCGTGGCCTGGCATGGCCAGACCGAACCGGTGGAGGAAGAGTCGCCGGCGGAGAGCTGAAGGCGTCAGGAGACAATGCGGTTGTCCGGGCGGCATTTCGGGTGTTTCTTTCGCGACAAATTCGCCGTATCGTGTCGGGTGATTCGGCAATCGGGCTGGTGGAACAACTCAAGTTGTTCCTATAATTGGCCCAGGCCTACTTTTCAGGATTAATCTTCCCCTTCGGGGTCAGGTTCGAGGAGACTTCCCGACTCATGGTAGGTCCATCCAATGTGTCCAATATGGTAGTCGGGCTGGATATCGGAACATCCAAGGTCGTGGCGATCGTGGGGCAGCCCACCGACGATGGCGGGATCGAAATCGCCGGTATCGGCTCACATCCGTCACGTGGCATGAAGAAGGGCGTGGTGATCAACATCGAATCCACGGTGCAGTCCATCCAGCGCGCCGTGGAGGAAGCCGAACTGATGGCCGGCTGTGACATCCATTCGGTCTATGTGGGCATTGCCGGCAGCCACATCAGTTCGATGAATTCGGACGGCGTGGTGGCCATCAAGGAGCGCGAGGTCGCCTCCTCCGACATCGACCGTGTCATCGACTCGGCCCGGGCGCGGGCGATCTCGGAAGGCCAGCGCGTGCTGCATGTCCTTCCCCAGGAGTTCGCCATCGATACCCAGGGCGGTATCCGGGAGCCACTCGGCATGTCCGGCGTGCGCCTCGAGGCAAGGGTCCACCTGGTCACCGCCGCCCTCAATGCCGTCCAGAACATCGAGAAGTGCGTGCGCCGCTGTGGCCTCGAGGTGGACTCGATCATCCTCGAGCAGCTGGCCTCCAGCCATGCGGTCCTCACCGAGGACGAGCGCGAACTCGGGGTCTGCATGGTGGACATCGGGGGCGGAACCACCGACATCGCGGTGTTCACCGAGGGCGCCATCCGCCATACCTCGGTGATTCCCATCGCCGGCGACCAGGTCACCAACGACATCGCCATGGCGCTGCGCACGCCCACCCAGCATGCCGAGGAGATCAAGGTCAAGTACGCCTGCGCCCTGACCCAGCTGGCCTCCAGCGACGAGATGATCAAGGTGCCGAGCGTCGGCGACCGGCCGGCCCGGGACCTCTCCCGCCAGTCGCTGGCCGAGGTGGTGGAACCGCGCTACGAGGAGCTCTTCACCCTGGTGCGTGACGAGCTGCGTCGCAGCGGCTACGAGGACCTGGTGGCCGCCGGCGTGGTGCTCACCGGGGGCACCGCGCGCATGGAGGGAGTGGTCGAGCTGGCCGAGGAGATCTTCCACATGCCGGTGCGCATCGCCTGCCCGCAGAACGTGCGCGGGCTGGCCGACGTGGTCCGCAATCCGATTTATTCGACGGGTGTCGGTCTGCTGCATTACGCTCTACTGGAAACCCGTCAAGGGCATGGCCGTCAGGGGCCTGGAGGCATCATCCCGGCGCAACCGAGGCGTGACGACATCACCCGGCGTGACGCAGGGGAAGGGATTCCGGCGCTGGCAAGGATCAAGGGCTGGTTCAAAGGAAATTTCTGACAGGGCCGCGATCGCGGTCCAGGAGACGGGACTTATGTTCGAACTGGTAGATAGCGCACCCTCAAGCAGTGCGGTCATCAAGGTCATCGGGGTCGGTGGTGGCGGCGGCAATGCCGTCAACCACATGGTCGAGAGCAACATCGAGGGCGTCGAGTTCATCTGCGCCAATACCGATGCCCAGGCCCTCAAGCGGGTCGCCGCCAAGACGGTGCTCCAGCTCGGCAGCGAGATCACCAAGGGCCTCGGGGCCGGCGCCAACCCCGATGTGGGCCGCCAGGCTGCCATGGAGGACCGCGAGCGCATCGCGGAGCTGCTCGGTGGAGCCGACATGGTCTTCATCACCGCCGGCATGGGCGGCGGGACCGGAACCGGTGGCGCACCCGTCGTCGCCCAGGTGGCCAAGGAGCTGGGCATCCTGACCGTGGCGGTGGTGACCCGTCCCTTCCCCTTCGAGGGCCCCAAGCGCATGCGGGCCGCCGAGGAGGGCATGAAGGAGCTCTCCGAGCACGTCGACTCCCTGATCACCATCCCCAACGAGAAGCTGCTCTCGGTGCTGGGCAAGAGCGCGACGCTGCTCACCGCCTTCAGTGCCGCCAACGACGTGCTGCTCGGGGCCGTGCAGGGCATCGCCGAGCTGATCACCAGCCCGGGCATCATCAACGTCGACTTCGCCGACGTGCGCACCGTGATGTCCGAGATGGGCATGGCGATGATGGGTACCGGCGGGGCCACCGGCGAGAATCGTGCCCGCGAGGCCGCCGAGAAGGCCATCCGCAGCCCGCTGCTCGAGGACATCGACCTGCACGGTGCCCGCGGTATCCTGGTCAACATCACCGCCGGCCCGGACCTCTCCATCGGCGAGTTCAACGATGTGGGTGCCACCGTCCAGGAGTTCGCCTCCCAGGACGCCACCATCGTGGTCGGCACCTCCATCGACATGGACATGACCGACGAGCTGCGCGTCACCGTGGTGGCGGCCGGCCTCGAGGGCAACAAGGCCCAGAAGCCCGCCTCCCGCGAGACCGCGCGCCGTGCCGAGGCCAGCAGCTATCGCCAGCGTCCCCAGCCGGCGGTCAGCCGCGGCCAGGCCGCGGCGCCCAAGCCCGAGGCCCAGGAGGCGCCACGGCCGCAGCCGGAGAAGCGCAAGTCCCAGGAACTCGACGACTACCTGGACATTCCGGCCTTCCTGCGGCGGCAGGCCGATTGATCCGCGCTATCACGGGAATAGAGGGCGCCGGGTGAGCTTTCTTTGTTGAAACGTCCGTTCGGTGTTATAGTGAACGGTGTTTGATAACCAATGACTGCCTGGCGACCGACCATGATCAGACAACGAACCCTGAAGAATGTCATCCGCGCCACCGGCGTCGGCCTGCACTCCGGCAAGAAGGTCTACCTGACCCTTCGGCCGGCGCCGGTGGATACCGGCATCGTCTTCGTGCGCACCGACCTGGAGCCCGAGGTGCAGGTCCCGGCGCGCGCGGAGAACGTCACCGACACCACCCTATGCACCGCGCTCTCCGCGGGCGGGGCCAAGGTCGCCACCGTCGAGCACCTGATGTCGGCCTTCGCGGGGCTCGGCATCGACAATGCCTATGTCGACGTGAGCGCCCCCGAGGTGCCGATCATGGATGGCAGTGCGGGTCCCTTCGTGTTCCTGATCCAGTCGGCGGGCATCGCGGAGCAAGCCGCTCCCAAGAAGTTCATCCGTATCAAGCGCGAGATCGTGGTGCGCGAGGACGACAAGGAGGCGATCTTCCTGCCCCACCAGGGCTTCAAGGTCTCCTTCGCCATCGACTTCGACCATCCGGTCTTCGAGGATCAGTCCCAGACCGCCATGGTGGACTTCTCCACCACCTCCTTCGTCAAGGAGGTCTCCCGGGCCCGTACCTTCGGCTTCATGCGCGACCTGGAGTACCTGCGCGCGAACAACCTGGCGCTGGGCGGCAGCCTCGACAACGCCATCGTGGTCGACGACTACCGCATCGTGAACGAGGGCGGGTTGCGCTATGACGACGAGTTCGTCAAGCACAAGCTGCTCGATGCCATCGGCGACCTCTACCAGCTCGGCCATAGCCTGATCGGCGAGTTCCGCGGCGTGAAGTCCGGCCATGCCCTGAACAACCAGCTCTGCCGTGCCCTGCTGGCCCAGCCGGAGGCCTGGGAGCTCGTCACCTTCGAGGGCGAGTCCGAGAAGGCGCCGATCTCCTACTCCGCGCCGGCCATGGCCTGAACCGGACAGCGTCCTGAGCTACAAGCCGTAAGCTTGAAGCTGCAAGAAAAGCACCCCCGCCGATCTCTTCGACGGGGGTGTTATTTTCGGTGGGAGCCTCTCAGACTGATTTGGAGCTTGGAACTTACGGCTTACGGCTTGCGTTCGGCATGGGCCGCCAGCCGCTCCAGGGCGCGCTTGAGCCCCGGGTCGTCGACATCCTCGGCACAGCTGGAGATCTCGTCGGCGGCCTTTTCCGGCAGGTGGCGAACCTGGCGCAGGGGGGGGCGGGCGGGCCGCACCGGTCGGACCTTGAGGGTGAAGCCGGTCACCGACTCGAAGCCGGGCAGCTGGTGCAGCAGCTGGAGCAGGCGAGGCTGTTCATAGCGCAGCCGGGTCAGCCAGACGGCGCTATCGGTGATCAGGGCCAGGCGGCCCTGGTGATAGCCGCCGACGAACAGGTGCTCGCGCATCTCCTCGGGCAGGTGCTCACGCAGGTGGCGCTGGGCGCGCTCGATCAGGGTGGCCATGCGCATCAGCGACCCCAGTTCGCCGCGGCCCTCCAGCAGCCGGGACATGGGCTGTGCTCTGAACCGCTTAACCTTTATACTCATCAGCTTGATTCTCGGGGGCCATGCCCCTGACATTGCGCGTCGTCCGCCCAGCGGTGGCGGCCGTGAAACATCCAGAGCCTAGCACGCACGGGAGGCCGTCGACAGCATGCCAGCCGCCATCACCGACATCGGCGCCGGATCCCACGGGAGCCGGCGCAGGCGCCGCGCGACCCGCTGGTGGCTGGCCGGGTTGCTGGTGGGATGCCTGCTGCCGGCCAGCCTGGCCCAGGTCGAGTCCCTGCGCCCCGTCGAGCGTGCCGCCCAGGTCAGCATCCTGGTGCCGGCGCTGCTGCGCGTGCGCTCCCGCCTGCAGGCCCGCCGTCGAGCCCTGGTGCGCTGGGTCCGGCGAGCCGCCCGCTGGCCGAACGTGGCGGCGAGCGGAGGCAGCCGTACCGCCCCCGAGCCCCGTCACCCGGTTGCCGCGCATGATGTCCTGACGCGTCGTGGCCCTCCCGGCATGCGCTGACGAGACTGCCCGGAGAGGTCGCGGGCCCGCCGTCCGCGACGCGATGCCACACGCTGCAACTGGACCCTTCATGATCAACAACCTGTTACGCAAGGTCGTCGGCTCCAAGAACGACCGCGACGTCAAGCGCATGAGCCGCCAGGTGACGGACGTCACCGGCCTGGAGAACGAACTGGAGGGCCTCGACGAGGCGGCTCTCAAGGCCCGCACCGAGGCCTTCCGCGAGCGCCTGGAGAACGGCGAGTCCCTCGATGCGCTGCTGCCGGAGGCCTTCGCCACGGTGCGCGAGGCCAGCAAGCGCGTCATGGGCATGCGCCATTTCGACGTGCAGATGGTCGGCGGCATCACCCTGCACCGCGGGCGCATCGCCGAGATGAAGACCGGCGAGGGCAAAACGCTGGTGGCGACCCTGGCGGTCTACCTCAATGCCCTGCCGGGCAAGGGGGTGCACGTGGTCACCGTCAACGACTACCTGGCGCGCCGCGATGCCGAGTGGATGCGCCCCCTCTACGAGTTCCTCGGCCTCTCGGTGGGCGTGATCTTCGCCGGGCAGACGCCGGAGGAGAAGCGCCACGCCTACGCCTGCGACATCACCTACGGCACCAACAACGAGTTCGGCTTCGACTACCTGCGCGACAACATGGCCTTCTCGCTGGAGGAGAAGGTGCAGCGCGGCCTGCACTTCGCCATCGTCGACGAGGTCGACTCCATCCTGATCGACGAGGCGCGGACCCCGCTGATCATCTCCGGGGCGGTGGACGAGAACACCGAGCTCTACCGGGTCGTCGACCGCCTGGCGCTGAACCTCGCGGCCTGCAGCGACGAGGAGGACCCGGAGAGCGGCGACTTCATCCTCGACGAGAAGCAGAAGCAGGTGGAGGTCACCGAGGCCGGCCACCGCAAGGTCGAGGAGCTGATGCGTGGCGAGGGGCTGCTGGGCGAGGAGGACTCCCTCTACGCCGCCCAGAACCTCAACCTGCTGCAGCACATGCACTCGGCGTTGCGCGCTCGCCACCTCTACCACCGCGACGTGGACTACATCGTCAGCGATGGCCAGGTGGTGATCGTCGACGAGCACACCGGCCGCACCATGCCGGGGCGTCGCTGGTCCGAAGGCCTGCACCAGGCGGTGGAGGCGAAGGAGGGCGTGCCGGTGCAGCGCGAGAGCCAGACGCTCGCCTCGACCACCTTCCAGAACTACTTCCGCCTCTATGACAAGCTCTCGGGCATGACCGGCACCGCCGACACCGAGGCCTTCGAGTTTCGCCAGATCTACGGCCTCGACGTGGTGGTGATTCCCACCAACCGGCCGCTGATCCGCCAGGACCTCAACGACCTGGTCTACTTGAGCGCCGAGGAGAAGTTCGAGGCGATCATCGAGGACGTCAAGGCCCAGACCGAGGCCGGGCGCCCGGTGCTGGTGGGTACCGCCTCCATCGAGACCAGCGAGTACCTGGCCGACCTGATGAAGCGGGCCGGCATGCGCTTCAACGTGCTCAACGCCAAGCAGCACCAGAGCGAGGCCGAGATCATCGCCCAGGCCGGCCGTCCCGGGGCCGTCACCATCGCCACCAACATGGCCGGCCGCGGCACCGACATCGTGCTGGGCGGCAACTGGGAGGCCGAGGCGGCCAAGCTCGAGAACCCCTCCGAGGCCCAGGTCGAGCAGCTCAAGGCCGAGTGGCAGGCCCGCCACGAGGCGGTGCTCGAGGCCGGCGGCCTGCACGTGATCGGCTCCGAGCGCCATGAGTCCCGACGCATCGACAACCAGCTGCGGGGGCGCGCCGGCCGCCAGGGGGACCCCGGCTCGACGCGCTTCTTCCTCTCGCTGGAAGACAACCTGATGCGCCTGTTCGGCTCCGACCGGGTGCAGCGCATGATGAAGGCCCTGGGGCTGGAGCACGGCGAGGCGATCGAGCACAAGATGGTCTCCAATGCCGTGGAGCGCGCCCAGAAGAAGGTCGAGGGACGCAACTTCGATATCCGCAAGCAGCTGCTCGAGTATGACGACGTGGCCAACGACCAGCGTCGTGTCATCTACGAGCAGCGCAACCAGATCCTGGCCGCCGAGGACGTTTCCGACAGCGTGATGGGCATCCGCGAGGAGGTCCTGGACCTGGCCATCAGCGAGTTCGTGCCGCCCCAGAGCCTGCCCGAGCAGTGGGACCTGGCCGGCCTCCAGGACCACCTGAAGAGCGAGTTCAACCTCGACGCGCCGGTGGTCGAATGGGCCGAGCAGGACGAGCGCTTCCACGAGGAGCAGCTGCGCGAGCGGCTGCAGGCGATGCATCGCGAGGCTTACGAGACCAAGGTGGCCGAGGCCGGCGAGGAGTTGATGCGCCGTTTCGAGAAGCAGGTGATGCTGCAGGTGCTCGACACCCGCTGGAAGGAGCACCTTCAGTCCATGGACCACCTGCGCCGGGGGATCCACCTGCGCGGCTATGCCCAGAAGAACCCCAAGCAGGAGTACAAGCGCGAGGCCTTCGAGCTGTTCCAGAACCTGCTCACCAACATCAAGGCCGACGTGACCCGTATCCTCAGCCATGTCCAGGTGCGCCGCCCCGAGGAGGTGGAGGCCCTGGAGCGCCAGCGTCGCGAGGCGCTGGAGCGCGAGAAGGCCAGCGCGGCGAGCCGTCATGACGCACCGTCGATGGCAACGGACGACCAGGACGATGCCCCGGCCACACCGGCCCCGGGAGCCGACGGTCGCCCATTGCGCCGCGAGGGACCCAAGGTGGGACGTAACGACCCCTGCCCCTGCGGGTCGGGAAAGAAGTACAAGCAGTGCTGCGGCAAGCTGAGCTGAGGCGACGGGCCGGGGGCCGCCCCCGGCCAGCAGAGGAGACGAGACGATGGCAGTGGGCGAGACACGTTTTCCGGAGATGCCGGTGATCGAGGGGCTGCGGCTGGGCACCGCCATGGCCGGGATCAAGAAGCCCGACCGCCGAGACCTGGTGGTGATCGAGATCCCCGAGGGGGCCAGGATGTCCGGGGCCTTCACCCGCAATGCCTTCTGCGCGGCGCCGGTGACCGTGGCCCGTGAACACCTGGCCGCCTGCACGGCGCGCGGAGAAGGGGTGCGCTACCTGGTGATCAACACCGGCAATGCCAATGCCGGTACCGGCGAGGCGGGCCTCGAGGACGCCCGTGCCACCTGTGCCGAGCTGGCGCGGCTGGCCGGGGTGGACGAACGCAGCGTGCTGCCGTTCTCCACCGGGGTGATCGGCGAGCGACTGCCCATGGAGCGGCTGCTGGCGGGCCTGCCCGCGGCCCTGCAGGCACTCGACGACGGCCCCGCCGCCTGGCGCGAGGCCGGCGAGGGGATCCTGACCACCGATACCCGGGCCAAGGGCGCCAGTGTGACCCTGGCGCTGGGCAACGAGACGGTGACCATCAACGGCATCGCCAAGGGCTCGGGGATGATCCGACCCGACATGGCGACCATGCTGGCCTTCGTGGCCACCGATGCGGCGCTGGAGCCGGTGCTGCTCGACCGGCTGCTGCGCGAGGCGGTGGAGCGCTCCTTCAACTGCATCACCGTGGACAGCGATACCTCGACCAACGATGCCTGCATGCTGATCAGTACCGGGCGTGGCGCCGCCGTGGAGGACGAGGCGGACCTGGCCACCTTCCGCAACGGCCTGCAGCGGGTGATGACCGAGCTGGCCCAGGCGGTGATCCGCGATGGCGAGGGGGCGACCAAGTTCGTCACCCTGCAGGTCGACGAGGCGCGCACCCGGCGCGAGGCCCTGGACGTGGCCTTCACCGTGGCCCACTCGCCGCTGGTCAAGACCGCGCTCTACGCCTCCGATGCCAACTGGGGGCGGATCCTGGCCGCGGTGGGCCGCGCCCCCGTCGAGGAGTTCGACGTGGATCGGGTCACCATCGACCTTGGCGAGGTGCGCCTGGTCGAGCGTGGCGGGCGTGCCCCGGGATACACCGAGGAGGCCGGCAGCGCGGTGATGGCCCGCGAGGAGATCGTCATCCGCATCGCCCTGGGCCGCGGCGAGCAGAGCGCCACGGTGTGGACCTCGGACCTGTCCCACGACTACGTGACCATCAATGCCGACTATCGCAGCTGACTGGCGGGGACGGTCGGCAGCCATACAGCAACCCCGCGCGGCGGCAAGGCCGCGTGGACCAGCGGGTAGGAGTCAATGAACGCAATGGTGAAGAGAAGGGTGCATGTGGCGGCGGCCGCCATCATCAGCGCCGACGGCAATGAGGTGCTCCTCGCCCGTCGCCCCTCCAACGTCGATCACGGCGGGCTTTGGGAGTTTCCCGGCGGCAAGCTGGCACCCTACGAGACCGGGCTCGAGGCGCTGAAGCGCGAGCTCCACGAGGAGCTCGGCGTCGAGATCCGGCGGGCACAGCCGCTGATCCGCATCCACCACGAATACTCCGACAAGCACATCCTGCTGGATGTGTGGCAGGTGCACGACTTCGCCGGCGAGCCGTTCGGCCGCGAGGGGCAGGCGGTGCGCTGGGTGCCCATGACCGACCTGGTGAACTACCCCTTCCCGGCGGCCAACATTCCGATCCTGCGGGCGGTCATGCTGCCCACCGAGTACCTGATCACCGGGGAAGAGGCCGACGAGGCGCGCTTCATGGAGCGACTGGCCCGTGCCCTCGACGAGGATGGGGTGCGCCTGGTGCAGCTGCGCGCCAAGTCGCTGGGTGAGGCCGACTATCTGAAGCGCGCCGAGCAGGCCCTGGCGCTGTGTCGCGAGCGGGGCGCCCGCCTGGTGCTCAATGGCGAGCCATCGCTGCTGGAGGCGGTGGCCGCGGACGGCATCCACCTGACCAGTGACCGGCTGATGAGCCTGGAGCGGCGTCCGTTGCCCGAAGGCAAGTGGCTCTCCGCGTCCACCCACGATCGGCGGCAGCTGGATCAGGCACGCCGCATCGGCTGCGACTTCGTGACCCTCTCGCCGCTGCGCACCACGCCTTCCCACCCGGAGGTGGCGCCGATCGGCTGGCACGACTTCCAGCAGCTGGTGGAGCACGCCGGCATGCCGGTCTTCGCCCTGGGCGGCATGACGCGCTTCGATGCCCACCATGCCCGCGCCGTGGGGGCGCAGGGCATCGCCTCGATCCGCGATTTCTGGAAAT
This sequence comes from Halomonas sp., assembly GCF_033549285.1. Lineage (GTDB taxonomy): Bacteria > Pseudomonadota > Gammaproteobacteria > Pseudomonadales > Halomonadaceae > Halomonas. The sequence goes on from NZ_JAWSUJ010000063.1 coordinate 10,033, forward strand.
AGCCACCAGCGCCGAGCTACAAGCGCCGAGCTACAAGCAGACCCCGAGGCCGTTGCCTCGGGGTTTGCTTTCTTATGGCAGCACCCCACACTTTTGGCGGCTTGGCGGCTTGGCGGCTTGGCGGCTTGGCGGCTTGGCGGCTTGGCGGCTTGGCAGGCCTGGCGGCTTGGCAAGCCTGGCGGCCTCAGTCCCGGTAGCGCCGCGTCAGGTCGCCGTAGGCGTCGATGCGGCGGTCCCGGAGGTAGGGCCAGATGCGCCGCACCTCCTCGCTGCGCGTCATGTCCAGCGTCACCAGCATCCGTTCCGCCTCCTGGCCGGCATGGGCGAGCAGCTCGCCCTGCGGGCCGCAGATGAAGCTGCCGCCCCAGAAGTCGATGCCCGGCGTGGCACCGGACGGGTCCGGCTCATGGCCGACCCGGTTGGCGACGATCACCGGCAGGCCATTGGCCACGCCATGGCTGCGCTGGATCAGGGTCCAGGCCTCCTTCTGGCGCCGCTTCTCGGGCGTGTCGTCGGGCGGATGCCAGCCGATGGCGGTGGGGTAGAGCAGCAGTTCCGCGCCGGCCAGGGCCATCAGCCGCGCCGCTTCCGGGTACCACTGGTCCCAGCACACCAGCACGCCCAGGCGTCCCAGTGAGGTGTCGATCGGCTGGAAGCCTTGGCCGCGGCCGTCGTCCTGGTCGCCGGGGGTGAAGTAGAACTTCTCGTAGAAACCCGGATCGTCGGGGATGTGCATCTTGCGGTAGTGACCCACGCGGCCGCGGTCACGGTCGTAGACCACCGCGGTATTGTGGTAGAGGCCAGGCGCGCGGCGTTCGAACAGCGACCCCACCAGCACGATGTCGAGTTCCTTCGCCAGGGTCGCCAGCCGCGTGCCGGTCGGCCCGTCGAGGGACTCGGCCAGGTCGAAGACCTCGGTCTCCTCGGTCTGGCAGAAGTAGTGGGTGGCATGCAGCTCCTGGAGCATCACCAGCTGGGCGCCGGCAGTGGCCAGCTCGCGGATGCCGGCCTCGCTCTCGGCGAGACTCCTGGCCTTGTCGGGCCAGGCGGGCTGCTGGACCAGGCCCACTTTCAGGGTGCGGGACATGGGGCTCTCCTTGTGAGTCAGGGCCGGGGCGTGTCGGCCAGGCTGCCCAGGGGCAGCTGCATGGTCAGGCAGTGCAGGCTGCCGTGCTGGCGGATCACGCTCAGGCAGTCGATGGGGATGATGTCGCGGCCCGGAAAGGCCTCGCCCAGGGCGGCCAGTGCCCGGCTGTCGGCCGCGTCGCCATAGGCCGGGACCAGCACGGCGCCGTTGATGATCAGGAAGTTGGCGTAGGTCGCCGGCAGTCGGTGACCGTCCACCGGGTCCTGGCAGGGGCGCGGCCAGGGCAGGGGGACCAGCCGGTAGGGCTCGCCGTCGGCGCGCCGCAGGGCGCGCAGCTCGGCCTCCATGGCGGCCAGTGCCGGGTAGTGGGGGTCAGCCGGGTCGTCGCACCTGACGTAGGCCAGGGTGGCCGGGTCGCAGAACCGCACCAGGGTGTCCACATGGCTGTCGGTATCGTCGCCCTCCAGATGGCCACTGGCCAGCCACAGTACCCGCGAGACGCCGAGCTCCGCCTTCAGGCGCGCCTCGAGGGCCGTCCTGTCGAGGCCGGGATTGCGGTTAGGATTGAGCAGGCAGGCCTCGGTGGTCAGCAGGGTGCCCTCGCCATCGGTCTCGATGGCGCCGCCCTCGAGCACCAGGTCACGGGCTTCCACCGGGCAGGCGAAGGTGCCGACGTCCGCCAGTCGACGCGTCAGGGTATTGTCGCGGCTGGCCTCGAACTTGCCGCCCCAGCCGGTGAAGACGTAGTCGAGCAGCAGCGGCTCGCCGTCGCGTGCCACGCCGAGGGGACCATGATCGCGGGCCCAGGTGTCATCGGCGGGCGCGACCACCAGCCTCAAACGGGTGGGCTCGACGCCCAGGCAGGCGAAGCGATGGGCCAGGTGGCTGCGGGTCGCGGCATCCGGCACGGCGACGAGCACGGCCTGGTAGCGTGCGATGGCGACCACCATGGCCTCCATCGTCGCCTCGATGCGTTCGAGCAGCGGGGCCCAGTCGCTGTCGGGACTGGGCCAGGTGAGTTGCACGGCATCCTGGGGATGCCATTCGGGGAGCAGGCGATGGGCCATGGGCGGGTCTCGTGCAGGTCGTCTCGGGGCGTGCCGGCGCAATGTAGGCCGCCGCCGGCAATGATGCAATGATCGCGCAAACGGGGCGCGCCGGCGATGCAGCAGATGCCAAAAAACCGTACCATGGGCGCCCGCCGACAAGGAATGTTCCCATGTTCGACCGTCTACCCTTCCTGATCGGGCTGCGCTACGTGCGCGCCAAGCGTCGCAACCACTTCATCTCCTTCATCTCGCTGACCTCCATGCTTGGCCTCATGCTGGGTGTCGCGGTGCTCATCCTGGTGTTGTCGGTGATGAACGGCTTCGACCACGAGCTACGCACCCGGGTGCTGGGCATGGTGCCCCACACCAAGATCGAGGCGCCGGGCGGGCTCACCGACTGGCAGCCGCTGGCCGAGCGCCTCATGGCGCGCGAGCGAGTGGTCGGCGCGGCGCCCTATGTCGAGCAGCAGGGCATGTTCTCGGTGGGCGGCCGCAACGAGGGGGCGATGGTCAACGGCATCGAGCCCGAGTGGGAGGGCCGGGTCTCGATCATCGACGAGAACATGCGCCAAGGCAGCCTGGATGACCTCACCCCCGGCGAGTGGAACATCGTGCTCGGCTCGATCCTGGCGCGCCGCCTGGGCGTCGGCGTGGGCGACCGGGTGACGCTGCTGGTGCCCGAGGCCTCGATCACCCCGGCCGGCGTCTTCCCGCGGCTCAAGCGCTTCACCGTGAGCGGCATCTTCAGCGTCGGCGCGGACCTGGATGCCTCCCTGGCCTATGCCCACATCGATGACATGCAGACCCTGGCGCGGCTGGGCGACGCCGTCGGCGGCCTGCGCCTCGAGCTGGATGACCTCTTCGCCGCGGGCAGCGAGACCCGGGCGATCATCGACGAACTGGGGGCCGGCTACCGGGGGCTCGACTGGACCTACTCCCATGGCAACCTCTTCCAGGCCATCCAGATGGAGAAGCGCATGATCGCGCTGCTGCTGACGGTGATCATCGCCGTGGCGGCCTTCAACATCGTCTCCACCCTGGTGATGGTGGTCACCGACAAGCGGGCCGACATCGCCATCCTGCGCACCATCGGCGCCACGCCACGCTCGATCATGGGGATCTTCATCGTCCAGGGGCTGGCGATCGGCGTGATCGGCATCCTGGTGGGCGTGACCCTGGGCGTGCTGCTGGCCTGGACCGTGTCGGACCTCATCGGCTGGGTGGAGAGCACCTTCGGCATCCATTTCCTCGATGCCGGGGTCTACTTCATCAGCAACCTGCCGTCACGCCTGATCTGGAGCGATGTGGGCAACATCGTGTCGGCGGCCTTCGTGCTGACCTTCCTCTCCACCCTGTACCCGGCCTGGCGCGCCGCCCGGGTGCAGCCTGCCGAGGTGCTGCGCTATGAGTGAGACGGCCATGACCCCACGACAGGAAGCGGGCTCCCGGGCGGGGCAGGTGATGCTCGAATGCCGTGACCTGACCCGGGTCTATCGCGAGGGACCGCGGGACCTCACCGTGCTGGATGGCCTGGCGATGCGGGTGCTGGCCGGCGAGCGGGTGGCCGTGGTGGGCAGTTCCGGCTCCGGTAAGACGACGCTGCTCAACCTGCTGGGCGGGCTGGACCGCCCGAGTCGCGGCGAGGTGCGCATCGCCGGCGAGTCGTTGCTGGCGCTGGGTGACGCCGACCTGGGGCGCTTCCGCAACCGCCACATCGGCTTCGTCTACCAGTTCCACCACCTGCTGGCGGAGTTCACCGCCCTGGAGAATGCGGCCCTGCCGCTGATCGTGCGCGGCCAGCGCAAGCGGGTGGCCGAGGAGCGCGCCCGCCAGCTGCTGGCGCGGGTCGGCATGGCCGAGCGGGCCGACCACAAGCCGGGCGAGCTGTCGGGCGGTGAGCGCCAGCGGGTGGCCATCGCCCGGGCACTGGTCACCGACCCCAGCCTGGTGCTGATGGACGAGCCCACCGGCAACCTGGACCAGACCACGGCGGCGAGCATCCTGGCGCTGATGGATGAGCTGGCAAGCAGCGCGGCCTGTGCCTTCGTGATCGTCACCCACGACCCGGCACTCGCTGCCCACCAGGATCGCGTCCTTCGCCTCGACGGCGGACGCCTGGTCGAGCAGGCGGCGAGCGACTGAGACGGCGCGGCCCTTGAGGGTCGAGCGCTACCATGATGGCGGCCGCCGCCATGGCGGCCTCACTCCTCCCGGACGGCCGGCCGCTGACGCCGGCGTCGACGTGCCCGGGCCTTCCAGCTGCGCGAGACCTGCCAGCGCCACACCAGCCGGATCGTAAGGTTCGCCAGGGCGGCAATCGCCACGGCCGCGACCAGCGACCCCAGGGCCAGCGTCGGCAGGATCTCCACCAGCTGTTCGGCGATCCACCGGGTGGAGATCCGTTCCGGCGCCTGGCGCACCGGCATGTCCAGCAGCCAGGCCCCCAGGCGGTAGTTGCCGTAGAAGATCAGCGGCATCGTCAGGGGGTTGGTGATCCACACCAGGCCAATGGAGAGCGGCAGGTTGCAGCGCACCAGCCAGGCCCCGGCGGCGGCCACCAGCATCTGGAAGGGAATCGGCAGCAGGGCGCTGAACAGCCCCACGGAAAAGGCATTGGCCACGCTGCGTCGCGTCAGCACCCACAGCGAGGGATTGCCGATCAGGTGGCTGACGAAGCGCAGGGAGCGTCGGCGCCTGAGGGCATCGGGGTGGGGCAGGTAGCGCTGCAGCAGTCGGCGCGGCATGGACGATGGGCTCGCGGCTTCAAAACCCGAGCTATTATCCATACAAGTCGCGTGCCTCGCCATGACGCCCCCTTAAACGTGACGCCGCTTCCGGGGCGAGCGGGCCGCCTTGCTTGCCGTTCAGGGACGATGCCATGCAGCTGGGCCTGGCCATTCCCCTGGCACTCGCCGTGCTGGCCGGCGTGCTGGGGAGCCATCTCGCCGTGCCGGGAGCCATCGAGGCCCTGGCCATCGGCCTGCTGGTCGTCCTGGCCGGGCGGCGTGTGCGTCTCGCGATGGGGCTGGGGGTGGCGGCCCTGGTGGCGGCCGAGCTGCTGATGGTGCGCGGTGGCGAGCTCCCTCCGGGGCTGACCCGCCAGGACCTGCGGCTGGAGGGGCGGCTGGTCTCGGTGGTCAGGGACGAGCGGCTGGCGCGGCTGACGCTGGAGATCACCGCGTGCCGCCCCCTGGCAGAGACCTTGCCCGATTGCCGCGGCCTCGGGCGGGTCAGGCTCTCCTTCTTCGACGCCCCGGCCATGGTGGCCGGCGAGCGCTGGCGGCTCACGGCCCGCCTGCGTCCGCCGTCGGGCTTCGCCAACCCCGGCGCCTTCGACTATCGCGGCTGGCTGTGGCGGGAGGGCATCCAGGCCAGCGGCTATGTGCGCCGCGAGCCACCCCCTCGGCGCCTGGCCGCCGCTCCCTTCTCGCTGCGCCGCCTGGCACTGGCCCACCTCGACGAGCAGGCGCTGGCACCGCGACACCGGCGCTGGCTGGCGGCCCTGACCCTGGGGGCGAGCGAGCGGCTCGAGACGCGCGACTGGGACCTGCTCAATGCCACCGGCACCACCCACCTGATGGTGATCTCCGGTCTGCACGTGGGGCTGGTGGCCGCCTTCGCCCTGTGGCTGGCAAGGGGGCTGGCCCGGCTGGTCACCCCCGGGGCATGGCGCCTGGCGGTCTGGCCCTGGTGGCTGGCGGGGGCCGCGGCGGTGGGGTATGCCGCCCTGGCCGGGCTGGAGCCCCCTGCGCTGCGCGCCATGATCATGGCCCTGGTGGGGCTGTGGGTGGCCAGCGGTCGCCATGCGCCCGGCCCCTGGCAGGCCTGGTGGCTGGCCCTGGCGCTGGTGCTGCTGGCCGATCCCCTGTCGGCCTGGCGCCCCGGCCTCTGGCTGTCGTTTGCCGCCGTGGCGCTGCTGATCCTCGTCTGGCAGGGCAGGGCGCGCCCGCGGGGCGTGAGCGGCTGGCTCCAAGCCCTGGTCCGCTCGCAGCTGCTGCTGGCACCGCTGATGGCCGCGGCGGTGCTGCTGGCCTTCGACCGCCTGGCCCCGGCGGCCCCGCTGGTCAACCTGGTCGCCGTCCCCCTGGTCAGCAGCTTGCTGGTGCCCCTTGGGCTGCTCGGCTGGCTGACGGCCTGGCTGCCGCCGCTCTCGGCGCTGTGCTGGACCCTCTTCGGCCTGCTGGCCGACGCCCTGGCCTCGCTGCTGGGCCTCGCCGCCACCTGGCTGCCCCTCTGGCTGCCGTCCCCGTCGCGGGTCGTCCCGCTGGGGCTGGCCCTGGGGCTTGCCGCCCTGCTGTGGGCGCTGCCCGGCCTGGCGGCGCGCCTGCGGCTGGTGGGCACGGCCTTGCTGCTGGGGGTGCCGCTCGGCCTCTCCTCCTCGTCCCCGGTGCCCGCCGAGGGGCTGCTGCGGGTCCGGGTCCATGACGTGGGCCAGGGGCAGCTGGTCGAGCTGCGCACCGCCGGCTATCGCGCGCTCTATGACACCGGGCCGCGCTTCGGTTCCGGCTTCATGCCGCTCGGCTCGCTGTGGCCGCCGGGCCAGCGATTCGATGACGTCCTGATCAGCCATGCCGACCAGGACCATGCCGGCGGCCTGCCGGCGTTGCGCGAGCAGCACCGGGTGACGCGCTTCCTGGCTCCGCCCGGCACGGCCCTCGACGTGCCGACCGAGCCCTGCATGGCGGGACGCGAGTGGCGACGCGACGGCGTGGCCTTCCGCATCCTCTGGCCACCGGCCGAACCCGAGGGATTGTCGTCCAATGACCGCTCCTGCGTGCTGCTGGCGAGCGTCGGCGGGCAGCACCTGTTGATCACCGGCGATGTGGGGCGCGATGCCGAGCGACGCTTCCTCGCCGAGCTTCCCCCGGGGGTGGCCCTGCTGGTGGCGGGGCACCACGGCAGCGCCACCAGCTCCGGCACCTCGATGGTGCGGCACCTGGCACCTCGCCATGTGGTCTTCAGCGTGGCGCGCGACAATCCCTTCGGCCATCCGGCGGGCCGCGTCGTGCGCCGCTTCCGTGACGTCGGCAGCTGCCTGTGGAGCACCGCCCTGGACGGTGCCGTGACCCTGTGGCTCGGCGAGAGCACCCGCCAGGCAATCCGCACCGAGCGCCCTGCCGCCTGGCGGCAGGGCGGTGTCGGTGGGGGCTGCCTTGCGTTAGAATCGCCTCACTGACTCCCGGCCTCCGGGCCGGTCATCTGCAGGGGGAAACCGCATGGACATGATGGACGCCCTGATTGCCGGCGGCTGGCTGATGGTGCCGCTGCTGGGCTGCTCGCTGGCGGCCACCGTGATCATCATCGAGCGCCTGTGGACCCTGAGGGCGCGCCGCATCGCGCCCTACGGGCTGGGGCAGGAGGTCTGCCGGCTGGTGGCGCGTGGGCAGGTCAACCTCTACTGGCTGGAAGGGCACTCCCCGCTGGGCGGCGTGCTCGCGGCCGGGCTGCGCAATGCCCGGCTCGGCCACGAGCAGGTGCGTGCGCGGCTCCAGGAGGCGGCCACCGCCGTGATCCATGACATGGAGCGCTTCCTGAGCCCCCTGGGTACCATCGCCGCCATCACGCCATTGATCGGCCTGCTGGGTACCGTGGTGGGCATGATCGAGGTCTTCGCGGTGATCGTCACCGGTGACGGGGCCAGCCGGACCGCCGACCTGGCCGGCGGCATCTCCCGTGCCCTGGTCACCACCGCGGCAGGCCTCACCGTGGCGATCCCGTCGCTGATGTTCCACCGCTACTTCCAGCGCCGGGTCGAGGACATCACGGTGCGCATGGAGGAGCAGGCCGGCCAGGTGGTCGAGTACCTCGCCCACTACCCGGGCGACCTGGTACTCGCCGAGCGGCACGGTGACGAGTCCCGGCCGGGGGCGCGCGGCGACGAGCATCTCGAGGCCGATGGGCGCATCGCGCCCAGGGTGAAGCAGCCGTGAGGTTTCCCCGGCGGCGACGCGACCCGGTGGAGGTCAACCTGACCCCGCTGATCGACGTGGTCTTCCTGCTGCTGATCTTCTTCATGGTCTCGACCACCTTCGAGACCCGCCAGGCACTGGAGCTGGAGCTTCCCGAGAGCGAGAGCGGCCAGGAGATGGAGACATCGCCGGTGACCCTGGTGGTCACCGCCGCGGGCGAGTACCGGCTGGGCGAGCGGGTCCATACCGCCGGGACCCTGGGCGAGGCCCTGGCCGCGGAGGCCGAGCAGGCCCGTGAATTCGGCCTGGTGGTGGAGGCCGACGGGCGTGCCGCCCACGCCGACGTGGTGCGCGTCCTGGACCGTGCCGCCGGCCTGGAGATCCGCCACGTACGCATCGCCACCGCGGCGGCATCAACCCCTCAAGCGGAGACACCGTGATCGAACATTCCGGCTGGACCCTCTACAAGCGCCTGCTGGGCTACGTGAAGCCCTACTGGCGGGCCTTCGCCCTGGCGATCCTCGGCTATGCCATCTATGCCGCCTCGAGCACCGCCCTCGCCGAGATGATGAAGCGGCTCATCGACGGCATCCAGAACCCCGATGCCGCCTTCCGGCTCTTCCTGCCGCTGTTCGTGGTGGGGATGTTCGCGACCCGCGGGGCCGGCACCTTCCTCGGCACCTACTTCATGAGCAGCGTGGCCCGCAACCTGGTGCATGCCCTGCGCTGCGACGTCTTCAACCACATGCTGCACCTGCCGGGTCGCTTCTTCGATGGCCACTCCACGGGACACCTGATCTCGCGGGTCACCTACCACGTCGAGCAGGTCACCGGGGCCGCCACCAAGGCGGTCACCATCCTGCTGCGCGAGGGGCTCTTCGTGATCGGCCTGGTGAGCTACCTGCTGTGGACCAACTGGATGCTGACCCTGCTGTTCCTGGCCGTGACGCCGCTGATCGGCGGCGTGGTCAGCTATGCCAGCAAGCGCTTCCGGCGCATCTCGCGGCGTATCCAGCGCTCCATGGGCGACGTCACCCACGTGGCCTCCGAGGCGCTCTCCGGCTACCGGGTGGTGCGGACCCATGGCGCCGAGGCCTACGAGAAGGCGCGCTTCGCCGAGGCCAGCGAGGTCAACCGCCGCCAGAGCATGAAGGAGGCGCTGACCAAGGCCACCAGCACGCCGGTGATCCAGTTGCTGGTGGCGCTCTCGCTGGCGCTGCTGGTGTGGCTGGCGATGTCGCCGACCCTGCTGGACGCCATGACCCCCGGCGAGTTCGTGGCCTTCGTCACCGCCGCCGCGCTGATGGCCAAGCCGGTGCGCCAGCTCACCGAGATCAACAGCGAGATCCAGAAGGGCATCGCCGCTGCCGGGGAGCTCTTCGGCCTGCTCGAGGAGCCCCCGGAGCGTGACGAGGGCACCCGTGATCCCGGTCGCCTCGCCGGCCGGGTTCGCCTCGAGGGCGTGCGCTTCGCCTACGGCGAGGACCAGCCCGAAGTGCTCAAGGGCATCGACCTGGAGGTGGCGCCCGGCGAGATGGTCGCCATCGTCGGCCGCTCCGGCAGCGGCAAGTCGACCCTGGTGGGCCTCTTGCCGCGCTTCTATCGCCCGACGGCGGGGCGCATCCTGATCGATGCGGTGCCCCTGGAGGAGTTCCGCCTGCAGCCGCTGCGCCGCCAGATCGCCCTGGTCTCCCAGCAGGTCACCCTGTTCAATGCCAGCATCGCCGACAACATCGCCTATGGCATCGACGATCCCGATCGGGCGGCGATCGAGGCCGCGGCCCGGGCCGCCCACGCCCACGAGTTCATCGAGCGCATGCCGGGGGGCTATGATGCCTTGGTCGGCGAGAACGGCGTGATGCTTTCCGGCGGCCAGCGCCAGCGCCTGGCCATCGCCCGGGCGATCTTCAAGGATGCACCGCTGCTGGTGCTCGACGAGGCGACCTCGGCGCTGGATACCGAGTCGGAACGCCATATCCAGGCCGCCCTGGAGGAGGTCTGCCGGGGGCGCACCACCTTCGTCATCGCCCACCGCCTCTCGACCATCGAGCGCGCCGACCGCATCCTGGTGCTCGAGCAGGGCGAGGTCGTCGAGCAGGGCAGCCACGCCGAGCTGCTCGCCCGGGACGGGGCCTATGCGGCCCTGCATCGGCTGCAGTTCCAGGAGCCGGCCTGAGCCATGGCGGGCCGCATCGGCGAGCGCTGGCTGGCGGCCGCCTATCGGGGCGATGCCTGGCTGGTGGCCCTGCGCCCGCTGGAGGCCCTCTATCGCCTGGCCGTGCGTCGCCGCGCCGCGGCCTTCGCCTCGGGCAGGCGAGGCATCTGGCAGGCGCCGGTGCCGGTGATCGTGGTCGGCAACATCACCCTGGGCGGGACCGGCAAGTCGCCGCTGGTGGCCTGGCTGGTGCGCTTTCTCGCCGAGCGGGGCTGGTCGCCCGGCATCCTCTCGCGGGGCTATGGCGGTCGCAGCGAGCGCTATCCGCTGCTGCTGGACGCCGACACGCCGGTTGCGGCCTGCGGCGACGAGCCCCGCATGCTGGCGGACCAGACGGGGTTGCCGGTGGTGGTCGACCCGGACCGTGCCCGCGGCGCGAGGCGACTGCTGGCGGCGGGGTGCGATATCCTGATCGGCGATGATGGCCTTCAGCACCTGGCGCTGGGGCGTGACCTGGAGCTCGTGGTCGTGGATGGCCGGCGTGGCTTCGGCAACGGGCGCTGCCTGCCGGCGGGGCCGCTGCGCGAACCGCTGACGCGACTCGAGGGGGTGGATGCCGTGGTGATCAACGGCGAGCCAGCCTTCGACCCGCCACCCGGGGCCCATGGCATGGCGCTGGTGCCCTCCGCCTGGCGCCGCCTCGGCGACGGGGCGCGAGTGCCGCCCACGCCGCCACCCTTCACCGGGCCGGCGCATGCGCTGGCCGGGATCGGCCATCCGGCGCGCTTCTTCGCCACCCTGGAGGCGCTGGGTGTGGAGCCGATCCCCCACGCCTTCGCCGACCACCATCGCTTCACGGCGGCCGACCTGGCTTTTGCCGACGGTCGGCCGGTGGTGATGACGGCCAAGGACGCGGTCAAGTGTCGCGAGCTGGCGCCCGTCGACAGCTGGGTCCTCGAGGTGGAGGCCCGGCCCGACACCGCCTTCATCGACTGGCTGCAGGCGCGGCTGGTGTCACTTTCAACCCAGGCGGCACGGCGAGCATCCCGGGCCGCCACCTGAAACCCATCCTAGGGGGAATCATGGACAAGGAACTGCTGGCGATGCTGATCTGCCCGCTGTGCAAGGGCAAGCTGAAGTACAACCGCGAGGCCGCCGAGCTGGCGTGTCGCTACGATGGCCTCGCCTACCCGATTCGCGACGGCATCCCGGTGATGCTGCCCGAGGAGGCCCGGGCGATGGACGTCGACGAGAAGCTGCACGACTCTCCCGGTCGCACCGGCGATTCCTGAGGAGGTCCCATGCAGGAGTTCATCGCCGTCATCCCGGCGCGCTTCGCCTCCTCGCGGCTGCCCGGCAAGCCGCTCGCCGAGATCGCCGGCGAGCCCATGGTGGCCCACGTCTGGCGACGGGCACGGGAGAGCGCTGCCACTCGGGTGGTGGTCGCCACCGATGACCGGCGCGTCGTTGATGCGCTGGCCCCCTGTGGCGCCGAGGTGTTGCTGACCGGCGCCGACCATCCCTCGGGAACCGACCGCCTGGCCGAGGTGGCCGAGCGGCTGGGGCTGGCCGATGATGCCGTGCTGGTCAATGTCCAGGGCGACGAGCCGCTGATCCCGCCGCTGCTCATCGACCAGGTGGCGGCGCGGCTCTTCGACGACCCCGACGCCTCCATCGCTACCCTGGCCGAGCCGATCACCGACGTCGAGACGCTCTTCAACCCCAATGCGGTCAAGGTGGTGCGCGCGCTCTCCGGTCGCGCCCTCTACTTCTCGCGGGCCCCCATCCCCTGGGACAGGGACGCCTTCGCACGTCGGCCCGAGCTGCTGGAGACCGATGCCTGGCTGCGCCACATCGGCCTCTATGCCTACCGGGCGGGCTTTCTCGCCGAGTACCGCGACTGGTCCCCCTCGCCGCTGGAGTGCCTGGAGCAGCTCGAGCAGCTGCGTGCCCTGCACCATGGCCATGCCATCCAGGTGGCGCTGGCCCGGGTCCCGCATCCCGCGGGCGTGGATACCGAGGAGGACCTGGCACGGGTCCGCGAGCTGATGCAGCAACCGGGAGGTCACTGATGCGCGTGCTCTTCGTCTGTCTCGGCAATATCTGCCGCTCGCCCACCGCGGAGGGCGTATTCCGTCGCCTGCTCGAGTCACGCGGGCTGTCCCGCCGGGTGGAGGTGGATTCCTGCGGCATCGGTCCCTGGCACGTGGGCAAGGCGCCGGACCCCCGGGCCCAGGAGGCCGCCACCCGCCGGGGGGTTGACCTCTCTGGCCTGCGCGCCCGGCAGCTCGCCGCCGACGACTTCGAGCGCTTCGACCTGCTGCTGGCCATGGACCATGACAACCTCGCGGCCATCGAGGCGCAACGGCCGCCCCACAGCCGGGTGCCGGCACGGCTGTTCCTCGAGTATGCCGGCCACCCTGACCGCGCCGTGCCCGACCCCTACTTCGGCGGTGACCGGGGCTTCGACGAGGTGCTGGACCTGATCGAGGCGGCCTCCCGGGGCCTGCTCGAGGAGGTCAAGGCACAACTGGAGCCGAGGCCTTGAGCCTGGCGCTGTGCGCCCACCACGACCTCTCCCGGGACAATACCCTGGGCCTGCCGTGCCGGGCACAGCGCTTCACCGCGCCGGCCGGGCTCGACGAGTTGCGCGAGGCGCTGGGCCTGGCCCGGCACGAGGGCTGGCCGCTGACCCTGCTGGGGGGCGGCAGCAACCTGATCCTGCCGGCATGGCTCCCGGGCCTGGTGGTCCATCCCGCCATGCAGTCGTGGTGGCTGGAGGAGCGGGGGAGGGAGGTCCTCGTCCATGCCGAGGCCGCGGTGGTATGGCATGAGCTGGTCATGGCGCTGGCCGCCAGGGGGCTCTGGGGCGTCGAGAACCTGGCACTCATCCCCGGGCAGTGCGGGGCCGCGCCGATCCAGAACATCGGCGCCTACGGCGTGGAACTGAGCGATGTCATCGAGGCGGTGCACCTGGTCCATCTCGACGATGGCCGCGAGGCGGTACTCTCGCCGGCGGCGTGTGCCTTCGGCTATCGCGACAGCGTCTTCAAGGGTGCCCTTGAGGGGCAAGTGGTGATCACCCGGCTGGTGCTTCGCCTGTCGCGCACGCCACGACCCCGGCTCGGCTACGGTGACCTGGCCGCCCGGGTGGGCGCCTCGCCGACTGCGCTGGAGGTGGCCGAGGCGGTCTGCGCGATCCGCCGCGAGAAGCTGCCCGACCCTGCCGTGCTGGGCAATGCCGGAAGCTTCTTCAAGAATCCCGTGGTGGCGGCCGACCTGGCGGGGAGGCTCGCGGAGGCCCATCCGACGATGCCGCACTTCCCCCAGCCCGATGGCCGGGTCAAGCTGGCGGCCGGTTGGCTGATCGACCAGTGCGGCCTCAAGGGCTGGCGACAGGGGCACTTCGGTGTGCACGAGCGCCAGGCGCTGGTGCTGGTGCACTTCGGCGGTGGCAGTGCGGTGGAGCTGCTCGACTTCGCCGGACGGGTGGCCGATGCCGTGCGCGAGCGATTCGGCGTGACCCTGGAGCGAGAGCCTCGCCTGGCCATGCCGGCCTGACCCACAAGCCCGCGTCTTCCCGGCCCCGACACGACAGC
>NZ_JAWSUJ010000064.1:0-23433 GCF_033549285.1 Halomonas sp.
AGGAGCCGGGTGCGTCAATTGCGCATGCCCGGATCTGAGGGGGGCCGGGTCGAGCAATCGCCCGGTCTACCCGACTATCACAGCCCGGGCTGGTTCGGCAGCTTCAAGGATCACGTCGTCGACCTGACGCCCTACATCGAGAAGTACGACTTTGACGTCGATGCCTACCCGGAACGTATCCGCGAATCACACATGGAGAGTAGTTCACGCCCCGGCGAGATCATCGCCCTGCCCACTACGCCGGCTGCCCCCATGCTGATCGCCCGCGAGGACTACTTCGAGCACCCCGACGAGAAGGCGGCGTTCGAGGAACAATATGGTCGCGAGCTCGAGGTCCCTCAGACCTGGCAGGAACTCTACGAGGTGGCCGAGTTCTTCACCCGCGAGGAGGGGGAAACGGTCGCCGGCGAGATCCTGGAGCATGACCTCTACGGCTGGACCGACGCACTGGGCGCTGGTAGCGGGGTGGCGCGCAGCTTCATCGTGATGCTCTACTCCACCGGCCTGGAGGGCTGGAACGAGGATTACGAGCCGGATCTCGACCATCCGATCCTGGTCGATGCCGCCAATCTCTTCGTCGACCTGGCCAACGATGTGGCGCCACCCGCGGCACGCAACTGGGACTTCCTCGAGGGTCTGAGCTATTTCCGCGACGGCCGCCTGGCGATGGCCACCATGTGGCCCCAGGGCCTCTCCACCGTGGAGGATCCTCAGGGTGAGGCCGCGGGCAATGTCCATTACCAGCCACTTCCCGAATTCGAGGGCAACCTCAAGGGCTATGAGCAGGGTGTGCCCTTTCTGGGCGGTGGCGGCGTCTTCGTCCTCGATACCGATAACGCCGAAGAGTCCTTCAAGTTCCTCAAGTGGATGCTGCAGGACAACGAGATAGAGTGGGGCAAGCGCACCAAGCAGTTCTCGCGCAAGGCGCATTTCCAGAGCGAGGAGTTGCGCAACCTCGAGCCGCACTATGCCGACTTCCTGCCCGCTTATGAGCAGACCCTGAAGCATGTATTCGTTCGCCAGGGAATTCCCGAGTATGGCACCGCCATGTGGCAGGGTACCGTGGACTTCGCCACCGATGTGCTCAGTGGCGATCTGACCCCGGAGCAGGCCCAGGATCGCTGGGTTGACAACATGCGGCGTACCTTCCAGCGCGCCGGCTATCTCGAGAGATAAGCAGTTCCATTCCGGTCGGTGTCAGCCGACACCGGCCGGTTGACTGCCTGACTCACGATCTTTCGAGGTATTCCCGATGCAGAACACTAGTCTCAATCGCTACACGCGAGGTTGGTACTTCGTGTTGCCCGGCCTGGTGGCCATGATACTGATCGTGGCCTTTCCCCTGGGCATAGCGGCACGCTTCAGCCTCCACGACGTCTTTCTCTATGATTTCAACAACCAGTGGTTCGTCGGCCTGGAGAACTACGCCCGTGCCTGGACCGACCCCCTGTTTCTCAACTCGGTAAAGGTGACCCTGCTCTTTACCCTGGCCAATACCCTCGGCTGCCTGATCGTCGGCATGCTGGTGGCCTTCCTGCTCAGCGGCAAGCGAATCCGCTTCAAGGCGGGCTGGATGGCGCTGTTCCTGATGCCCTTCGTGATGACCCCGGTGATCGTCGGCATCACCTGGCGACTCTTCATGTGGGAACCGGATTTCGGCGTGATCAATCAGTTGCTGGGCCTGATCGGCATCGACGGCCCCTACTGGCTGACCGACAGTGCCACGGCGCTGTTCGCCACGGCGCTGACCAATGCCTGGCACCTGATCCCGATGGCCATCCTGGTGCTATACGCGGCCCTGACTACGATCCCTGACGAGATGTACGAGGCTGCCCGGGTGGATGGCGCCGGCGCCTTCCAGACGCTCTGGCATGTAGTGCTGCCGATGATTCGCGCCCACATCCTATTCGTGTCGATCATCATCATGACCAGCGCCTTCCGCGAGTTCGACATGGTCTACACCATGACTGGCGGGGGCCCGGGTCGCTCCACCACGGTGATGAGCATCCTGGCCTACAATCGCGGCATCGCCAATCAAGACATGGGCATGGCCAACACCATCGCCTTCACCATGTTCATGATCATGGCCGTGGTCGCCTGGCTCTATATCAAGGTCTACAAGGTCAACAAGGAGGCCAGCGCATGAACGATCGACAGAAAGCTAACCTGCTGCTGGGTGGCCAGTATGCCGGCCTCATCCTCTGGTTGCTGGTGGCGCTGATGCCACCGGTGATCCTGCTGGCCGCGGCCTTCAACGAGACAGCCATGTTCCGCTCGCCGCTGGCCTTACTGACCATGAGCGAATTCACCCTCGACAACTTCACCACCGCCTTCAGCGCCGGCGACTTCTGGTTCTTCTTCCGTAACAGCCTGATCATCTCGGTTGCGGCGGTGATCATCTCGGTGGTGGTCTGTGTGCCCATGGCCTATGGCCTCAACAAGCTGCGTCCGCGGGTGCGCGGGGCGCTGTCCTTCGCCGTGCTGGCGATGCGCTTCCTGCCCCATGTGGTGCTCGCGCTGCCCCTGTTCCTGATCTTCGTTGACCTGGGTCTTTCCGGATCGCGTACCGGGCTGCTGCTGGCCCACCTGGCGATCCATATCCCCTTCGCGGTGTGGATGATGGTGGGCTTCTTCGAGAACGTCCCCAAGGAAATGGAGGAGGCCGCCATCGTCGACGGCTGTGGTCCCTGGAAGCTGTTCTGGAGCATTTCCTTGCCGGTAGTGCGGCCTGGCCTCAATGCCCTGGCGATCCTGGTATTCATCATGTCCTGGAATGAGTATCTCTTCGCGCTCTTCCTGGCGGGCAGTGACGCCCAGCCGTTGACGGTGGGCATCACCCGCTTCATGGGTGGTGTCGAGGCCGGCGCCCAGTACGGGGTGATTGCGGCCTATGCCAGCCTGATCGTGCTGCCGGTGATCATCTTCGCCCTGCTGGCCAACCGCTACATCGTCTCCGGCATGACCGCCGGCGCCGTCAAGGGCTGAACCCGGGAGCTCGATGCGGCGGGCGTCTGCCTGATGGAAGCCCTGTTCGAGGTCGGCTGCCATCCCCTGGACGGCATCCGCAGGATGCCGGGATCAGGCCCGGGCAGGGGCGGCGTAGGCGCCTGCCTGGGCCTCTTCGAGCAGGTGGCAGGCGGTGCGCTTGCGCTCGATGAACTGCGCGAGCAGGTCGTCGAGCGCCGGCAGCTGGCAGTAGCGGACCATCAGTTCGCTGAAGCGTCGCGAGAAGTCGGCGACAGCCAGGGCATGGCTCAGCGTCAGGAAGGCCATGGCGTCGTCGGTGATGAACAGGTGAAGCTGGCTTGCCCCCGGTAGCGTCGGGTGGCGGGAGGGGCCCGTTGGCAGGTACTGACGCAGCTCCAGCTGCTCGGCCAGCGCCTCCAGGGCAGCGATGCGCTGCTCGCACTCGATGCCCAGCGCCGCCATCAGGCGGCTGACATGGGGCTGGGTGGGCAGGAAGCTCAGGGCCAGGCCGCGATAGCGCTCCATCTCGCGTGACTCGTGTTCGTGGGCGAGCAGCAGCGGCTCGTCCGCGGGGCAGGGGCGGGCTCGTGTCCCGAGGGTGATGGCAGGCATGGATCTCTCCTTTATGGTCTTCCGGGCCTCTTCCGGGCACCGTCAAATTAAGGTAGTAGGCCCAGTTCGGCGCCACCCCTGACGTCGATCAAATTCGTCCCCGGATCAGTAGAAAGTACCAGAGAGCTCATGACCGCGCCGTGAGCGCCTTGCGCTGCCGCAGGGCGGCATTGTCGCCGCTCGCTCCGGCGACATACACTGCCTGAAACCGCACAGGCAGGCCGACATGCTCGATCTCTCCCCCGCCACCCCCGTTGCCCCCGGTCCGCTCGAGGCGGAGCCGCCGCTGCGCACGGCGGTCAGCCGGCGACGGGACCCCGGGGGAGCAGCCCGGGAGCTGGCCGGGGCGCTGCGGCATGCCGAGCTCGGCTTCGTGCTCTTCTTCTGCAGCGCCGAGTATCCCCTGGCCGCGCTCTCCTCGGCCCTCGACGAGGCCTTCGAGGGCGTGGCGGTGGCGGGCTGCACCACCGCCGGGGAGATCACCCCAGAGGGCTACGGGCGGGGCTGCATCGTCGCCATCGGCCTCGACCGCCGCCACTTCGCCGTCTCCTGCGCCTTGGTCGAGGACCTGGCGGGCTTCGACCTGATCCGTGCCCAGCGGCTGGTCGATGGCCTGCTCGACGACTGTCGTGGCCGGGCCCTGGCCCCGGTGGGGGAGCACAGCTTTGCCCTGACCCTGCTCGATGGCCTCTCCAGTTGCGAGGAGCAGGTGCTGGCGACCCTGGATGCCGCCCTGGGGCGCATCCCCAGCTTCGGCGGCTCCGCCGGCGACGACAACCGCCTGGCCCATACCCATGTGCATGCCGACGGCCGCTTCCATGGCCAGGCGGCGGTGGTGGTGATGATCAACACCCGGCTGCCCTTCGAGGTCTTCACCACCCATCACCTGCGCCCGCGGGAGGAGAAGCTGGTGGTCACCCGCGCCGACCGCGAGCGACGCCGGGTGCTGGAGCTCAACGCCCTGCCGGCCGCCGAGGAGTTCGCCCGGCTGGTGGGCCTGCCGGTCGAGGCCCTGGTGCCCGAGGTGTTTGCCCGCCATCCGCTGGCGGTGCGCCTGGGCGAGGCGCATTTCGTGCGCTCCATCCAGCGGGTCAACGACGACGGCAGCCTCAGCTTCTATTGCGCGGTGGAGAACGGCATCGTACTCACCGCCATGCAGCCGGCCCCGCTGCTGGAGGACCTCGAGGCGGTCTTCGCCGGGCTCACCGCGCGGCTCGGCGAGCCGGCGCTGATCATCGGCTGCGACTGCTTCCTGCGCCGGCTCGAGCTGGAGGCCCTGGGGCTGGTGGCCCCGGCCTCTCGCCTGCTGGGCCGCTCGCGGGTGATCGGCTTCAATACCTATGGGGAGCAGCACCATGGCATGCACATCAACCAGACCTTCACCGGGGTTGCCATTGGATCTCTCCCGGCCACGCCAGACGCCTGACGACGCCGGCCCGCGGGAGCGGGAACTGCTGGAGGAGAATGCTCGCCTGCGGCGGATCGCCACCGCCCTGATGGAGCGCGTGGAATCGGCGGGCGTGGCGGGCGGCGCCCCCTATGCGGCCTTCGAGCATGCGGTGCTGCTCGCCGAGCAGGTGCGCGAGCGCACCGAGACGCTGCAGCGCACCCTCGCCGAGCTGCATGCCGCAAAGGCGGAGGCGGAGGCGGCCAACCTCTCCAAGACCCGTTTTCTGGCCGCGGTGAGCCACGACCTGCTGCAGCCGCTGAATGCCGCCCGGCTATTCACCAGCGCCCTGGAGGAGCACCCCCTGCCCGAGCCCTCGACCCGGCTGGTGGGCCATATCGGCCGCTCGCTCAAGGACGTGGAGGCGCTGCTCGGCACCCTGGTGGACATCTCGCGGCTCGATGCCGGGGTGCTCGAGCCGGATATCGCCCCCTTCCCCGTCGCCCGGCTGCTCGACGTGCTGGCCGAGGAGTACCGCCAGATGGCCGCGGCCCGGGGGCTCGAGCTGCACTATGTGGGCAGCGGCGCGGTGGTCGCCTCGGACCTGGCGCTGCTGGCCCGGGTGGTTCGCAACTTCCTGACCAACGCCATCCGCTACACCGGGCGCGGCAAGATCCTGCTGGGCTGCCGCCGCCGCCCCGAGGGGGTCGAGATCCTGGTGGGGGACAGCGGGCCGGGGATCCCCGAGGCGCAGCGCGAGGCGATCTTCCAGGAGTTCCAGCGCCTGGGCGGTAATCGCGATGCCGAGGATCGCGGGCTGGGGCTGGGACTGGCCATCGTCGACCGCATCGCGGGGATGCTCGGCCACCCCCTGCGGCTGGCCAGCGTGCCGGGCCGCGGCTCGCTCTTCTCGGTGCGGGTTCCCCATGGCCGATTGCCGGTGACATCGCCACCTTCCCAGGCCACGGCGGCCTCGCCGCGGCTGGGCAGCGTCCTGGAGGGGGCGCGTATCTGGGTGATCGACAATGACCCCGGCATCTGCTCGGGGATGGCCGCGCTGCTCGAGGGCTGGGGCTGCCGGGCGCTGACCGCGACCTCGCTGGCCGACCTGGAGGGCAAGGCCGCCGGCGCGCGCGCGGACGTGCTGCTCGTCGACTTCCACCTGGGTGAGGAGGCCCCCGATGGCCTGGCGGTGGCGGCGCGGCTGCGCGAGCGCCAGCCGGGGCTCCCGGTGCTGGTGATCACCGCCAACCACGACGCGGCGATCAAGGGCCTGACCCGGCAGCTGGGTTATGGCTGCCTGCTCAAGCCCCTGAAGCCGCTGCGGCTGCGCATGGCCCTGATCGACCTGCTGGGCGGTGTCTCAGCGTGACGGGCCGTGGCGCTCGGCCAGCAGGGCCTCGAGGTCGGCCTCGCCGGCGGCGAGGATCGCCTGGACCCGGCCCGGCACACCGAGCTTGCGCAGGATCGCCGAGACATGGGTCTTCACCGTGGTCTCGGCGATGTCGAGCTCCCGGGCGATCACCTTGTTGGAGGCGCCGCGGCTCAGGCGCAGCAGCACCTCGAGCTGCTTGTCGGTCAACTCGGCGAAGCGCGGGCCGGGCGAGGGCGTGTCGACCCCGACGGAGGGAGAGCACGGGACGGCGGGACGCCGCATGATCTCCGGCGGCAGGTAGACCTGGCCTTCCAGCAGCTGGGCCAGCGCCGCGAGCAGGTCCTGGCGCGGCGTCGACTTGGGGATGTAGCCGACCGCGCCCAGGTCGAGGGCGTCGAGGATGGTGCGCCGCTCCTGGTCGGCCGAGAGGATCGCCACCGGCAGCCAGGGGTGCGCCGCGCGCAGCGCCCGCAGGCCCTCGAGCCCGCTGGCATCGGGCAGGCCGAGGTCGAGCAGCACCAGGTCCAGCTCCCCGCAGGCCCCGGCATGGCGTAGGGCCGCCTCCAGGCTCTCCGCCTCCAGCAGCCGGCTGTCGGGCAGGCCGGCCTCGATCACCGCCGCGATCGCCTCACGGAACAGCGGATGGTCATCGGCGACCATCAGGGTGTGCATGGGCAAATCCCTCGTGGACTCGTCTCGCCTCCTACCGAAGGAGGAGGCCCTCTCCTGCCACCGGAGTATGTCGCACAAGGCGGCGCTGACCAACACTGGGGAGTGTATCGCCACAACGACAACAGTCAGGAGTCACGCCATGATCTACGCCAACCCCGGCCAGTCCGGTTCGCTGGTCAGCTTCGAGACACGCTACGGCAACTACATCGGCGGCGAGTTCGTGCCGCCGGTGAAGGGCCAGTACTTCGACAACGTGAGCCCGGTCAACGGCGAGGTGTTCTGCGAGATTCCCCGTTCGAGTGCCGAGGACATCGACAAGGCGCTGGACGCCGCCCACGCCGCCGCGCCGGCCTGGGGCAAGACCTCCGCCGCCGAGCGCTCCAACGTGCTGCTGAAGATTGCCGATCGCATGGAGCAGAACCTCGAGATGCTCGCCGTGGCCGAGACCTGGGACAATGGCAAGGCGGTGCGCGAGACCCTCAACGCCGACCTGCCGCTGGCCGTCGACCACTTCCGCTATTTCGCCGGCTGCATCCGCGCCCAGGAGGGCACCGCCGCCGACATCGACGCCAACACCGTCGCCTACCACTTCCACGAGCCGCTGGGCGTGGTGGGGCAGATCATTCCCTGGAACTTCCCGCTGCTGATGGCCGTGTGGAAGCTGGCGCCGGCGCTGGCCGCGGGCAACTGCGTGGTGCTCAAGCCCGCCGAGCAGACCCCGGCCTCGATCCTCGAGCTGATGAAGCTGGTCGGCGACCTGCTGCCTCCGGGGGTGGTCAACATTGTCAACGGCTACGGCGCCGAGGCCGGCCAGGCACTCGCCACCAGCAAGCGCATCGCCAAGATCGCCTTCACAGGCTCCACCCCGGTGGGCGCGCACATCCTCAAGTGCGCCGCCGAGAACATCATCCCTTCCACGGTGGAACTGGGCGGCAAGTCGCCGAACATCTACTTCGCCGACATCATGAACGCCGAGCCCGAGTTCATCGACAAGGCCGCCGAGGGCCTGGTGCTGGCCTTCTTCAACCAGGGCGAGGTGTGCACCTGCCCGTCCCGGGCGCTGATCCAGGAGAGCATGTACGACGCCTTCATGGCCAAGGTCATGGAGAAGGTGGGCCAGATCACCCGCGGCAACCCCCTGGATACCGACGTCAAGGTCGGCGCCCAGGCCTCCCAGGAGCAGTTCGACAAGATCATGTCCTACATGGAGATCGCCCGCGAGGAGGGCGCCGAGTTCCTCACCGGCGGTGAGCGGGAGTCCCTGGATCCGGCCATCAACAACGGCTACTACATCCAGCCGACGCTGCTCAAGGGCCACAACAAGATGCGCGTCTTCCAGGAGGAGATCTTCGGCCCGGTGGTGGCGGTGACCACCTTCAAGGACGAGGAGGAGGCGCTGGCCATCGCCAACGACACCGAGTTCGGCCTGGGCGCGGGCGTCTGGAGCCGCGACATGAATGTCGCCTTCCGCATGGGGCGCGGCATCCAGGCCGGCCGCGTGTGGACCAACTGCTACCACCAGTACCCGGCCCATGCCGCCTTCGGCGGCTACAAGAAGTCCGGCGTCGGCCGCGAGACCCACAAGGTGGCCCTGGAGCACTACCAGCAGACCAAGAACCTGCTGGTCAGCTACGACATCAACCCGCTGGGCTTCTTCTGACCGGCGGCGTCGGACGACGCCTCGGCAGCAATGAGCAGGCCACTGGCGCGACGCGAGTCGCGCCTTTTTTGTCTCGCCGCTACACGTCGCGGCCGCTTTGCGTCATCATCTCTCGCCCGGAGCCCGCGGAGAGAGCATGGCGATGATCGACCTCGAAGCCCTCGACCTCCACCAGGAGCGTCTGCAGCGCGTGGTGTCGCTGGTCAGGTCCAGCGGTGCGCGCCGGGTGCTCGACCTGGGGTGCGGCTCCGGCGGGCTGCTGCAGTACCTGCTGCGCGACGCCCAGTTCGAGCGGGTGGTGGGCCTGGAGCTCTCCGGCGAGCTGCTGGCCCAGGCCAAGCTGCGCCTGGAGTCGCTGCCGGCCGCCCGGGCGGGGCGCCTCGAGCTGGTCTGCGGCTCCTATGCCGACTCCCACCCGGCGCTGGTCGGCTTCGATGCCGCGGCCATGGTGGAGACCATCGAGCATGTCCCGCCCGAGTCGCTCTCCCGGGTCGAGCGCGCGGTGTTCGCCGGGCTGCGGCCGCAGCTGCTGGTGATGACCACCCCCAACCACGAATACAACCCGCTCTATGATCTGGCACCGGGCGAATTCCGCGACCCCGACCACAGGTTCGAGTGGGACCGGGCGCGCTTCCGCGACTGGGCACAGGGCGTGGCGCGCCGCAATGGTTACCGGGTGCGCTTCTCGGGGATCGGCGAGATGGACGCCCACCTCGGCCAGCCGACCCAGGTGGCGCGCTTCGCGCGCTGAGCCGAGAGCTCACGCCAGTCCCAGTACCCTGGCCTCCTGTCGGCGTCGCGCCTGCCGGTCCCGGAGGGCGGCGATGGCCAGCAGCAGGAAGCCGGCGAGCTCCACCAGGGGATGATAGGCGATGAAGAGTGCCTGGAGGATGGCCGCGCTGCCCATCACGGCCAGCAGCGTCGGTGCCAGGGCGTGGTGTCGTCGATGGCCGGCGGGCAGTGCCGCCAGGGTCAGCAGAACGAAGCCGGCAATCACCAGCGCCCAGGTTCCGTCGTCCAGGGCCAGGCCAAGACCGAGCAGCGGCAGGAGGGCAGCCAGCGCGAGGGTGCCATAGCAGGAGAGCAGCGCCAGGCCCAGGGCGGCAATGCCCAGCAGGCCACGACGCTGCAGCATCCGCAGCCAGCGCCGCGGGTCGAGCCTCAGCCACGCCTGCCTGAGGCGAGAGGGCGCCCGCTCTCCCCGGTGCATGCCGACCTCGATGGCATGGGCGCCGAAGCCCGCCGCGACCTCCCGGGTCTGGGCGCTGGGACTCAGGGCGAAGTAGTCGTGGCGGCCCACCACCTCGACCGCCTCGAAGCCGGCCTCCTCGAACAGGGCCAGCAGCTCCTCCTTCACCGTCGCCCCCACCACGCACTCGACCCAGAGGCGCGGGTCCTCGTGACAGTCCACCGAGACCGGGCGATGGATCACCACGTCGGCGAGCTGCAGGCGACCCCCCGGCCTGAGCACTCGGAACATCTCGGCCACGGCCCGGCGCTTGTCCGGTACCAGGTTGAGGGCACCGTTGCTGGTGATGGCATCGAGGCTGGCGTCGGCAAACGGCAGCCGTTCCGCCGAGGCCTGGACCACGTCGAGCCGGTCGATGCCGCGGTCTTCGGCGGCGTCGCGCAGCTTGCGGGTCATGGCGGCGGTGAGGTCCAGGGCGATGACGCGACCGCCTGGCCCCGCGAGCCGGCGGGCGATCAGCGCATCGACCCCGGCCCCGGCGCCGATGTCGAGCACCCGGTCGCCGGCGCGGATGGCGCCGCCACGAAAGGGGTAGCCGACGCCGGCGAAGGAGGCGAGCAACGCTTCGGGCAGGGGGGCCGTCAGTGCCGGGGGGTAGCCCAGCTGTCGGCAGGCGGCGGCGCCCACCGGGAAATGGAAGGGCGACGCCGGCGTCTCGGCGACGGCCGTGTACATGCCCTGCACGGCGTCGCGGATCTGCCGGGGTGAATAACCGAGTATCGCCACCATGGGATCGCTCCTTTCGGGTCAGCGGGTGGCGTCGTGCTCGTCGTCGAAGCGGTCGATCAGGTCCCGAATGCGTCGATGCAGTCGCGGCGGGGCCGCTGCCGTGCCGGTGGCCTCCACCCTGGCCCGAAGTCGTTTCTCGAATTCGGCGCGCGTGAAGCAGTCGCGGCACCGGTGCAGGTGCCGCTCGATATCGGCCGCCTGCTGGCCGTCCAACTCCCGGTCGAGGTAGTTGAAGAGCCGTTCGATGACCTCCTCGCAGGTCAGTGGCCGTCCGCTCATGGCTGCTGGTCCCCCTCTCCCTGGTGGGTGGATGCCCGATGGCCGGCGATGACACCGGCCTCCCTGGCCTGTTGCCACAGCATCTTCTGCAGCAGGCCCCGTGCCCGGCTCAGGCGCGAGCGGACGGTGCCCAGCGGAATCCCCAGCAGGCGGGATACCTCCCCATACGTATAGCCCTGCACCTCGACGAGCACAATCGCCACCCGGAAGGCATCGGGCAGGGCGTCGATGGCCCGTTGCAGGTCCTCCTCGAGCAGGTTCTGGAAGAACTGTTCCTCGAGACTGCCCCACCACAGCAGGAAGGGCTGATGCAGCTGCTGGAAGAGCGTGAAACTGCCGATATCGAGCTCGTCCGGTGACGGCGCCTCGGGATCCAGGGGGCGCTGTGGGCGGCTCTGCCGGCGGCGCCAGTCGCTGATGAAGGCATTGGTGAGGATGTGGAACAGCCAGCCCTCGAAACGCTGCGGGTCGCGCAGCTCATCGAGGCGTGCCCAGGCCTTGGCGACCGCCTCGGCGACGATGTCCTCGGCGTCATCCGGGTCGCAGGTCAGGCGCTGGGCGGTGCCGTAGAGCCGGTCCATCAGCGGCTCCAGGCGCTGCGCAAACCACTGCCGGCGTTCGCCGGGCGGGCATTCGGTCATGGCCACCCCCGGTGCGCCCCGTTGCAGGATGGCGGGCCAGGGCAGCGGGGAGCGGGTGATTGGCTGGGCAAGGCTCATGGCTCACCTCTTCGAGCTTGGAACCCCCGCGGCCGTTCGACAAGCCGTGGGCCTCTGCAGGGACGCATCAATGGCCGCCAGGGTTCCCGGCCAGGGTCGGGAACGATCGCCGGGAACCATCGTCGGGAGCCCTGGCCCGGGAACAATGCGGCCACCGGCTGCGTCCTCGGGGAGACGCGGCACCCGCGTGCCGTGGCGCGAAGGCGACAACGACAAGAGGAGAGCCATCATGACCATCATCGAAGCATCCACATCACCCGCGGTGGATCGCGGTGAGCTCGAGGCGCGGGTCAAGGCGATGTATCGCGAGGTGGCCGAGACGCCAGACGCGGAGTTCCATTTCGAGATGGGGCGCGCGCTGGCCGAGCGCCTGGGCTATGACCCGGCGGGACTGGACCGGATACCCGCAGCGGCCATCGACTCCTTTGCCGGGGTCGGCCACTTCCTGGACCTGGCGGCGATTCGCCCCGGCGAGCGCGTGCTTGACCTGGGCAGTGGCGCCGGGATGGACAGCTTCCTGGCCGCCCTGGCGACGGGCCCGGAGGGGCAGGTGCTGGGGCTCGACATGACCGATGCCCAGCGCCTCAAGGCGCAGCGCCTGGCCGAGGAAGCGGGATTCGCCAACGTGGCCTTCCATGCCGGCCATATCGAGTCGCCCCCCTTCGACGACGGCAGCGTCGACGTGGCGATCAGCAACGGCGTCATCAATCTGTCGGCGGACAAGCCGCGGGTCTTCGCCGAGGCGGCCCGGGTCCTGCGCCCGGGCGGGCGGCTGGCGCTGGCCGACATCGTCACCGAGTCGCCGCTGCCGGAGAAGGTCTCCTGCAATGCCACCCTGTGGGCCGCCTGCATCGGCGGGGCCAGTCAGGTGGACGACTACCGGGCGGCCATCGAGGCGGCGGGGTTCGAGGTGCAGATGCTCCGCGAGCACCCCGAGTACCGCTTCCTGACCGACTCGGCGCGAGGCGCTAGCGAGACCTATGGCGTCAAGAGCATTTCGCTGCTGGCCATCCGGCGCTGAGGCGCCGGCTCCGACCGGCATGACACGGCCTCGACATGACAATCCAATGAAGAGGAGGTCGCATCATGAACCCCAAGACCCTGACGCAGACCCTGTCCGCCACGCTCCTCGGCCTGGCCCTGGCCACGGCTGTCCAGGCGGCCCCCTACCAGGGCGACGGCCACCTGATCGGCAGCGCGGACGAACTCGAGTGGGGGCCGGTGGCCTCCATGGGGGAGGGCGCCGAGATCGCCATCATCGAGGGTGACCTGAGCCAGGAGGCTCCCTTCACCATCCGCCTGAGGCTCGAGGATGGCTACGAGATCCAGCCCCATGTCCATCCGGCCTACGAGCGAGTGACGGTGCTCGACGGCACCCTGCACTTCGCCCATGGCGAGAGCTACGACCCCGACGCGACCCAGGCCCTGGCGCCAGGCGACTTCGCCATCATGTCCCCGGGCGACCCCATGTTCGGCCATGCCGAGGGCGAGACGCTGTTCCAGCTGCACGGCACCGGTCCCTGGGGCATCGAGTATCTCGATCCGGCGGACGATCCCCGCAACTAGGCAAGCGAGGCGGCGCCGCACCCCGCCGCGGGGCGCGGCGCCCTTGCCTTGATGTCGGGAGAGGCTAGCATGGCGGTATCCCCCTCATCTGTCTCGAGGAGCCGTCATGTGGCAGCAGCAGGAACTGCGTCTCGCGCCGCGCTCGCGCGGCTTTCACCTGATCACCGGCGAGGTGGTCGACGGCCTGCCCGGCTTGCGGGAGGTCTCCATGGGGCTGCTGCACCTGCAGCTCTTGCACACCTCGGCGTCGCTGACCCTCAACGAGAATGCCGACCCGGACGTGCGCCATGACCTGGATGCCTTCCTGCGCGAGCGGATCCCCGGCGACCTGCCCTACTTCCGTCACACCCTGGAGGGGCCGGACGACATGCCGGCCCATGTCTGCGCCAGCCTGCTCGGCACCCAGCTGACCCTGGCGGTGCGCGATGGTCGCCCGGTGCTCGGCACCTGGCAGGGGCTCTGGCTGGGAGAGCACCGGGACCACGGCGGTGCGCGACGACTGATCGCGACCCTCAACGGGGCCTGATCCGCATCGAGCTCTGATGGCGTCCCGCGTGATTGTCAGGCCTCCGTGAACACCACCGGGGGTTGGGGGGCGCGATTTACCGACAGCGAGAAGAGGTCCGGCCGGGCATAGTGGCCGCTGACATCCAGCGAGCGACGTGCCCGGCGGGCGGTCTCGACCTCGAGCTCGGCATAGAGGATGCCCTTCTCGCGATTTAGGGGCCCCGCTGCCACCTCGCCCGAGGGGGCAATGACCACCGCATTGCCGACGTTGACCCACTCCTCCGGGGTGTAGAGCCTGTCGCGCTCGGGGAAGGAAGCGGGGATGTCGCTTCCCTGGAGGGCGGTGGCCGTGCCGATCACCCAGCAGCCGCCCTCCCTGGCGATATGTCGCAGCGAGGCGAGCGCGATGTCGCTGCAATCCCAGGTCGGGTTGATGAAGACCTCCAGGTCCTGGGCATAGAGGGCATAGCGCGCCAGCGGCATGTAGCTTTCCCAGCAGATCAGGGTGCCGAGGCGTCCAGCGGGGGTCTCGACCACCTTGAGCCCGCTGGCATCGCCCATGCCCCAGACCATGCGCTCGGGGTTCGTCGGCATCAGCTTGCGGTGGCGATTCAGCAGCCGCCCATCCGGGCCGATCACGACCACGCTGTTGAACAGGGTGGTGCCGCTGTAGCGGCTGTCGATCTCGTTGAGGCCCGTCACCAGAGTCACCCCGTGCCGCGCGGCCGCCTCCTGGAGGGGCTCAAGGGTGTCGCCGCCGAGGTCGACGGCATTCTCGCGCAGCCTGGCATGCAACTCGCTGGCCAGCGCCATGTCACCGCCCGGGGCGAGTCGCCAGATCCAGGTCGGATAGCCCGGGATATGGGCTTCGGGAAAGACCAGCAGGGTCGCCCCGGCAACGGCGGCCTCATCGATCGACGCCAGCATCCGCTCGATGGTCGCGTCTCGCTGGAGCAGTACCGGGGGCTTCTGGATCACCGCAACCGTCGTGGCCATGAGAGGGTCCTTGTGCGCGGTGTGGGCGCCGAAGGACACCAATCACGGGCACTAGCCTGACCTTCACTATAGCGGCGAGGGGAGGGCGGCGCCCGGGATCCGCAAGGAAGCAGGCGGCCGGATGAGCCGGTTGGCGTCAGGGACAGGTGTCGCCAATCATCATTTCGGTGGCCATGACCCGGGATTCGGCGGGTTCCATCCCGAGGATCATGCGCGCGGCGATGCGGCCCTTCTCGGTGCTGTCCTGGCGGATGGTGGTCAGCCGGGGAGCACGATACTGCCCCTCGGCGATGCCGTCGAAACCGGTCAGCCGCAGGTCCTCGGGGATGCGCAGGCCGCGCTGCTCGGCGAGCGTCACCACGGTCAGGGCGATGCGGTCGGACATGCACAGCAGCAGGTCGGGCCGCTCATCCTCCGGCAGGTCGAGGATCTCCTCGATCACCGGGGTGCAGACCTCGAAGGTGTTCTCCTCGATGTTCCACATCGGCACCTCGGCCGGGTCGATGCCGGCCTCGACGAAGGCCCGCTGGAAGCCGGCGAGGCGGGCCCGGGTGATGGTGCGTCCGGCCGAGAGCAGCGCCTGGTCGTCGTCGATGCGGCCATTGCAGGGCTGCTCGGTCAGTCTCAGGTTGATCACCGCGGGGCGTCGCGTCGGCGTCCTCAGGGCATGCCGGGCGATGGCGTAGCAGGCCGGCTCGTTGTCGACGTGCACCGTGGCGTGGTCCTCGATATCGAAGTCCACCGCCACCAGGGGGCGCTCGGGAGGGAGGTCGGAGAACAGCTTCAGGCTCGGCATCAGGCCATAGATGATGAAGCCATCGGCAATGCTCGAGGCGCCGGGCACGCTGGCGGCGTTCTGGCGCCCCGAGAGCAGCAGCAGGGTGTGGCCGCGAGTGTCGAGCACCTCGGCGATGCCCGAGAGCAGCTCGCTGGAGACCGCATCGTTGAGGCTGTAGGTCAGGCTCTCGGCGAGGATCACGGCGATGATCCGCGAGCGGCCCGTGCGCAGGCTGCGGGCCCGGGCGTCGGGGCCGCTGTAGCCCAGGCGCCGGGCCTCGGTAAGGATGTGCTCGCGCAGCTTCGGGGAGAGCTGGTCGGGCCGGTTGAAGGCGTTGGAGACGGTGGCCGTGGAGACACCGAGCTCGCGAGCCAGGTCCTTGAGGGTCATGCGACGTGGCGGTATCAAGACGTTTCCTTGCTAAGCAATTCGTCGACTAGGATAGCCGCTCCTTGACCGACGGGACAGGATCGGTTCGCGATGGCGCCCGCACGGTTCGCGGGCCCGGCCCTCCCGATCAGGCAGCGCGCCGGCCCCGTGCGATCTCCAGGGCCCGGTCCTCGGCATCGAACAGGTGCACATGCTCGAGTTCCGGCACCAGGGCGACCCGCTGGCCGAGCTCCCAGCGGCTGGGCGCCTCGCTGCGGTGGATCAGCAGGGTGTCGCCGACCCGGGGCTCGAGGTAGACGTAGACCTCGTTGCCCAGGTACTCGACGTTGACGATCTCGAAACTGTTGTCGCCGTCGGCCTCGGCCAGGCGCAGGTGCTCGGGGCGCACGCCCAGCGACAGCTCGGCGCCAGGCCCCTGGCCGCTGGCGTCCTGGGGCAGCGACAACTCGCCGAGCCCCGGGGCCCGGACCCGGCAGCCCTCTTCGCTGCCGCCGAGCAGTTCGGCCGGCATGAAGTTCATGGTGGGCGAGCCGATGAAGCCGGCGACGAACCTGGTGGCCGGCTGCTGGTAGAGCGTCTGGGGGCTGCCGACCTGCTCGATGCGGCCGTCGCGCAGTACCACGATCTTGTCCGCCAGGGTCATCGCCTCCACCTGGTCATGGGTGACGTAGATCATGGTGGAGCCCAGGCGGTGGTGCAGGCGGGCGATCTCGTTGCGCATCTGCACGCGCAGCGAGGCATCCAGGTTGGAGAGCGGCTCGTCGAACAGCAGGATGCGCGGCTCCCGTGCCATGGCGCGTCCCATGGCTACCCGCTGGCGCTGGCCGCCGGAGAGCTCCTTGGGCTTGCGGTGCAGGAGCTCCTCGAGCTGCAGGATGCGGGCCGTGGCCATCACCCGCTCATCGACGGTCTCGTTGGCCATCTTGGCCAGCTTGAGGCCGAAGGCCATGTTCTCGTAGACCGTCATGTGCGGGTAGAGGGCGTAGGACTGGAACACCATGCCCACGCCGCGCTCGCGCGGCGGGAGGTCGTTGACCACGTCGTCGGCGATCCTGAGCTCGCCGTCGCTGATCGACTCCAGCCCGGCGATCAGGCGCAGCAGGGTCGACTTGCCGCAGCCCGAGGGGCCGACGAAGACCACGAACTCGCCGTTGCCGACCCTGAGGTCGACATCCTTGATGATATGGGTGCTGCCGAAGGTCTTGTTGAGCCTTTCCAGTGTCACGCTTGCCATCTTGCGACTCCTGGCCGGCCTCGGGGGCCGGCCCTTGTTGTGTGTTGTCAGTGGTCGAGGGCCAGGAAGGCCGCCTGATAGGGCGGCAGGGTCAGGGTGTCGCCATCGAGTGCCGAGACGAAGCCGTGCCCCTGGAGCGGGATGCCGGCGTGGGGCAGCGTCGTGCTCAGGGTCCTGCCGCCGAGGTTGAAGAGGCACAGCAGGCGCTCCTGGGCGCTTTCGCGCACGAAGCCGAGCAGCTCCTCGCCGACGTCGACCAGGGTGAGGTCGCCGTCGACCAGCGCCGGATGCGCGGCGCGGAAGGCCAGCAGCGTGCGGGTGGCGGCCAGCGGCGAGCTGGGGTCGGCCTGCTGGTTCTCGACGGCCAGCGGCAGGTGGCGCTCCTCCACTGGCAGCCAGGGCTCCACGGGCGAGAACCCGCCCTGCGGGGCCTGGCGCCAGGGCATCGGCGTGCGGCAGCCATCGCGGCCCTTGAACTCCGGCCATAGCACCTTGCCGTAGGGGTCCTGGATGCGCTCGAAGGGCACCTCGGCCTCGGGCAGGCCGAGCTCCTCGCCCTGGTAGAGGCAGACGCTGCCGCGCAGCGAGAAGAGCATGGCCAGCATCACCTTGGGGTAGGCCACGGGATCCTCGCCTCGGCCCCAGCGGGTGGCGCTTCTCTCCACGTCATGGTTGGAGGTCGCCCAGCAGGGCCAGGCGTCGCCGGCCAGGCGCTGGAAGCGCTCGATCACCTCGCGGATGTAGGCCGGCGAGTGGGGCGCGTTGAGCAGGTCGAAGGTGTAGGCCATGTGCAGCTTGTCGCCGCCGGCGGTGTATTCGGCCATGCGCTCGAGCGGGTTGTCGTCGCCGATCTCGCCCACCGTGGTGGTGCCGGGGAACTCATCCATCAGGGCGCGCAGCTCGCGCAGGAAGTCCAGGTTCTCCGGGCGGCTGATGTCGTGGACGTGGCGCTGCCAGGTATAGGGATTGGCATCCGGCGCGCCCAGGGTCTTGGGACTGCCCGCCGGCACCGGGGGGTTGTCGGTGAGTGCGGCGTCGTGGAAGTAGAAGTTGACGGTGTCCAGGCGGAAGCCGTCGACGCCGAGCTCCAGCCAGAAGCGCATGTTGTCCAGCTGTGCCTGCCTGACCTCGGGGTGATGGAAGTTGAGGTCCGGCTGGCTGGTCAGGAAGTTGTGCAAATAGTACTGGCGGCGGCGCGGGTCGAAGGTCCAGGCCGGCCCGCCGAAGATCGACAGCCAGTTGTTGGGTGGCGTGCCGTCGGGTTTGGGGTCGGCCCAGACGTACCAGTCGGCCTTGGCGTTGGTGCGATCGGCGCGGCTCTCCTGGAACCAGGGATGCTGGTCCGAGGAGTGGCTGATCACCTGGTCGATCATCACCTTCAGGCCCAGCGCGTGGGCCTTCGCCAGCAGGGCCCTGAAGTCCTCCAGGGTGCCGAACATCGGGTCGACGTCGCGGTAGTCGCTGACGTCGTAGCCGAAGTCGAGCATCGGCGAGGTGAAGAAGGGCGACAGCCAGATGCCGTCCACGTTCAGGCTGGCGACGTAGTCCAGCGTCTCGGTGATGCCCGCCAGGTCGCCGATGCCGTCAGCGTTGCTGTCCATGAAGCTGCGCGGGTAGATCTGGTAGATGACGCCGCCGCGCCACCAGGTCAGGTTGTCTTGCATCTCGGGGTCCATGTGTTGGTTCATCCTTTGACGGCGCCGGCAGTCAGGCCGGAGACGATGCGCTTCTGGAAGATCATCACCAGGATCACCAGGGGCACGGTGACGGTCACCGAGGCGGCCATGATCGGCCCCCAGGGCAGCTCGTGCTGGCTTCCTCCGGAGATCAGGGCGATCGCCACCGGCACGGTGCGCTGGTCGTCGGTGAGGGTGAAGGTCAGGGCGAAGAGGAATTCGTTCCAGGCGGCGATGAAGGCCAGCAGGCCCGTGGTCGCCATGGCCGGCCACATCAGCGGCAGGAACACCTTGGTGATGGTCACCCAGGGGGTGGCGCCGTCCATGATCGCCGCCTCTTCCAGTTCCATGGGCAGCTGCTTCATGAAGGTGGTCAGCACCCAGACGGTGAAGGGCAGGGTGAAGATGGTGTAGCTCAGGATCAGGCCGGCCGGGTTGTTGTAGAGGCCGAGCCCCCGGATCACCTCGAAGAGCCCCGAGAGCACCGCCACCTGGGGGAACATGGAGACCCCGAGGATCACCAGCATCACCGTGGTCCGGCCGCGGAAGCGGACCCGGCCCAGCGCATAGGAGGCGGTGATGCCGAGCAGCAGGGCGATGAAGACCACGGAAAGCGAGACGATGATCGAGTTGAAGATGGCGCGCACGAAGCTCTTCTGGGTGAAGATCTGCACGTAGTTGCCGAAGTCCACCGTCGACAGCCAGAAGTCGACCCGGAACAGGTCGCCGGAGGGCTTCAGCGAGGTGATCACCGCGTAGTAGAAGGGGAAGATCGCGTAGACCATCACCACGGCGATCAGGGCATAGAACCCGACCCGCTTGGCGAGCTTGATCAGCTGATACTGGTTCATTGGTCGACTCCCAGTTGGCGGCGGCCCAGGTAGAGGTAGATCACCACGGCCAGGGCGATGATCAGGAACAGCATCGTCGAGGCGGCGCTGCCGTAGCCGACGTCCTGAAACTCGACCAACTGTTGGCGGGCGTAGATCGACATGGTCATGGTGCTGGTGGAGTTGGAGGTCAGCACGTAGATCACGTCGAACACCCGCAGGGCATCGAGCAGGCGGAAGATCACCGCCACCAGCAGGGCCGGGGTGATCAGTGGCAGGGTCACGCGGAAGAACACCTTGACCGGATGGATGCCGTCGACCTCGGCGGCTTCAAAGCAGTCCTTGGGCAGCATCTGCAGGGCGGCCAGCACCAGCAGTGCGACGAAGGGGATGGTCTTCCAGACGTCGACCATGATCACCGCCCACATGGAGTAGCTGGCGCTGGCGGTCCAGGCGATGGGCGAGTCGATGATGCCGACCGCCATCAGCAGGTGGTTGATGATCCCGAACTGGTCGTTGAGCATCCAGGCCCACATCTTGGCCGAGACGATGGTGGGGATGGCCCAGGGAATCAGCACCGCGGCGCGCACCAGCATGCGGCCCTTGAACTCGGCGTTGAGCAGCAGGGCGACGATGATGCCGAACACCACCTCCAGCGACACCGAGACGACGCTGAAGTAGAGGGTGTTCCACACCGAGGTCCACCACACCGGGTCGGTGAGCAGGCCGTACCAGGCGCCGTCGTCATGGACCAGGTAGTTCTCGATGCCGATGAAGGCGGCGCCGGCGGTATCCGACAGCGAGGCATCGGTGAAGCTGAAGTAGAAGGTGCGCAGCAGCGGCCAGCCGGCGACCAGCGTCAGCGCCACCAGCATGGGCGCAAGGAACAGCCAGGCGGCGCGGACCCGCTGGCGGCGCACCTTGGTGCCGCGATAGCCGGCTGGTGAGGAGCGCCCCACCTGGGGGGCGCGTTCGGTGACGGGAGTCGACATGGGGACCTCCTGGGTTACCAGCGGCGACGCTTGATGCGGGAGAGTTCGCTGTCCACCTGGGTGACGGCCTCGGCGCCGCTCTGGTCACCGGAGAGCACCTGGTGCACGGCGTTGAAGAAGCTGTTGCTGACCCGGCCGTAGTTGTCGCCGGTGGGGGCGGAGGGGCGTGCCACGGCGTTGGTGAAGGTGTCGTAGAGGGTGCCGAAGAAGGGCACGGCGGCGAGCACCTCCTCATCCTCGTAGAGGGAGGCCAGGGTGGGGTTGTAGGCGCCCTCGATGGCGCGGCGCTTCTGTTCCGCCTCGCCGGTCAGGAAGGCCACCAGGTCGGCGGCGAGCTCGGGGTTCTCGGTGTAGCGGGAAACCGCCAGGTTCCAGCCGCCCAGGGTGGCGGCACTGCGGTTTTCCCCGCCCGAAGCCGCGGCGTTGGGGCCCTCGCCGCCGTGGGGCAGCTTGACCACGCCGACCTTGTCGCGCACGTTGCTGTCCTCGCTCTGGGCCAGGGACCAGGCATAGGGCCAGTTGCGCATGAACACCGCATTGCCGCTCTGGAAGATGCCGCGGGCTTCTTCCTCGGTGTAGTTGAGCACGCCGTCCGGCGAGATGTTGCCGATCCAGCTGGCGGCGAGGTCCAGCGCCTCGGCGGCCTGCGCGTTGTCGATGGTGATCTCGCCCTCGGCATCGACGATGGTGCCGCCGCCGTAGCTGGCGATCCACTCCAGGGCGTTGCAGGTCAGTCCCTCGTAGGCGCGGCCCTGGAAGACGTAGCCCCACATCCGGTCATTGCCGGCCTCGCGCTCGGCGGCCTGGATCTCGGTGGCGATCTCGGTCAGCGCCTCCCAGGTCTCGGGGGCCTCGACGCCATGCTCCTCGAGCAGGTCCTTGCGGTAGTAGAGCACCCCGGCATCGGTGAACCAGGGCATGGCCACGAGGCGATCGTCGATGGTGTTGTTGGCGACGATGGTCTCGAAGTGGCCCTCGGCGGCGTCCTCGCCGAGGGTCTCGCCGAGGTCGAGCAGGTGGTTGGCCAGCAGGCCCGGCCACACCACGTCGATCTGCATCACGTCGATGTCGCTGGACTGGGCGGAGAGGATCTGCTGGTAGAGCGACAGGCGCTCGGTGGAGGAGTTGGGGGTGGAGACGATGTCGACCTCGTGGCCGGTCTTCTCCTCCCACTGGGCGACGCCCTCCTCGCACAGGGTGAGCTCGGCGCCGACGGCGCCACAGGAGATGGTCAGGTCCGCCGCCTGGGCCTGGCTGCTGCCGGCGGCAGCGCCGGCCAGGGCGATGGCCGAGATCAGGGTCTTCTTGAACATGCTGGCTTCCTCGTCGCTTGTTGTTGTCGCTGTCATGGTGTGAGGGCCGATCGCGACTTCCCACCCGCAGGTGCTGTAGCCGTTCGCTCCCTCACGACTTAAACGATTAAGATCGTGTCCGGCACAGTTAGCCGGCGCTCACGCCGGAGTTCAACCACGACTTTGGTCGCAGCCTGCCTGACGGTCAGGCGACCTCATGGCCGCGGGCCGCCTCCAGCAGGGCGTACCACTCCCGGCGCGACAGGGAGAGCCGGGCCTCGTCGCGAAGGGTCGTGATCCGTGCCGGGTCGAGGGTGCCGATCACCGGCACCGGCGAACCCGGCAGGCGGCGCAGCCAGGCCAGGGCAACGCCGGCAGGGCTGACGCCATGGTGGGCGGCGAGACGCGCCAGGGCCTGGCCGGCGGCGCCCTGGAACAGGCTGCCACCATCCAGGGGCGACCAGGCCAGGGGCGAGAGGCCGTCCCGGCGCAGGGCATCGAAGTTGCCGTCGAACAGTGGCGCCGACCGGGTGAGGGAGAGCTGCAGCTGGTGGTGGGTCAGCGGATGGGACAGCGCCGCCTGCAGGCGGCGCCACTGCTCGGGCAGGAAATTGGAGACGCCCAGGGCGGCGACCTTGCCGGCCCGGACGGCATCGTCCAGCACCCGGGCGGTGGCCTCGACCTCCATCAGCGGGTCGGGGCGGTGGATCAGGAAGAGGTCCAGCCGCTCGACCCCGAGTCGCGCCAGGGCCCGGTCGATGGCGCCGGCAAGCCAGACCGGCGAGCTGTCGTAGTGCTTGGTGTCGCCGGGTGCCATCAGGATGCCGGCCTTGGTGACCACCCTGACCCGGGTGGCGAGGCCCGGCCGGCGGCGCAGGGCCTCGCCGAACAGGCGCTCGTTGTGGCCGTTGCCGCCATAGATGTCGGCGTGGTCGAACCAGTCGAGCCCCTGGTCGAGGCGCGCTTCGAGCCAGTCGGCCAGCCGCTCCGGCGCCTGCAGTTCGGGGCGCTCGTGCAGGCGCATCATGCCGAGCATCAGGGAGAGGGAAGGGTGTCCGGGCGTCATCGTGTGTCCTCGTCATGGTGTCGATGGGGCAGGGTATGTCATGGCGAGGAATGATTTGTAGTTTTATTACCTTGAGTGCGCCGATTTCCCGCTCAATATTTAGACATTGGTCGTAATATTACAAAAGACTTTTTGTGGTCGAGGTCTGAATCGATTAAGTTCCGGAAGGTATCTCGCGCCGGGGTGACGCTCCGGCCCCGGGGGACTCCCCACCCTTCGTGATGACCACCCGTCGCGACAACAACAAAGGACGAGAACGACAATGCACACTGTCACGCTCAAGAAGCCCCTCGCCATTGCCATCGCCGCCGCCAGCCTGGGGCTCGCCGGGATGGCCGGTGCCGACACCCACTCCCTCGAGGAGCGCCTCGCCGAGCTGGAGGCCCGCATCGCCGCCGCCGAGCAGCGGGCCGATGCCGCCGAACAGCGAGCCGAACTCGCCGAGCAGCAGGCCGAG
>NZ_JAWSUJ010000065.1:0-23109 GCF_033549285.1 Halomonas sp.
AGCGGGGGCCGGGGCCTCTTCCTGCTGCAGCGAGGCGGGCGCCGGCTCGTGGTGGATCACCGTCTTCACGGCGGCTTCGGCGCGCTGGACCGGCTTGCCGAAGGCGGCCTCGGGTTCCTTGCCCACCTCGGTGTCGGTGGAGAGCTCGAAGCTTGAGAGGGTCGCGGTGCCTTCCTCGTCGACGTGGTCGTCGCGCAGGCGCTGGACATCGTAGTGGGGCGTGTCCATGTCCGGATTGGGCAGCATCACCACACGCACGCCCTGGCGCCGCTCGATCTCGGCCAGCACGGCACGTTTCTCGTTGAGCAGGTAGGTGGCCACCGGCACCGGGAGGATGGCGCGGATCTGGGCGCTGCGCTCCTTCATCGCCTCTTCCTCGATCAGGCGCATGATGGAGAGCGAGATGGAACGCACGTCGCGGATGGTGCCCTGGCCATCGCAGCGCGGGCAGACCACGCCGCTGGTCTCGCCCAGCGACGGGCGCAGGCGCTGGCGGGACATTTCCATCAGGCCGAAGCGCGAGATGCGGCCGATCTGCACGCGGGCGCGGTCGAGCTTGAGGGCGTCGCGCATGCGGTTCTCGACCTCGCGCTGGTTGCGCGCCGGGCTCATGTCGATGAAATCGATCACCACCAGGCCGCCGATGTCGCGCAGGCGCAGCTGGCGGGCGATCTCGTCGGCCGCCTCCAGGTTGGTCTGCAGGGCCGTCTCCTCGATGTCGCTGCCGCGGGTGGCGCGCGCCGAGTTGATGTCGATGGAGACCAGCGCCTCGGTGTGGTCGATGACGATGGAGCCGCCGGAGGGCAGCTTGACCTCGCGCTCGTAGGCGGTCTCGATCTGCGACTCGATCTGGAAGCGCGAGAAGAGCGGGACCTCGTCGACGTAGAGCTTGATCTTCTGCTGGTAGGAGGGCATCACCTGGCGGATGAAGGCCAGGGCCTCCTGGTGGACCTGCTCGCTGTCGATCAGCACCTCGCCAATGTCCTGGCGCAGGTAGTCGCGCATGGCGCGGATGATGACATTGGACTCGCGGTAGATCAGGAAGGGTGCCGGGCGCTTGCCGGCCTCCTCGGTGATCGATTCCCACACCTGCACCAGGTAGTCCAGGTCCCACTGCAGTTCCTCGGGGGAGCGACCGATGCCGGCCGTGCGCACGATCAGGCCCATCTTGTCGGGCACGGTCAGCTGGCTCATGGCCTCCTTGAGCTGGCTGCGCTCCTCGCCCTCGATGCGCCGCGAGATGCCGCCGGCCCGCGGATTGTTGGGCATCAGCACCAGGAAGCGGCCGGCGAGGCTGATGAAGGTGGTCAGGGCGGCGCCCTTGTTGCCGCGCTCTTCCTTGTCCACCTGGACGATGACTTCCTGGCCCTCCTTGAGCACCTCCTTGATGCTGGGGCGGCCCGAGGGCTCTTTCAGGAAGTAGTCGCGCGACACCTCCTTGAGGGGCAGGAAACCGTGACGGTCGGCACCGAAGTCGACGAAGGCGGCTTCCAGGGAGGGCTCCACCCGGGTGATCTTGCCGCGGTAGATGTTGGCTTTCTTCTGTTCCCGGGCACCGGACTCGATGTCCAGGTCGTAGAGGCGTTGTCCATCGACCAGCGCGACGCGCAGCTCTTCGGGCTGGGTCGCATTGATGAGCATCCGTTTCATGTCGTCTCGCAAGTAGGGACGCGCCGGATGGCGGTCAACGACGGAGGCGAACCGCTGGTTGCTGCGTGCTTGTGCTCAGCGCATGTCGCGGATGCGGTAGTGCGCCCGGCCATTCCGGCTCATCCTTGCACGATGGAACCGACACGGCGTGATCATGTTGAGTACGGGGCGGAGGCAGGACATGTCTCGGTGGGATGTCGCCCATCCGGCCCTGCGGTCACCGCCAACACCTGGCATTCATCGATTCGCCAACGCCGGCCTCCGGCACGTTGTTGTACGTATCCCGTGATCTTCGGCCGTGCTGCAGGGAGCGCGACCGAAGCCGGGCGTGGCGTTGTATCGCTTGCTTGTCGGCGGCGGGACCCCGGATTGGCGGGGATCGTCGCGGCCTGATCTTTTCGCTCCGGCCTGCGTGTCTGTCGTGCAGGCGCTCTGACGGGTCGTGACGACCCAGTGAAGCGAGCTGGCAATATAACAGCAAAGGGGGTGGCCAGCAATTGGCGCAGGATGGCCTGCACTGCGGTAGAATGCGCCTTTCGAGCAGGTATCCAGTGGAGTGGCGGCATGGCCGAAGGGCGCGACGTGCAGTGGGTGGAAGTGACCGAGGGCCAGGTCGGCCAGCGGGTCGACAACTTCCTGTTGACGCGCATGAAGGGGGCGCCCAGGGCGCTCATCTACCGCATCGTGCGCAAGGGCGAGGTGCGGGTGAACAAGAAGCGCGTCAAGGCCGACACTCGCCTGGCGCTGGGCGACATGGTGCGCATCCCCCCGCTGCGCCTCACGCCTCGGGAGGCGGTGCGCGAGGTCAGCGACAACCTGCGCAACCTGCTCGCCGGCAGCGTGCTGCTGGAGGGGCGCGACTGGCTGGTGATCAACAAGCCCTCGGGTCTCGCCGTGCATGGCGGCAGCGGGGTGAAGATCGGCCTGATCGAGGCCTTGCGCCAGGTGCGGGAGGACCTCGACTTCCTGGAGCTGGTCCACCGCCTGGACCGCGACACCTCCGGCTGCCTGCTGCTGGCCAAGTCGCGCCCGGCACTGCTGGCGCTCAACGCCTCGCTCAAGGA
The DNA here is from genome assembly GCF_033549285.1 of Halomonas sp. Classification (GTDB taxonomy): domain Bacteria; phylum Pseudomonadota; class Gammaproteobacteria; order Pseudomonadales; family Halomonadaceae; genus Halomonas. The sequence goes on from NZ_JAWSUJ010000065.1 coordinate 2,715, forward strand.
GCGGCAGATGGACAAGCAGTACCTGGCGCTGGTGGCCGGGCGCTGGCCGGCGCGGCGCGACTTCGTCAGCGCCCGGCTCGACCGCTTCGAGCTTCCCAACGGCGAGCGACGGGTGCGGGTCGAGCAGGGGGGCAAGGTGGCCCGGACGCGCTTCGCGGTGCGCGAGGCCTTCGAGAAGGCCACCCTGGTCGAGGCCGAGCCGGTTACCGGGCGGACCCACCAGATCCGCGTGCATGCCGCCCATGCGGGCCATCCGTTGCTCGGCGACGACAAGTACGGAAGCCGCGAGAGCCAGCGGCTCTCCGCCTCGCTGGGGCTGTCGCGGCTCTTCCTGCATGCCGCGGCGCTGACCTTTCCCGAGCCCAGCAGTGGCCGGCCGGTGAAGATCAAGGCGCCGCTGCCCGCCGAGCTCGAGGCGGTGCTTGACCGCGCCCGCCACGCCCGCTGACACGGAGGCTTCATGCGCTATCGACTGGCCATCTTCGACTGGGATGGCACCCTGATGGACTCCATCGCCCGGATCGTCTCCAGCATGCAGGCAGCATCCCGGGAGGCCGGCTGGGGGGAACTGGAGGCGGAGGCGATCCGCAACATCATCGGCCTGGGGCTGCCCGAGGCCATCGCCACCCTCTGTCCCGGCATCGATGCCGAGCGCGCCGAGCTGCTCCGGGCGCGCTATGCCTACCATTTCGTCGAGGGCGATACCGGCCCCATGCGCTTCTATCCCGGGGTCGAGGCCGGCCTGGCCCGGCTGCGGGGCAGGGCGGACCAGCGCCTGGCCGTGGCCACCGGCAAGAGTCGCCGCGGCCTGGACCGCATCTTCCGCGAGAGCGCCAGTGGCGGCTGGTTCCATGCCAGTCGCACCGCCGACGAGACCCTCTCCAAGCCGCACCCCCGGATGCTCGAGGAGCTCCTCGTCGAGCTCGATGTCGAGGTCGGTGAGGCGGTGATGATCGGCGATACCGAATACGACCTCGAGATGGCCCGGGCGCTGGGCATGGACCGGGTGGCGGTGACCTGGGGCGTGCATGCCCCGGCGCGCCTTGCCACCAGCCGGCCGGTGTTCACCGCCGAGACGGTGCCCGCGCTGTTCGACTGGCTGCACGGCTAGCTAACCAAGGGACGGGACGACCATGAGTGACGACGACAAGCGTGATGATCGCTGGACGAGCGGTCCGGAGCTGACCCCGGAGCAGGCGCGCCGTGAGCGCGAGGCGCCGCGAGGCGATGCCGCGCCGCCGCCTGCCGAGGACGCCGAGACGCTTCGCGAGCGCCAGCGCCTGGCCCAGCTGGAGATGATGGATCGCTGGATCGGCGGGGTGCTGGTGGAGCAGCGGCGCTCCCGGCGCTGGAAGCTGTTCTTCCGATTCTTCTTCCTGCTGCTCATCCTGACGTCGCTCTCGATCTCGCTCTACGGGATCCTGGGCGCGCCGGGGAGCGGGGCGCCTGCCCGGCCGCACCTCGGTGTCGTCGAGATCAAGGGGGTGATCGACAGCGACTCGCCGGCCAGCGCCGAGCGCATCATCGAGGGCCTGGAGCGGGCCTGGCGGGCGGAAGAGGCCGAGGCGGTGGTGCTGCATATCGACAGCCCCGGGGGCAGCCCCGTGCAGTCCCAGCGCATCTTCGAGGCGGTGATGCGGCTGCGCGAGTCCGGTGACAAGCCGGTGCTGGCGGTGATCGAGGACATTGGGGCCAGTGGCGCCTACTACGTGGCCGCGGCGGCCGACGAGATCATCGCCGCACCGGCCAGCCTGGTGGGCTCGATCGGTGTCATCCATGCCGGTTTCGGTTTCGAGGAGGCCATCGGGCGCCTTGGCGTCGAGCGTCGCGTCTTCACGGCCGGCGAGAACAAGGCGTTCCTCGACCCCTTCTCGGACATCGCTCCGGCGCAGCGGGAGTTCTGGCAGGAGGTGCTTTCCACCACCCACCGCCAGTTCATCGATGATGTACGCGAGGGGCGCGGCGACCGGCTGGCCGACGATGAGCGGGTGTTCAGCGGGCTGATCTGGAGCGGCGAGCAGGCCCTGGAGCTGGGGCTGGTGGATGGGCTCGACAGCCTCGACGGCGTGGCCCGCGCCCGGCTTGGCGAGGCGCGGCTGCGCGACTACACGCCGCGTCTCGACCCCCTCGAGCGTATCTCCCGCCAGTTCGGTCGGGTGGCCATGGAGTGGCTGGGCCTGCCGCGGGGTGAGTCGCCGTTGCGCTATCAGCTGCCCTGAAGCGCCGAGCTGAAAGCGCCGAGCGCCAAGCCGGCGGATGGCGATAGCGGCGCCGGGGGTAGGTCGTAGCGGAGGTCATTCTTCAGGGATGAGAATGTAGCGCCCAGGGATGGGTTCACAGCGCCTCCGCGAAGGCCTGCCGCCGGAAAAGCCGCGGTTATTTGGCTTAGACCAGGGGGTCCAGCCCCGCTTCGCGCAGCAGCGCGCAGAGGCGGATCAGCGGCAGGCCGATCAGGGTGTTGGGGTCGTCCCCCTCCAGTCGCTCGAACAGGGCAATGCCGAGCCCCTCCATGCGGAAGCTCCCGGCGCTGTCCAGGGGCTGTTCCCTCTCCACGTAGCGCGCGATCTCCTCCTGGCCGAGCTGGCGGAACACCACGTCATAGGCCTCGTGGCAGACCCGGTGACGACCCCGGCGGGTATCGAGCAGCGCCAGGCCAGTGAGAAAGCGTACCCTTCGGCCCGAGAAGCGGGCCAGCTGGGCCCTCGCCCTGGCCGCGTCACCGGGCTTGCCGAGGATCTCGCCGTCGAAGAGCGCCACCTGGTCGGAGCCGACGATCAGATGCTCAGGCCAACGGTCGGCCAGCCGCTCGGCCTTGGTCAGCGCCAGGCGGTGGACCAGTGCCTCGGGCGCCTCGCCCGGGCGAGGCGTCTCGTCGATGTCGGGGCTCTCCCAGGCATAGGGGATCTCCAGGCGGTCGAGCAGCTGGCGGCGCCAGCGCGAGCCCGAGGCAAGGATCAGACGGGGCATGGACATTCTCCGGATCGGGTCGAGGGAAACAGCAAGTCGGCGGCGCCGGTCATGGCGCCACGCCACCATGGTAACCCGGGGCGATGGCGGCTTTGACAGGGGCAGGGGGAGTGCCTATCATTGCGCGCCTATGTTGACCTCAAGACTCCCCGGCAGGGTCGAGCCCTACAAGCTCGTGGCCCGTGCCGAACACCTGGAAGGCCTGGTGGCGCTCGCCGACATGGCGCGTCTCGCCGAGGAAGTCGGCGCCCAGTCAGGTGATGCCCAGGTATGGCTGGATTTCGCCATCGACCCCCAGGGGCGGCGGGAGATCCGTGGCCACCTCGAGGCCGAGCTGCAGCTGCCGTGCCGGCGCTGCCTCGAGCCCATGGCGCAGCAGGTCGAGAGCGATTTCCGGCTGGGGATGGTCACCAGTGACGCCCTGGCCGCGGAACTGCCGAGCACCCATGAGCCGGTGCTGGTGGAAAACGAACAGCTGAACCTGCTGGCGGTGGTCGAGGATGAGCTCATCCTCAGCCTGCCCCAGGTGGTTTACCACGACGAGGCCGAGTGTCCGGTCTCGCGCGACCAGCTGAACAGCGGGGAGGCGACCGATGAGTCGGCCAGCGCCCCGGCGAGCCCTTTCGATGTGCTGCGGCAGATCAAGGGCAAACCCTGATACACCCTCGTTTCACTCTGGAGTGACAACCCATGGCAGTTCAACAGAACCGCAAGACCCGTTCCAAGCGCGGCATGCGTCGCAGCCACGACGCCCTCACCGCGCCGGCCCTCTCCCAGGACAAGGAGACCGGCACCACCCACCTGCGCCACCACGTGTCCCCGGACGGCTTCTACCGTGGCCGCAAGGTCGTCGACGCCTGACGCGACGCCATCCCGGGTGGTAATGGCTGGCCGTTGACGTGCGGATCGCCATCGATGCGATGGGCGGGGACCTCGGTCCCCGCCCGGCTGTCATGGGCTCCGCCGCGGCCGCCAGTGCCGACCCCGATCTCGAGCTCTGCCTGTTCGGCCCCGCCGGCCTGCTGGAGGACGAGATAGCTCGCCTGCCGCGGCAGCTTGCCGCGGCGGCGTCGCGTCTGCGGGTCGGCGATGCCCCGGCGGTCGTCCAGCAGTCTCAGCGACCCAGCGAGGCGCTGCGTCACGGGGGCGACACCAGCATGGCCCGGATGCTTGACTTTGTCGCCGGCGGGGACGCCGCGGCCGGGGTCAGCGCCGGCAATACCGGGGCGCTGATGGCGCTGGCCCGGCGTGCCCTGGGCACGGTGGCGGGGATTCCACGGCCGGCCATCAGCACCGCCATTCCCACCCGAGACCTGGGTCGCTGCTACCTGCTCGACCTGGGTGCCAACGTGGAGGCCAGTGCCGAGCGGTTGGTCGACTTCGCCCTGATGGGGGAGGTGATGGCGCGCCATGTGGACGGCCTGGAGGCGCCGCGGGTGGCGCTGCTCAACGTCGGCGTCGAGGGCACCAAGGGCACGCGCAGCGTGCGCGAGGCCGACGCCTGGTTGCGCCGGCATCCCGACATCACCTACCTGGGCTATGTGGAGGGTGACGGCATCTTCAGCGGGGCCGCCGATGTGGTGGTCTGCGACGGCTTCGTCGGCAATGCCGTGCTCAAGGCCAGCGAGGGCCTGGCGCGGCTGCTCGTCGAGCGGGTTCAGGCGACCTTCGAGGCCCACTGGAGCAGCCGGCTGGTGGGATTGCTCGCCCGTCCGGCGCTGCGGCGCCTCAAGGGCGAGCTCGATCCCGTGCGCTACAATGGCGCCAGCCTGCTGGGGCTGGCCGGGATCGTGATCAAGAGCCACGGCAGCGCCGATGCCACGGGCTTTCGCTACGCGGTGCAACGGGCGGTGAACGAAGTGAGGCGCGACCTGCCGAGCCGGCTGGCCGCGGAACTGGACCACCGCCGGTCCCCTGTCGAGTCGGCCGACCGCGGCCGAGCCGAGAGCGGATCCAGGCCCATCGGGCCGACCATGCCGGGTGCGCCCGGCATCGACGACAGTCAACAAGCGCAAAGGTGATCGACATGACGCAACCCCTTGCCCTCATCTTTCCCGGGCAGGGCTCCCAGCAGATCGGCATGCTGCGCGAGCTGGCAGAGCGCTACAGCGTGGTGCGCACGACCTTCGAGGAAGCGGCCGACGCCCTGGGCTACGACCTGTGGCAGGTGGTGCAGGAGGGGCCGGCCGAGGCGCTCAATGCCACCGCCTGCACCCAGCCTGCGCTGCTCACCGCCAGCGTGGCGGTGTGGCGGGTCTGGCAGGAGCTCGAGGGGCCGCGCCCGGGGGCCATGGCCGGCCACAGCCTGGGCGAGTACAGTGCCCTGGTGTGTGCCGGGGCGCTGCCCTTTGCTCAGGGCGTGCGCCTGGTGAAGCTGCGCGGCGAGGCGATGCAGGCGGCCGTTCCCGCCGGCGAGGGCGCCATGGCGGCGATTCTCGGCCTCGATGACGAGGCGGTGGAGCAGGCCTGTGCCCGGGCCGCCGACGGCGACGTGGTCGCTGCCGTCAACTACAATGCCCCGAGGCAGGTGGTGATCGCCGGCAGCAAGGCCGCCGTGGAGCGGGCCATCGCCGCCTGCCAGGAGGCCGGTGCCAAGCGCGCGATGCCGCTCCCGGTCTCGGTGCCGTCGCACTGCGAACTGATGCGCCCGGCCGCCGAGCGGCTGGCGGCGGCCATGGAGGAGGTCGAGCTGCGCTCGCCACGCTACACCGTGTTCCAGAACGTCGATGCCCAGGCCCATGCCGACGTGTCGACCCTGCGCACCCGGCTGATCGAGCAGCTCTACCAGCCGGTGCGCTGGACCTCCTGCATCGAGGCGATGACCGCCCGCGGTGCCGAGGTTTTCATCGAGTGCGGTCCGGGCAAGGTGCTCACCGGGCTCAACAAGCGAATCGCCCGAGGCAGCAAGGGGCTGGCGGTCAACGACCCGGACAGCCTCTCCGCGGCTCTCGAACTGGCCAGGGACGCCGTCGGCCAGTCGCCGACGGCCAATGGCTGATCCAACCCCCCGGACGTGGACGGATAGAGACCATGACAACCGAGCGTAGAGTCGCCCTGATCACCGGGGCCAGTCGCGGCATCGGCCGCGCCATCGCCCATGAGCTGGGCCGCCAGGGACGTATCGTGATCGGTACCGCCACCACCGATGCCGGTGCCGAGCGCATCGGCGCCGACCTCACCGAGGCGGGGATCGAGGGGGGTGGCCGCCAGCTGGACGTCACCGACCCGGCCAGCGTCGATGCCCTGGTCAAGGCGGTCACCGAGGAGTTCGGTGCCCCCACCATCCTGGTCAACAATGCCGGCATCACCCGCGACAACCTGCTGATGCGCATGAAGGAAGACGAGTGGGACGCGGTGATGGACACCAACCTCAAGTCGGTCTATCGCGTCAGCAAGGCCTGCCTGCGGGGCATGACCCGGGCGCGCTTCGGCCGCATCGTCTCGATCAGCTCGGTGGTGGCCACCATGGGGAACCTCGGGCAGACCAACTATGCCGCCGCCAAGGCGGGCATGGAGGGCTTTACCCGTGCCCTGGCCCGCGAGGTGGCCTCGCGCGCCATCACCGTCAATGCGGTGGCACCCGGCTTCATCGCCACCGACATGACCCAGTCCCTGCCGGAGGAGCAGCACAAGGCGCTGCTCGGCCAGATCCCGCTGGCGCGGCTCGGCGAGCCCGAGGAGATCGCCGCGGCGGTGGGCTTCCTGACCGGCGACACGGCGGGCTACATCACCGGCGAGACCCTGCATGTCAACGGCGGCATGAACATGCGTTGAAGCCTCCGGGGGGCGGCGGTTGCGCCGACCCGGGGGCGTCTATAAACTACCCCGCAGCTTCCGGCTAGCGGATCTGGATCTTTAACGGCTGGTTTTCCGAACGGCCAATGTGAACGACTGGAGTACGTCATAATGAGCACCATCGAAGAGCGCGTGAAGAAGGTTGTGGCCGAGCGTCTGAACGTCAAGGAAGAAGACATCCAGAACTCCTCTTCCTTCACCGAGGACCTCGGCGCCGATTCCCTGGATACCGTCGAGCTGGTGATGGCGCTCGAAGAGGAGTTCGACACCGAGATTCCCGACGAGGAAGCCGAGAAGATCACGACCGTTCAGGAAGCCATCGACTACGTCAACGCCCACCAGTAAGGTGGCGGTCGATACCGCTTGCTGAGGCGTCCGGGGCCGGTGCCCCGTGGAGAGCCGTCCTGCCATGTCAGGACGGCTCTCGTGCTATGCGCGACAGGAACTTGCCGGGGCCGCACAGGTCGGGGAGACTCGGGTATAATGCGCGCATGACGGCCCCGCCGCGGGGTCGTGTCACCAAGGTTGTCTGGAGGTAAAGCTGATGGCTCGTAGAAGGGTTGTGGTGACCGGGCTCGGTCTGGTCACGCCGGTGGGGAATACCGTGGAGGAGAGCTGGGCCAGCATCCTGGCCGGCAAGAGCGGTGTCGCGCCCATCGAACACTTCGATGTCAGCGCCTTCAACACGCGCTTCGGCGGGTCGGTGAAGGACTTCGACATCAGCCCGTACCTCAATCCCAAGGAGGCCCGCAAGATGGACCTCTTCATCCAGTACGGGATGGCCGCCGGTGCCCAGGCCATCCAGGATGCCGGGATCGAGTGTCATGACGGCAACGCCGATCGCATCGGCGTGGCCATCGGCTCGGGGATCGGTGGCCTGCCGATGATCGAGCACAACCACAATGCCCTGCTCAAGGGCGGGGCGCGGCGGATCTCCCCCTTCTTCGTGCCGGGCTCGATCATCAACATGATCTCCGGCAACCTGGCGATCCAGCACGGCTTCCGTGGCCCCAACATCGCCATCACCACGGCCTGTACCACCGGGACCCACAACATCGGCTACAGTGCCCGCACCATCGCCTACGGCGATGCCGACGTGATGGTCTGCGGGGGCGCCGAGATGGCGACCACGCCCCTGGGCCTGGGGGGCTTCTCGGCGGCGCGGGCGCTCTCCACCCGCAACGACGATCCGGCCGCGGCGAGCCGGCCCTGGGACCGGGACCGTGATGGCTTCGTGCTCTCCGATGGCGCAGGCGTGGTGGTGCTCGAGGAGTACGAGCAGGCCAAGGCCCGCGGGGCCACCATCTATGCCGAGCTCACCGGTTTCGGCATGAGCGATGATGCCTACCACATGACCGCGCCGCCGGAGGATGGACACGGCGCCGCCCGCTCCATGCGCAACGCCATCCGCGATGCCGGCATCGAGGCCTCGGCCGTCCACTACATCAATGCCCACGGCACCTCGACCGCGGCCGGCGACCTCGCCGAGAGCCGTGCCGTCGAGCAGGTGATGGGCGAGGCCGCGAAATCGGTGGCCGTCAGCTCCACCAAGTCGATGATCGGCCACCTGCTGGGCGCCGCCGGTGCCGTGGAGGCCGTGTTCAGCGTGCTGGCCATCCGTGACCAGGTGGCGCCACCGACCATCAACCTGGACAACCCCCAGGAAGGCTGCAACCTCGACTACGTGCCCCACACCGCCCGCGAGATGAAGATCGACGTCAGCCTGTCGAACTCCTTCGGCTTCGGCGGTACCAACGGCACCCTGGTCTTCACCAGGGTGTGAGGCCCGAGGAGCGCCAGGTGGAAGCAGAGGCCGCGCCGGCGGACTGGCCGCTCGACGACCGTGGCGTCGCCTATGGCGATGGCCTCTTCGAGACCGTGCTGGTGCGTGACTGTGTCCCGTGTCTCTGGGAGTCCCACCTGGCGCGCCTGGCGCGTGGCTGTCGGGTGCTGGGCATGCCCATGCCCGCCGAGCACGACCTGGAGCGCCCGCTGGCCCAGGCCGGCCAGGGGCTTGCGGTCCTCAAGCTGATCCTGACCCGGGGCAGCGGGGGGCGCGGCTATGCCCCTCCCGCAGTGCCCGCGCCCCGGCTTCGCTGGCAGCTGTCGCCCTTCGCCCCCGATGCCAACCGCTGGCGGGCGGGCGTGAGGGTTCGCCACTGTCGCCTGCGGCTGGGTCTGCAGCCGGCGCTCGCCGGTCTCAAGCACCTCAACCGCCTGGAGAACGTGCTGGCGCGCTCCGAGTGGTCGGATGCCGAGATCGCCGAGGGGCTGCTCTGCGACGGCGAGGGGCGGCTGGTGGAAGCGACCTGCATGAACCTCTTCTGGCAGCGCGAAGCACGGCTCGAGACCCCGCGCCTGGATCGCTGTGGCGTGGCCGGCACGCTGCGCTCGGTGCTGCTCGAGCGGCTACCCATCGCCGAGGTCGATGCCGCCCCCGGGGTGCTGGCCAGTGCCGAGGCGGTCTGGCTCGGCAACTCGGTGCAGGGGGTCTGGCCGGTGACCCGGCTGGACGGGGCCGGAGGAGGGCTCCTGCGGCGCTGGAGCATCGGCGCGGTGCATCGCCGCCTGCAGGCGGTGGCCCATGCGGCGCTGGGCCATCCGACGCGGCTAGACGACTGAACGAGGACGACCCGCATGGGGCGTGTGCTGAAGATTCTGCTGGTTCTGATCATCCTGGCGGCCCTGGCGGCGTTCGCCGGGCATCGCTATTGGCAGTCACGACTGGAGGCGCCCATCGCCCTCCAGGAACCGGCCATCTACGAGGTGCCCGACGGCGCCGGCTACCACCGCGTGGTGAGGGAACTGGACGAAAGGGGGATCCTCGCCGATGCGTGGGCCTTCCGGCTGCTCGCCCGGCTGGAACCCGAGGCCCTGCCACGCCTGCGCCCGGGAGAGTACCGCCTGGCGCCCGGCATGAGTGGCCGCGAGCTGCTCGACCTGCTGGGCAGCAACGAGGTGGTGACCTACCCGCTGACCGTTCCCGAGGGCTGGACCTTTGCCCAGATGCGCGAACTGCTCGATGCGGCACCGAAGCTTGCGCACCACACCGAGGGCCTCTCCGACGAGCAGGTGATGGCCCGGCTCGACCGCGAGGGGCGTCACCCCGAGGGCTGGTTCTTCCCGGATACCTATCGCTATCACAAGGGGCTCAGCGACCTGGAGATCCTGCGCCAGGCCCTGGATCGCATGGAGGCCACCCTCGACGAGGTATGGGCCGGGCGTGACGACGACCTGCCCCTGGAGAACCCCTACGAGGCGCTGATCATGGCCTCGCTGATCGAGCGCGAGACCGGCGCCCCCGAGGAGCGTCCCGAGATCGCCGGCGTCTTCAAGCGCCGCCTGGAACGGGGCATGCGGCTGCAGACCGATCCCACCGTGATCTACGGCATGGGGGAGCGTTACGAGGGCAACATCACCCGCGCCGACCTGCGCGAGGCCACGCCCTACAACACCTACGTGATCGAGGGCCTGCCGCCCACGCCGATCGCCCTGCCCGGACGGGCCGCGCTGGAAGCCGCCGTGCAGCCGGAGGAGGGCGAGACGCTCTATTTCGTCGCCAAGGGGGACGGCACGCATCACTTCTCGCGTACCCTGCGCGAGCACAACAATGCGGTGAACCGGTATATCCGCAATCGCTGACTATCGAGCCGGAGAGCGTATGCCCGACGAGCGGACAACACCGCGAGGACGCTTCATTACCCTGGAAGGCGGGGAGGGGGTGGGCAAGTCCACCAACCTGGCCCTGGTGGTCGACCATCTGCGGGCCCGCGGCCACGAGGTGGTGGCCACTCGCGAGCCCGGCGGCACGCCGCGGGCCGAGGCGATGCGCCGGCTGCTGCTCGACCCTGACGGCGAAGAGCCCCTGGACCCGGATGCCGAACTGCTGCTGGTGTTCGCCGCCCGCGCCCAGCACCTGGCCAGGGTGATTCGCCCGGCGCTCGAGCGCGGCGCCTGGGTGGTCTGCGACCGTTTCACCGATGCCACCTATGCCTACCAGGGGGGCGGGCGCGGCATCGAGGCGGCGCGCATCGCCGAGCTCGAGGCCTTCGTCCAGCGGGGCCTCACCCCCGACCTGACGCTGCTGTTGGACATGCCCATGGTCGCGGCCCAGCAGCGCCTCGAGGGGCGCCTGAAGGGGCAGGGCGGCGAGCGCGACCGCTTCGAGCGGGAGCGCGGCGCCTTCTTCGAGGCGGTGCGCCAGGCCTACCTCGCCCGTGCCGAGGTGGCGCCTGGCCGCATGGTAGTGATCGATGCCGGGGCCAGCCTGGCCGAGGTCCAGGCCGAACTGCTGGCGCGGCTGGACGAGCGGCTGGAAGCCTGGTCATGAGCGAGGCTGAGGTCCCTCGTCCCTTGCCCTGGCTGCAGGCGCGGTGGCAGGAACTGGTGCGCCTGGCCGATGCCGGGCGTCTGCCCCACGCGCTGCTGATCTCCGGCGCCCATGGCCTCGGCAAGCACTCCCTGGCCGAGGCGCTGGTGGCACGCACCCTCTGTGCCTCGCCGGGAGAGCACGCCTGCGGCCGCTGCCATGCGTGCCACATGCTGGCCTCGGGCTATCACCCGGATCTCCTGCGCGTGGCCCCGGAGGAGGGCAAGCGGCAGATCCGCATCGGCCCGGTCCGCGAGGTCAATGCCTTCGTCGCCCAGACCGCTCAGCAGGGCGGTTACCGGGTGATCGTGATCTCGCCGGCCGAGGCCATGAACGTGGCGGCCTCCAATGCGCTGCTCAAGAGCCTGGAGGAGCCCGGCGGGCGGACGCTGTTCGTGCTGCTTTCGGATATTCCCTCGCGGCTGCTGCCCACCATCCGCTCGCGCTGCCAGCACTGGAGCCTGCCGGTGCCGGCCGAGGCCGACTGCCAGGCGTGGCTGGCCGAGCGCCTGGGCGGCGAGGAGGAGGCCCACTTCTGGTTCCGGGCCGCGGGGGGGCTGCCGCTGCGGGCGCTGGAGCTCGCCGAACCGGAGTCCCGGGCACTGCGCCAGCAGCTGCTGGAGACCTTCGAGGCGCTGGTCAGGGGCGCCGAGCCGGTGGCCGAGGCGGCCCGCCTGGAGCGCCAGTCCATCGACGCCATCCTGTGGTACGGTATCGCCTGGCTCGAGGACCTGATTCGCCTGGGGCTATCCGGCGACACCAGCGAGCTGCGCAACCCCGACCTGCTGGTGCTCTATCGCCAGGCGGTCAAGAATGCCCGGGTACGTGACTGGTTCCGCCTGCTGGACTATGCCCGCGAGCAGCGTCGCCTCCTGGCCGAGGGGGGCAACCCCAACCCCCAGCTGGCCCTCGAGGCCTGGCTGGTCCGCTGGTCCACGCTGCTGCGCTCCTGACCTTTAGTGCCCTTGACCGAGGAGGCTCCATGGCCGCACAGAAAGCGCTCTCCCTGACGATCCAGGACGTCCCGACCCTGCTCTCGGCCTACATGCCGGTGCTGGAGCGCGGCGGCATCTTCGTGCCCACCCGCGAGCGCTACGAGCTGGGCCAGGAGGTCTTCCTGCTGCTCATGCTCCCGGGGGATGCCGAGCGGGTCCCGGTCACCGGCCAGGTGGTCTGGGTCTCGCCCGAGGGGGTGGCCGGGCGCCGGGTCCCGGGCATCGGCATCCACTTCAGCGCCGAGGACCAGGCCGTGCGGGATCGCATCGAGACCCTGCTGGCCGGCCATCTCGACAAGGGCGCCCCGACCTATACGCTCTGAGCGCGCCGAGCCTCCCTTGCCCATCCTCTACATCGGTTGCTATCTGAATGTTTGTCGATTCCCACTGCCATCTCGACCGTCTCGACCCCCGCACCCACGGCGGCGACCTGGCCGCCGCCCTCGATGCCGCCCGCGCCCGGGACGTGCGCCAGTTCCTGGCCATCGCCGTGACCCTCGAGGACCTGCCGGTCCTGGCCGAGCTTGCCCGGGCCCATGACGACGTGGTGATCTCCGCCGGCATCCATCCGCTGCACAGCGTCGCCGAGGAGCCGAGTGTCGCGGCGATCAAGGAGGCGGCCGAGCGCGTCGGTGCCGTGGCCATCGGCGAGTGCGGCCTGGACTACCACTACCTCGACAGGACGCCCGACAGGGTGCCCTCCCGGGAGGTGCAGCGCGAGCGGTTCCGCCGCCAGCTGGTCGCCGCCCGTGAACTCGAGCTGCCGGTGATCATCCACACCCGTGATGCGCGCGACGATACCCTGGCGCTGATCCGCGAACATACCGACCCGGCGGTGGGCGGCGTGCTGCACTGCTTCACCGAGGACCTGGACATGGCCCGCGAGGCGGTGCGGCACGGCTTCTATATCTCGCTGTCCGGCATCGTGACCTTCCGCAATGCCGAGTCGCTGCGCGAGCTGGCTCGCCAGCTGCCGCTGGACCGGCTGCTGATCGAGACCGACAGCCCCTACCTGGCCCCGGTGCCGCATCGTGGCAAGCCCAACGAGCCGGCCTGGGTGGTCGAGGTCGCCGAATGCATCGCCGGCGAGCGAGGCATCAGCCTCGAGGAGGTCGCCGCCCAGACCACCGCCAACTTCTACCGGCTGTTCCGCGCCGCGGCGCCCGAGGCGCCTGTCGAGGTACGCGAGGCGCTGCGCTCCGCCGGGCTGGTCTAGGCTATCGCCATCACCCTTTCATCCGTGGCCCGGGGGAGGGCGCACCATGCAACTCGATCCGCTGCTGGCCCAGATCGATCCCGAGGGCGAGATCCCGCCCGTGGATCGCTGGCATCCCGAACACCTCGGCGAGATGGACCTGACCATCGCCGCCGACGGTCGCTGGATCCATGAGGGCACGCCCATCGCCCGCCCGCGCCTGGTGCGCCTGCTTTCGACCATCCTGCGCCGCGAGCCCGACGGCGACTACGTGCTGGTGACGCCGGCCGAGCGGCAGCGAATCCGGGTCGAGGACCGCCCCTTCCTGGTGGTGGATGCCGAGCGTGACGAAGAAGGTCGGTGGTGGCTGACCACCAACGTCGGCGACCGCCTGGCGCTCGGCGAGGCGCATCGGCTGGTGCTCAGCGAGACCCCGACCGGCGAGACGGTGCCGGAGGTCGCGGTGCGCTTCGGGCTCGACGCACGGCTGGGTCGCAACGTCTACTACCGCCTGGTGGAGCAGGCCGAGACCCGGGAACTCGGCGGGGGCCTCCTCGAACTGGGCCTGACCAGCCGTGGCACCTGGCAGCCCCTGGGGCGGCTCGACGCGGGCGCGGGCCCCGCCGGCGAGGTGCCATGACGCTGATCCGCCAGCTGACCCCCGAGCAGCGCGCCGTGGTCGCCCATGAGCGGGGACACGCCCGGGTCGCGGCGGTGGCCGGTGCCGGCAAGACCACGACCATGGTTGCCCGGGTGCTGCACCTGCTCGCGCAGGGGGTGCCCCCCGCGCGGATCCTGGTGCTGATGTTCAACCGTTCGGCCCGGGAAGACTTTCAGGCCCGCCTGGCCGAGATGGCGCCGGACGGCCAGGCGCTGCCCGACGTGCGTACCTTCCACTCCCTCGGCCACCGGCTGACCGCGAGCCTGACCCGCTGGGGGGCTCTGGCGCCGCGTCAGCTGCTCACCGCCGACTGGCAGCTCGAGCGGCTGCTGCGCCAGGCGACGCTTTCCGCGCTGGGCGAGGCCCCCGAGGCGCGCGAGACGGCCCTGGAGGCCGAGCGCCTCGAGGCGCTGGCCCACTTCTGCGGACTGGTGAAGGCCGAGATGGCCTCGCCGGCCGAACTCCATCGCCAGCTCGACTTCGGCGAGGAGACGGGACACTTCGTGGCCGCCTTCGAGCATGCCGAGCGGCTGCTGGCCGACCAGGGGCTGATGACCTTCGCCGACCTGCTCTACCGTCCCCTGCTGGCGCTGGAGGCCGATGCCGGCCTGCGCGGCCGGGTCCAGGGGTTTCTCGACCACGTGGTCATCGACGAGTACCAGGACATCAACACCGCCCAGCAGCGGCTGCTGGCGCTGCTCGCCGGACGCGATGCCGAGGTCATGGCGGTGGGCGATGCCAACCAGTGCATCTACGAGTGGCGGGGCGCCCACCCCGACACCATGCTGGAGAACTTCACCGCCACCTTCGGGGCGGCCCGCGACTACCCGCTCTCGACCACCTTCCGCCATGGCCATGCGCTGGCCCTCACCGCCAACCACGCCATTGCCGCCAACCGGCGGCGTCCCGACCAGCTCTGCCTGGCCGCGCCGGGCAATCCCGCCACCGGCCTGGCCGTGGGGCAGGGCAGCCAGGGGCTGTTGGCCGAGCTCGACGGGTGGCGCCGCGGGGGACGCGGGCTGGACGAGGCCTGCCTGCTGGTGCGCAGCTGGGCGCTGTCGGTGCCGCTGCAGCTGGCGCTGCTCCGCGAGGGCATCCCCTTTCGCCTGGCCCGGGAGGATCGCTTTGTCTTCCGCCTGCCGCTGGTCGAGGCCCTGGCCGGCTACCTGCGTCTCGCCGTCGAGCCCCGCCGGCTCCAGGACCCGGGACACCTGGCGATGCTGCTGGCTCAGCCCACCCCCTTCGTGGCCCGGGAGCGGCTCCTTGCCCTGGCCAACCGGCTGGCCGAGACCCAGCGCTGGCCGGAGCGTCACGATCCGCTGCTCGATGGGCTCAGGCCCCACCAGCGACGCACCCTCAAGAAGCGTTGGGCACTGCTCTGCGAGCTGCCCCGTCGATCGGCCTGGCCGCCGGCGCGTCTGCTCGAGCACGTGGTGTCCGAGGTCGACGCCGAGAAGGTGCTCAAGCGCGCCGCCGCCCGGCGCGACAAGGGCGAGGAGGACGTGCGCCTGCTCGACGTGCTGGTCGAGCAGGCCGGCGAGTTGGGCAACGACACCGAGGCCTTCATCGAGTTGCTCTCCCGGCCGGTGGAAAACCGCGACGACGGGGTGCTGATCAGCACCGTGCATGGTGCCAAGGGCCTGGAGTGGCCGCTGGTGCTGGTGGCCGGGGTCAACGAGGAGGACTTTCCCCACTACACCCGCGACAATCCCCTGACGCCGGGGCGCCTGGAGGAGGAGCGCAGGCTCTTCTACGTGGCCATCACCCGGGCGCGGGAACGCCTGGTGCTGCTCCACGACGGCGGTGACCACCGCCCCAGTCGCTTCATCGCCGAGTCAGCCTGGGAGGACGGCCAGCGCGTCGCGCGACGGCTGGAAGGCACCCAGGCGGAAGAGGCCCAGGGCCCGCTGCCGGTGTCCGAGCCCGACCTGGTGCGGCGCTACCTGGCCTCGCTGGGCCACTCGCTGCCGCTGGTGTCGGCGAGTCCGGGCGCGAAGGCCGAGGCGCCGTCAGCCAGTTTCCATGTCGGCCAGGCCCTGCGCCATGCGGTGTTCGGCGAGGGCCGGATCAGCGTGGTGGAAGGCGACCCGGACAACCCGGTGATCGAGGTACAGTTCCACAATGCCGGGCGGCGTCGCCTGATCGCCCGCCGGGCCCCCATCGAACTGCTGGAGGGAGTCACCCCATGACCACCCCGCTGATCACGGCCACCGCGCTGGCCGAGGCCCTCGAGGGCGCCACCCCGCCCCGGGTGCTGGACTGTCGTGCCCGCCTGGGCGAGCCCGATGCGGGCCGCCGGCTGTGGTGGGAGGCCCACCTGCCGGGCAGCCACCATATCGACCTGGACCGTGACCTGGCCGGCCCGCCAGGGGAGGGCGGCCGGCATCCGCTGCCCACGCGCGCGGCCTTCACCGCGGTGGTCCAGCGCCTGGGGATCAGGCCGGGACAGCCGGTGGTGGTCTATGACGACATGGGCGGCCAGCTCGCCGCGGCGCGGGCCTGGTGGATGCTCGCCTGCTGGGCGGGGCATCCCGACGTGCGGGTGCTCGACGGAGGCCTCAGGGCCTGGCTGGCGGCGGGAGGCGAGCTGCTCGAGGATGGCGACCCCGAGGCCATGCCGGCGGGCTCCGGCTGGCAGCCGGCGTACCGCGACGAGAATCACGTCTCGTCCGGAGAGCTGCTGGCGGGTCCTGCGACACTCGTCGATGCCCGCGCCAGGGAGCGCTTCCGGGGCGAGGCGGAACCCATCGACCCGGTGGCGGGCCACATCCCCGGGGCCGTTTGCCGACCCAGTGCCGACAACCTCACCGCCGACGGCCACTTCAAGCCCGCCGGGGCACTGGCCAGCGAGCTGCCCGAGGGCGAGTCGCCGATTGCCTACTGCGGCTCCGGCGTCACTGCCTGCCACACCATCCTTGCCTATGCGATCGCCGGCCGGCCCCTGCCGAGGCTCTATCCCGGCTCCTGGAGCGAGTGGATCCGCGACCCCGCCCGGCCTATCGCCACCGGCGACTGAACCGGCTGCGTCGGCTCAGTCAGCCATCTGCGGTCGGGGGCGAGTCCCGCAGAACGAGAAAAACCCACCGGGGGTCGCACTATCCCGGTGGGTTTTCCATTGTTGCCAAGCAGCATGATGCGATCATCTGCTTGGCGCTTGGCGCTTGGCGCTTGGCGCTATCGACTTACATATTCGGATAGTTGGGCCCGCCGCCGCCCTCCGGCGCCACCCAGGTGATGTTCTGGGCAGGGTCCTTGATGTCGCAGGTCTTGCAGTGGATGCAGTTCTGGAAGTTGATCTGGAACTTGGGGTTACCGGCGTCGTCCTCGATCACCTCATAGACCCCTACCGGGCAGTAGCGCTGGGCCGGTTCGGCGTACTTGGGCAGGTTGTCACGGATCGGCAACTCGGGGTCGGCCAGCTTCAGGTGGCAGGGCTGGTCCTCCTCGTGGTTGGTGTTCGACAGGAACACCGAGGAGGGCTTGTCGAAGGAGAGCTTGCCGTCCGGCTTCGGGTAGGCGATCTTCTCGCACTCCTCGGCGGGCTTGAGCGTCGCATGGTCCGGCGTGGTGTCGTGGACGCCGGGCAACCTGCCGCCGAGCAGCTGGTCGGCGAAGTTGTAGGCGCCGCCCAGGAAGGTGCCGTACTTGTGGATCGCCGGGCCGAAGCTGGCGCTCTCCTTGAGCTCGGCATGGGCCCAGCTGGCCTCCCACTTCTCGGTGAAGGCGGTCAGCTCCTGGCCGCCCTCGTCGCCCGAGGCGATCGCCTCGAAGACGCTCTCCGCGGCCACCAGGCCGGACTTCATGGCGGTGTGCAGGCCCTTGATCTTGGCGAAGTTGAGCGTGCCGGCATCGCAGCCGATCAGCAGCCCCCCGGGGAAGGTCATCTTCGGCAGGCAGTTCAAGCCGCCCTTGGCGATCGCCCGGGCCCCGTAGGCGACGCGCTTGCCGCCCTCGAGATGTTTCGCCAGCACCGGATGGTGCTTCATGCGCTGGAACTCGTCGAAGGGCGACAGCCAGGGGTTCTGGTAGGAGAGGTCCATGATCAGGCCGACCACCACCTGCTGGTTCTCGGCGTGGTAGAGGAACCAGCCGCCGTGGGTGTGCCTGTCCAGCGGCCAGCCGGAGCCGTGCAGCACCAGACCGGGCTCATGCTGCTCGGCGGGGATGTCCCACAGCTCCTTCAGGCCGATGCCGTAGTGCTGCGGGTCCTTGCCCGCGTCGAGCTCGAAGCGCTCGATCAGCCGCTTGCCCAGGTGGCCGCGGGCCCCCTCGGCGAACAGGGTGTACTTGGCGCGCAGTTCCATGCCCGGCATATGGCCCTCCTTGGGCGCCCCGTCGGCACCCACCCCCATATCGCCCACCAGGATCCCCTTGACGACCCCCTCCTCGATGATCACCTCCTGGGCCGCGAAGCCGGGGAAGATCTCCACGCCCAGCGACTCGGCCTGCTCGGCCAGCCAGCGGCACAGGTTGCCGGCGCTGATCACGTAGCGGGTCATGTCGCCGCCGGTGTTGTGCATGGAGGGCGGCACCAGGGCATTGGGCAGCTTCTGGCCCTTCTCGGCATCCTTGAGCAGGTAGACCTCGTCGCGGGTCGCCGGCGTGGTCAGCGGGGCACCACGCTCCTCCCAGTCGGGGAAGAGCTCAGCCAGGGCGCGGGGTTCGAAGACCGCCCCGGAGAGGATATGGGCGCCCACCTCGGAGCCCTTCTCCACCACGCACACCGTGAGCTCCTGGCCGGCCTCGCCCGCCTGCTGCATCAGGCGGGCCGCCGCCGAGAGGCCCGAGGGGCCGGCGCCGACGATCACCACATCGAAATCCATGGAATCGCGTTCGACTTGTTCTTCCACCTGCTCTCTCCTCGCTGTCCCGGGGACGCGGTCACTGGATGCGACCAACGTCGAAAAGATTTAAAACGGTCGTTTGCTTCTAGCCATGACCCATGATAGGCATAATAGCGGCAAAGGGTCACCCCCTGCGATGGTGCAGTGCGTCATGGCCCGGCATGCGCCCCGGATACCCGGGGATTGTTGATCAGGTTGCGGCTATGGCACATTGAGAGAGTTTTATGGTGCTGAGCCTATCAAACGCTTGCATGAAACGCATAAGGGTATGCCAGCCGGTTTCCAAGGAGGCAGGTCTCCTCCCGCATCGAGCCGGGAACAGGGTCCGCTTCGCCAACCATCAGGTTCCCAGTGTGAACCAAGCGAGGACACTATGAAGGTACTCGTCGCGGTCAAACGCGTCATCGACTACAACGTCAAGATCCGGGTCAAGCCGGACAACAGCGACGTCGACCTCACCAACGTCAAGATGGCCATGAACCCCTTCTGCGAGATCGCCGTGGAAGAGGCGGTGCGCCTGAAGGAGCGCGGGGTGGCCACCGAGATCGTCGCCGTCACCGTCGGCCCCAAGGCCGCCCAGGAGCAGCTGCGCACCGCGCTGGCGCTGGGCGCCGACCGTGCCATCCACGTCGAGACCGACGAGCGCGTCGAGTCCCTGGGCGCGGCCAAGGCGCTGGCCAGGCTGGTCGAGGAGGAGCAGCCCGGCCTGGTGATACTGGGCAAGCAGGCCATCGACACCGACAACAACCAGACCGGCCAGATGCTCGCCGCACTGACCGGCCTGCCTCAGGGCACCTTCGCCTCCGAAATTACTGTCGAGGGCGAGAAGCTGCAGGTGACCCGCGAGATCGACGGCGGCCTGCAGACCGTGGAGCTTTCGCTGCCCGCCATCGTGACGACGGATCTGCGCCTCAACGAGCCGCGTTACGCCAAGCTGCCCGACATCATGAAGGCCAAGAAGAAGCCGATGGACGTCAAGAGCCCGGCGGATCTCGGCATCGAGGTGGCCTCGAAGGTCAAGCTGCTCAAGGTCGAGCCGCCGGCCGAGCGCCAGGGCGGCGTCAAGGTGGGCTCGGTGGACGAGCTGGTCGACAAACTGAAGAACGAGGCGAAGGTGATTTCATGAGCATTCTGGTTCTGGCCGAACATCACGACGGCGCCCTGGCCGGCGCCACCGCCCATGTGGTGGCCGCCGCACAGCAGATCGGCGGCGATATCGACGTGCTGGTGGCGGGCGAGGGCGTCTCCGCCATCGCCGAGGCCGCGGCGAAACTCGATGGCGTCAGCCGGGTGCGCGTGGCCGACAATGCCGCCTACGCCCACCTGCTCGCCGAGCCCACCGCGGCGCTGATCGCGGAACTCGCCGGCGACTACAGCCACGTGCTGGCCTGTGCCTCCACCACCGGCAAGAACGTGCTGCCGCGCCTCGCCGCCCTGCGCGACGTGGCGCAGATCTCCGAGATCATCGCCGTCGAGTCCGCCGATACCTTCAAGCGGCCGATCTACGCCGGCAACGCCATCGCCACCGTGCAGAGCGAGGATGCGCTGAAGGTGATCACCGTGCGCGCC
>NZ_JAWSUJ010000066.1:0-23024 GCF_033549285.1 Halomonas sp.
CGGCGGACCTTCCGCCGGCTGCCAGCGAAGCAGCGCCTCGAGATTCTCGATGCGACCGCTGACGGCGGATACCTGAGGCTGGTAATGCAGCGAGAGCCCTCCGCTGTCCAGGGCCTGCTCCAGCCTGTCGACGAGGCGATGCTGGTGGAGCAGCTCGTCGTGGAGCTGCTGGTCGAAGAACCACACGCTGCCGCGGCCATCCAGCTTGGCCCGGTTCTTGGCCACATCGGCGTTGCGGATCAGCTCGCGCGCCGTATCGCCATTGTCCGGATAGAGGCTGACGCCCAGGCAGGCCGTCACCTGGCGCCGCGAACCATCCATCAGGAAGGGCGCCCGCAGGACCTGCTGGACCTTGTGCACCAGCTGCGGGAGGACATCCTCGCGCCGGAACCCCGGGAAGGCGATCACGAACTCGTCGCTGGAGAGTCGCGACATCATGTCGGAGGCTCGCGTCGCCCGATGCAGCCGCCGGGTCAGCTCGACCAGCAGCCGATCCCCCTGCTCGTAGCCCAGGGCATCATTGATCTCCACGAAGTGATCGATGTCCAGATAGACCAGGACCAGCCCGGCGTCCTGCCGGCGACAGTCGGCGATGGCCTCATCCAGCTGCGCCTCGAAGGTCTGGCGATTGGGCAGGTGGGTCAGCGCATCGAAGCGGGTGGCGAAATCCAGCTCGCGATGCGCCCGCTTCTGGTCCGAGAGGTCCACGTCGATACAGAACATCAGGGGATCTTCGGTGTGCTCGCCGAGCATGACATGGTGGGAGAAGACCGGGACCAGCTCCCCGCTCTTGTGCTGTAGCTCGAGCTCATCGGCGGGGATCTCCACCCCTTCCCGCACCCAGGCCCGATGCGCCTGGATCACCGGTTCGCGCATCGGCGCCGGGATGATCAGCTCTTCCAGCAACTGGCCCTGGGCCTCTTCGGGGGCATAGCCGTAGAGCCGGGTGCTGGCCTCGTTCCAGTAGATCACGCGGCGGTCGCGGTCATAGCCCTGGACCGCCACCTTGGGCAGGCTCTCCAGCAGGGCGCGGAAGCGCTGTTCGCTCTCCAGGTACTGGCGGCGCACGACCTCGACATCGTCCGGGGCGCTTGCGCCCCGGGCCTCGGGCCCTCTCGCTCTGACCTGTTGCCACCGACGTGCCAGCCATTGCCGGAAGCCGGTATCGCGACCGCTCATCAACTTCCTCATCCTCGACAGGCGATGTCACCCTTCAGTATGTGGCGAGATCGCCCCATCGTGCGACATCAAGACCCTCATCCTACCCGCTTGTGTAGGAAATATCCTACACGGGATGCCGGCTCTGCCAGGCATTGCCATCCGCCGATTCAACGAACCATCCCAACCACCCAGTACAACAAGCCTCATACATTTTTTGACATTTCGTTGCAAATCTTCTCCTTTTCCTAGGGTTGCTACGACTTTCGGGCAACCCACGGGCAATCACGCCCCATACCCAATGGAGAAGATCCCATGAAACTCGATACCCTCAAGTACGGCTTCGATCCCGCCACCATGCCCCTCGACCCGGTCGCCGACTACTGGCCGCCGGAGGTCACCGAGGCCCTGCAGCACCAGGACTGGGCCAGGACCGAGGTGAGTTCCCGGGTGGATCTCGAGGCCTGGCAGGCGTTTACCGCCGACCTGCCCCGAGACCCCTACGTCAATCGCCGCTGGAAGCGCATGTCCTGGCTGGCCCTGGATGAGCGTGGCGAGGCCTACGACATGGGCTCTTGCCCCATGGCGCAGGGGGGCGCCTTCAATGATGCCGAGAGCATGGCGGACCGCTTGCGCTACTACGAGCCGCTGACCCCGGAATTCATGGCCCGCCCGGATGTGAAGGCCTTCGTGCGCGCCTGGGCCCGGCTCTGGGACCTCAAGTCCCACGAGCCCATCCTGATGCAGATTACCGGTGTTCGCGGCGAGGGCATGGTCGACCCCCTGCAAGGCCAGGGGATCCATGCCGATGGCTGCAAGGCGCTGAGCATCTTGGTGCTGAACCGCCACAATGTCGCCGGGGGCGATAACCACCTGTATGCCGACAAGGCGGGAACCCGGCCCCTGGTCGACACGACCCTCGCTCCTGGGGATATCCTGCACCTGCGCGACGACCGCCTCTTCCACAGCGTGGACGGCATCCACCAGGAAGATATTGAGGCGCCCTTCGAGCGCTTCATCATCATCATCAACAGCCGCTTCGTGGATGAGTTCCAGAACCGCATCCTTCGTCGGCACTTCCCCGAGGCGGTGCTCAACGAGACCCGCTAACCCTCACCACTAACCCAGTAACACTACGCCCCCCGGAGCATCCTCCGGGGGGCGTCTTGATGCTGGCGGGTGAAGCCTCGGGGCATGCCTTACTGGCGAATGCCCTCGAAGGTCACATAGAGCTCGAGTTCGTGCATCATCTCGGGGAAGTCGCTCATGTCGATGCCGTAGTCGGCCAGGGTCAGGGTGGTGGAGCCCTCGAAGCCGGCACGATAGCCACCCCACGGGTCTTCGCCCTCACCCAGCAGGGTCACCGGCATCTCGACCTCGTTGGTCTCGCCGTGCAGGGTCAGTTCGCCGGTCAGCACGCCTTCGTTGTCGCCGGTCGGCTCGAAACCGATCGACGTGAAGCTGGCGGTGGGGTACTCGCCCGCATCCAGGAAGTCATCGCTCAGGATGTGCTTGTCACGCTCGGCGTGGTTGCTGTTGAGGCTCGCCACCTCGACCTCGACGCTGGCGGAAGACGCCTCCAGGTTCTCGGGGTCGTAGCTGAAGCTGCCGGAGAACTCCTCGAAGCTGCCGAGGATGTAGGAGTAGCCCAGGTGGCTGATCTTGAACTGCACGAAGGCATGCTGGCCATCTTCGGTGTCGATGACATAGTCGGCGGCCTGGGCCTGGCTGACGCCCACCAGGGCGGCGGCACTCAGGGCGGTGGCGATGGCGGTCTTCTTGATCATCGGGTGACTCTCCTTGCGGATGGTATCGGGGAGGGATATCGCCTCAGGGGCGACGGGAACGGCGCGGGTCGACCATGCGCAACAGGACATCGTTGCGATCGACCCAATGGTGTTTCAGGGCGGCCAGGGTATGCCCTGCCGCCAGCAGGATCAGGAGCAGGGCGCTGTACCAATGGACCTGGCCGGCCACGGTGGCCTGCCGGGGCAGGTCGCTGATCAGGGCCGGCACCGTGAAGGCGTCGAACACGCTGATCCCCTTGCCATCGGCGGTGGAGATCAGGTAGCCGCTGACCAGCACCACCAGCATCAGCACATAGAGGCCGATGTGGCCGAGATGGGCGGCCAGGCGCTCGAGGCGATGCCCCTTCTCCACCGGCACCTGGTTAGTGATGCGCCAGGCCAGGCGGATCAGGGTGGCGAACAACAGCAGCATGCCCACGGAGCGATGCCACCAGGGGCCCAGGTTGTACCAACTGTCATAGTAGCCGAGCCCGGTCATCCACCAGCCCAGGGCGAAGAGGCCGATGATGGCCAGGGCACTGATCCAGTGCAGCAGGATGCTGACCAGCCCCCAGCCGCTGCGGGTGTTCTTCCACATGATCCGTTGCCTCGGTCAGCGTCGCGTCGATCACATGATCCTACCGCAGCGCACCATCGGCATCCGCTGAAAAAAGCCGAATGCACCATTCGGAAAAACCACATGCCGCCCGCCACGGCAGGCATGGCGGGCGGCAAGACATGCGAGTGGACTCTGTCAGCCGAGCTCGGCAAGGAGCTCGAGCAGCAGGCGGGCCGTGGAGGCGCTGGAGGCCGGGTTCTGGCCGGTCACCAGCAGCCCATCGCGTACCTGGAAGGGCGCGAAGTCATCGCTGCTGCGCTCATAGCGACCGCCCTGCGCCTTCAGCGCATCCTCCAGCAGGTGCGGCACCACCTGGGTCAGCCCCACGGCCTCCTCCTCGCTGTTGGCGAAGCCGGTGACCTTGCGGCCCTTGACCAGCGGCTCGCCCTCCGGCGTGCGGGCCTCGAGCAGCACCGTGGGCGCATGGCAGACCGCCGCCACCGGCCGCTCGGCCGCCAGGAAGCCCTCGATAAGGCGGCGAACATCGGGATCCCCGGTAAGGTCCCAGAGCGGACCATGCCCGCCGGGGAAGAAGACGGCGTCGAAGTCGCCCACCTCGACCTCGGCAAGCTTGCGGGTCTCGGCGAGTTGCGCCCTGGCCTCGGCATCCGCCTCGAAGCGACGGGTCTCCTCGGTGAGGGCCTCCTCGGTCTGGGAGTTGGGATCCACCGGCGGCAGGCCACCCTTGGGCGAGGCCAGGGTGATCTCGGCGCCGGCGTCCTTGAAGACGTAGTAGGGTGCGGCGAACTCCTCGAGCCAGAAACCGGTCTCGTGGCCGGTGTCACCCATGCGGTCGTGCGACGTCAGTACCATCAGGATCTTCATCGTGGCCCTCCTCGGGCGGCTATGAATGCGTGCCCTGATGAGATGGCGACGAGAAGCAGGAGTTCAAGGTGGCAGGGCAAGGGATAGACGATCGCCTGCCACATGGGCAGGCGATCGGGCCGAGATCACACCAGCGCGTCGAGCCCCCGGGCCAGGTCGGCGCGGATGTCTTCGATGGCCTCCAGGCCGACCGCCACGCGGATCAGACCCTCGGTGATCCCCGCGGCATCCTTCTGCTCCTGCGAGAGGCGCCCATGGGTGGTGGTGCCGGGATGGGTGATGGTGGTCTTGACGTCCCCCAGATTGCCGGTGATGGAGAGCATGCGGGTCGCATCGATCACCGACCAGGCCGCCTCGCGCCCCCCCTTCACCTCGAAGCCCAGCACCGCCCCATAGCCCTGCTGCTGCTGGCTAGCGAGCTCGTGCTGCGGATGCGTGGCCAGTCCGCTGTAGTGGACCCGCGCCACCGCGGGATGCCCCTCCAGCCACTCGGCCAGGATCCGGGCATTCTCGCAGTGCGCCCGCATGCGCAGGTTGAGCGTCTCGAGGCCCTTGGTGAAGATCCAGGCATTGAAGGGGCTCAGGCAGGGACCGCAGGTGCGCACCACCCCGAACACCTCCTCGAGCTCCTTGTCGCGCCCCACCACGGCACCGCCGATCGCCCTGCCCTGCCCGTCCAGGTACTTGGTGGCGGAATGGATCACCAGGTCGGCACCCAGGGCGATGGGCTTCTGCAGCGCCGGGGTCAGGAAGCAGTTGTCGATGGCCAGCCAGGCGTCATGGCGCCGAGCAATTCTCGCCAGTGCGGCGATATCCACCACCTCGGAGAGCGGGTTGGAGGGCGTCTCGGCAAACAGCAGCTTCGTCGCCGGCGTGACCGCCGCCTCCCAGGCCTCGAGGTTGGAGAGCTCCACATAGCGGGTGGTGATGCCGAACTTGCCCAGGTACTTGTCGAACAGGCTGACCGTGGAGCCGAACAGCGACCGCGAGGCCACGATCTCGTCGCCCGACTGAAGCAGGGCCAGCGCCGTGGCCAGGATCGCCGCCATGCCGGAGCTGGTGGCCACGCAGCGCTCGCCCCCCTCCATGGCCGCCAGGCGCTGCTCGAAGGTGCGCACCGTGGGGTTGGTGAAACGCGAGTAGACGTTGCCCGGTGCCTCGCCGCTGAACTTGGCCGCCGCCTCGGCGGCGCTGCCGTAGACGAAGCTCGAGGTCGGGAAGATCGGCTCGCCATGCTCCTGCTCATGGGTGCGCTGGTGACCGGCGCGGATCGCCAGGGTCTCCAGTTCCCACTCCTGCTCCGGTGTCTGATCCTGCTGCATGACGTGCCCCTCAGTCGTCGATGTCATCTTCCTGGTTGTGCATCCCCACCAGGGCATGGTCGCCGGCGCTGCGCTGCTGCTTGGCGTCGTCGCTGCGCGAGGCCTCGAGGTCCGACAGGTAACGCTCGTCGATATCGCCGGTGACGTACTTGCCATCGAACACCGAGCAGTCGAAGGCCTCGAGCTCCGGGTTCACCTCGCGGCAGGCGGCCTTCAGGTCCTCGAGGTCCTGGTAGAAGATCCGGTCGGCGCCGATCAGCTCCCCCACCTCGGCCTCGCTGCGGCCATGGGCGATCAGCTCGCTGGCCGCCGGCATGTCGATGCCATAGACGTTGGGATAGCGCACCGGCGGCGCCGCGGAGGCGAAGTAGACCTTGCGCGCGCCGGCCTCCCGGGCCATCTGGATGATCTGCTTGCAGGTGGTGCCACGCACGATGGAGTCATCCACCAGCAGCACGTTCTTGTCCTTGAACTCGACGCCGATGGCGTTGAGCTTCTGGCGCACCGACTTCTTGCGCTGGGTCTGGCCCGGCATGATGAAGGTCCGCCCGATATAGCGGTTCTTCATGAAGCCCTCGCGGTAGGTCACCCCCAGGTGCTGGGCCAGCTCCAGGGCAGAGGTGCGCGAGGTGTCGGGAATCGGTATCACCACGTCGATATCGTGCTCCGGCCACTCGCTCTGGATGCGGTCGCCGAGCTTGCGGCCCATCTGCATGCGGGTGCCGTAGACATAGGCGCCGTCGAGGATGGAGTCGGGGCGTGCCAGGTAGACGTGCTCGAAGATGCAGGAGGCGAGCCGCGGGTGGTCGGCGCACTGCTGGGTATGGATGGCCCCGGTCATGTCGACGAAGATCGCCTCACCCGGCGCCAGGTCACGGTGCAGCTCGAAGCCACCCACATCGAGGGCCACCGACTCGGAGGCGATCATCACCTCCTGCCCCTCGCCCTCGTCGCGGGTGCCGAACACCACCGGACGGATCCCGTGGGGGTCGCGGAAGGCGACCAGGCCCACGCCGTTGATGATCGCCACCGCGGCGTAGCCGCCCCGGCAACGACGATGCACGCGGCGCACCGCATCGAAGATGTCGCCGGGCTCCAGGTGCAGGCCCTGCTTGCCCAGCTCGTGGGCAAAGACATTGAGCAGCACCTCCGAGTCGGAGCTGGTGTTGATATGGCGCAGGTCAGAGGAGAAGAGCTCCTGCTTGAGCTGGTCGGAATTGGTCAGGTTGCCGTTGTGGGCCAGGGTGATGCCGTAGGGCGAGTTCACGTAGAACGGTTGCGATTCCGCCTCGCTGGAGGAGCCCGCCGTGGGATAGCGCACATGGCCGATGCCCAGGTTGCCCTTCAGGCGGGCCATGTGACGGGTGTGGAAGACGTCTCGCACCAGGCCGTTGCTCTTGCGCAACAGGAACCGGCCGTCGTGCCAGGTCATCATGCCGGCGGCATCCTGTCCGCGATGCTGGAGCACCGTCAGGGCGTCATAGATGCCCTGGTTCACTGCCTGCTTGGCCATCAGGCCCACGATACCGCACATTCCACCTTACCTCGCTTGCCTGGTACTTGCCTTGAAGAGTCGGGACGGGGCCGTGTGCGGCCCGCCCCGGGATTCACATGTCAGGGGGGCGTCGCCTCGGTGGCGTCGTCCGGTTCCGACTCGGGCTGGGTGGCCGACGGCTGCTCCGGACGCGGCAGCGAGAACTCGCGCAGCGACGCCGGCGCCTCGGGCAGGCGCCCTTCCCACCCCTCGAGCTGGCTCACCGCCCAGTCGCGCAGCCGCTCGAAGGTCGGCCGCAGCTCCGCCTCCTGCCAGGCCTGCATCTGCACCAGTGGCGTCAGGGTGAGCAGGACGGTCGCCAGCACCAGGATCGCCGCCCCCTTGGCCATGCCGAAGGCGGCACCGGTCACCCGGTTCAGGAACCCCATGCCGACCCACTCCACGGCGGTATGGACCAGGCGGATCACGATGCCGCAGAGCAGGATCACCGCGAAGATCACCAGCACGAAGGCCAGCACCAGTCGTCCGTCGGGATTGTCGATCAACCCGGAGAGCAGGTCCGCCACCGGCTCGGCCAGCAGCCGCGCGGCCATCAGGGCGATGATCCAGGCGGCCAGCCCCAGTGCCTCGCGGATCAGTCCACGCAGGAAGCCGGTCAGCCCGGTCACCACCAGCACCGCCACGAAGAGCCAGTCGATCCAGGTCAGCGCCATGCTCAGTTGCCCGCCCGCACCAGCAGGCCCTGAAGATTGGCCTCGGCCTTGAGCCTGGCCATCACGTCCTCGCCCTCGCGGGAGGTCGCAAAGGGACCGACATAGACGGTGGTCAGGCCGTTGTCCCGGACCCGGCTGTAGACGGGCAGCCCCTGCGCGGCCAGGTTCGACTCGAGGCGCTCGGCGTTGGCCGGCTCCCCGAAGCTGCCGACCTGGACGGCCCACTCACCCTCGGGGGCCGCCTCGGCCGGCTCGCGGTTCGCCTGCTCGGCCTGGCCCGACAGGCGCTGGTCGGCGGCGCGGGCCAGTTCGGCAATGGGATCCTCGCTGGCCTCGTCCCGCATCTCGGCGGCTTCCTCGGCGTCCGTCGTCTCGGGGGTGGCCGGTTCGGCGTCGGCCACGGCCTCCACCGCCTGTTCGGCCTCCGGCTCGATCCGCGCTTCCCCGGCATCCGGGCGCGGCGACGACCTCCCGACAGGCGACTGGATCTGCCCGAGGCTCGCCGGCGGCTCGGGGTCGGGCACATCACGGCGCTCGACCTCCACCGGCTGCTCGATGGTCATCACCGGCTGGGGGCGCTCGCTGCGCGGCGCAGGATCGTCGAACAGCATGGGGACGAAGATCACCGCCAGGGCGATCAGGATCACTGCTCCGCTGAGACGTTCTCGCATTCCGTATTTCATCTCGCTCCCTCGAAAGCCGTGTCTTCCCCTGCAGTCTGATCTCCTGCCAGCCGCCATTCCAGCACCTCGGCCACGGTGAAGAAGGAACCGCAGACCAGCACCCGATCCTCGGGCGCGAGCCGGGCCGCCAGCCAGTCGGCCGCCTCGACCGGCGAGCTGCCGCGGTGCCATACTTCGCCACCGTGGCGGGCCAGGCGCTCGGCCAGGTCGTCCGCCGCACGGGCACGCTCCCCCGTGAGGCTCGCCGGCACCCAGGCATCCACCACCGGCGACAGCGCGGCGATCACGCCATCGGCATCCTTGTCGGCGAGCATCCCCAGCAGGCCGAAGGTGCGTCCCTGGCAGGGGCGCGCTTCCAGGCGCTGGGCCAGGTAGCCGGCGGCATGAGGGTTGTGGCCGACATCCAGGCACCACTGCCCCAGCCACTGCATGCGCCCCGGCAGCTCCACGCCGGCAAGCGCCCGGCGACAGGCGTCCTCTTCCAGATCGACACCGGCCAGGAGCAGGGCCTGCAGGGCCGTGGCGGCATTGTCCAGGGGCAGGCCCGGGTCGGGCAGGTCGGTGACGCTTCTGGTGGCCCTTTTGGGGTCAGACCCCAGCGGGGTCTGACCCCAAAAGCTCCAACCCTCGCCCTCCCCTTCCCGCCCGAAGGCCTCACCGAGTGCGTAGACGGCGGCGCCGAGCTCCGTGGCCAACTGGCGAACGCTGTCAGGCAGCGTCGTGCTGCCCAGCACCGCGGGCCGAGCGGCGCGCAGGATGCCGGCCTTCTCGCGGCCGATGCCCTGCAGATCGGTGCCGAGGAAGGCGGCGTGGTCCTGGGCCACGGTGGTGATCACCGCCACGTCCGGGTCGATGACATTGACGGCGTCCAGTCGTCCGCCGAGCCCGACCTCGAGGATCGCCAGGTCCACTCGGCTTCTGGCAATGGCCCAGAGTGCCCCCAGGGTGCCCACCTCGAAGTAGGTCAGGCTGACCGGTTCGCCTTCCAGGCGTGCCGCCTCCACCGCCTCGAAGCCGGCGATCAGCGTCGCGTCGTCGGCCTCCTGGCCGTCGAGACGCAGGCGTTCGTTGTAGCGCAGCAGGTGGGGCGAGGTGTAGGCCGCCGTGGAGAGGCCATGGGCCCGGGCCAGGGCCTCGAGCATGGCCACGGTCGACCCCTTGCCGTTGGTGCCGGCGACGGTGATGACCCGGTCGCACAGCGGGGCATCCAGGAGTCCCATGCGGCGAGCGACCTCGGCCACGCGCTCGAGGCCGAGGTCGATGCCGACCGGGTGGGCCGCCTCCAGCCGGGCCAGCCAGGCCGGAAGCGTATCGGGAAGGGCGTGGTCGCTCATGCCGATCGGTCAGCGCGCCGGATCGGGGCGCTCGCCGGCCTGCCCGGCGTCGTTGTCGGCCTCCGGCTCGGTGGCCGGCGTCGTGCTGCTGGTCGCCAGCGCCTCCTCCTGCTCGGCCTGCTCGGCCGCCTGGACGAGATCGGGCTCGTCGCCGAGGTCGGCGCCCTGCCCGGCCACCGGCCAGTGGGTGAGTTTTCGCAGCACGCCGCCCAGCCGCGCGCGCATCTCGCCGCGCGGCACGATCATGTCCACGGTGCCGTGCTCGAGCAGGAACTCGCTGCGCTGGAAGCCTTCCGGCAGCTGCTCGCGGACCGTCTGCTCGATGACCCGAGGCCCGGCGAAGCCGATCAGCGCATTGGGCTCGGCCACGTTGAGGTCGCCAAGCATCGCCAGTGACGCAGAGACGCCCCCGAACACCGGATCGGTCAGCACCGAGATATAGGGCACGCCGGCCTGCTTGAGCTTCTCCAGGGCCGCCGAGGTCTTGGCCATCTGCATCAGCGAGAAGAGCGCCTCCTGCATCCGTGCACCGCCGGAGGCGGAGAAGCAGATCAGCGGGATGCCCTCCTCCAGGGCGACGGTCGCGGCACGCACGAACTTCTCGCCCACCACGGCACCCATGGAGCCGCCCATGAAGGTGAATTCGAAGGCCACCACCACCACCGGCAGCCCCTCCAGGGAGCCGCGCATGGCGATCAGCGCATCCTTCTCGCCGGTCTCCTTCTGGGCCGCCGCCAGGCGGTCCTTGTACTTCTTGGAGTCGCGGAACTTGAGGCGGTCCACCGGCTCGAGATTGGCGGCGATCTCCTCACGGCCCTCCTTGTCCAGGAACCAGTCCAGCCGCTTGCGGGCGGTCAGCCGCATATGGTGGCCGCACTTGGGGCAGACGTTATGGTGCTTCTCCAACTCGGGGAGATAGAGCACCGCCTCGCACTTGGGACACTTGCGCCACAGGCCATCAGGCACGCTCGCCCGGCGATCCTTGCGCTGGATGCGGCCCACCGAGGGCACGATCTTGTCTAGCCAGCTCATGTCAGAAACACTTCCGTATAGGCTGATGCCCCCGGCGGCGCCGGGGGCAGGGTCGATTCGGTCGGCGACGGGCGCGGATCAGGCGTCCAGGGCCTGGCGCATCTCCCCCAGTACCGCCTTCAGGGCGGACGGGATCGCCTCGGGACGCTCGGCGTTCTCGGCAATGCGGTTGACCAGCGACGAGCCGACGATCACGCCGTCGGCCACCTTGCCCACCTCGGCCGCGGAGGCTCCGTCGCGGATGCCGAAACCCACGCACAACGGCAGGTCGGTCATCTCGCGCAGCGGCGCCAGGTGCTCCGCCACATCCTCGGCATTGAGGATGGCCGAGCCGGTCACGCCCTTCAGCGAAACATAGTAGATGTAGCCCTCGCCGTGGGCGCATATTGTAGCGGCCCGGGCACGCGAAGTGGTAGGGGCGACGAGGAAGATCGAGGCCAGCCCGCGGGCCTTGAGCAGCGGCCCCACCTCGTCGGCCTCCTCCGGCGGCATGTCGACGATCAGCACGCCGTCGACCCCGGCCTCGGCGGCCTGGTCGGCGAAGGCCGCAAGGCCGATGCGCTCCACCGGGTTGAGGTAGCCCATCAGCACCACCGGGGTCTCGCCATCGGTCTGGCGGAACTCGCGCACCATCTCGAACAGGTGGGAGAGCCGCACGCCGTGCTTGAGCGCACGCTCGCAGGCCTTCTGGATCACCGGCCCGTCGGCCATGGGGTCCGAGAACGGCACCCCCAGCTCGATGACATCGGCCCCCGCCTCCACCAGGGCGTGCATGAAGCCGACGGTGTGCTGAGGGGCCGGGTCACCGGCGGTAATGTAGGGAATCAGCGCGCGGCGGCCCTCGGCCTTGAGCGCGGCGAAGCGTTGGTCGATACGATTCATGGTCTGGGCCGTCATCTAGAATTCGATCCCGTCGATCTTTGCCACCGTCATGATGTCCTTGTCACCACGGCCGGAGAGGTTGATCACGATGTTCTGGTCGGGACGCATGGTGGGGGCCAGCACCTTCGCATAGGCCAGGGCATGGGCAGACTCCAGGGCCGGCATGATGCCCTCGACGCGGGTCAGCTCACGGAAGGCCGCCAGCACGTCATTGTCGTTGGCGGCCACATAGTTGACCCGCCCCACGTCCTTCCACAGCGCATGCTCGGGGCCAACGCCCGGGTAGTCCAGGCCCGCCGAGACCGAGTGGGTATCGGAGACCTGCCCGCCCTCGTCGGACATCAGATAGGTGCGATTGCCATGCAATACGCCGCGGGGCGCGCCGGACGCCAGGGGCGCGGCATGGCGGCCGGTCTCGACGCCGTCGCCGCCCGCCTCGACACCGTACATCGCGACCTCGTCGTCCTCCACGAAGGGATAGAAGAGTCCCATGGCGTTGGAACCGCCGCCCACACAGGCAATCAGCGCATCGGGCAGCTTGCCGAACTCCTCGAAGGACTGGCGGCGCGCCTCGCGCCCGACGACCGCGTTGAAGTCGCGGACCAGCATCGGATAGGGGTGCGGGCCGGCCACGGTGCCAATGATGTAATAGGTGGTATCGACATTGGTCACCCAGTCACGCAACGCCTCGTTCATGGCGTCCTTGAGCGTACGGGTGCCGGATTCCACCGGGATGACGTTGGCCCCCAGCAGGCGCATGCGATAGACGTTGAGCTTCTGGCGCTCCACGTCGGCGGCCCCCATGTAGACATCGCACTCCAGCCCCAGCCGCGCGGCCACCGTGGCGGACGCGACGCCATGTTGCCCCGCCCCGGTCTCGGCGATCACCCGCGGCTTGCCGGTCTTCTTGGCAAGCAGCGCCTGGCCGATGGTGTTGTTCACCTTGTGGGCGCCGGTATGGTTAAGGTCCTCGCGCTTGAGCCAGATCTGTGCGCCACCGAGCTGCTTCGACCATCGCTCGGCATGATAGAGCGGTGACGGACGGCCCACGAAATGGGCCAGGTCATAGTCGAATTCCGCCAGGAAGGCCGGGTCGTCACGAAGACTCAGATAGGTCTTCTCCAGCTCATCCAGGGCGAAGCTCAGGGTCTCCGAGACGAACCGGCCGCCGTAGGCACCGAAATGGCCGCGGGCATCCGGCAGTCGGGTCAGGTCACTGAACTTGCTCACGAAAGACACCTCACAGGGTCGCCAGAAGGGGTGTAGGGGAAACGGGGTGAAGCGAACGGCTCAGGCGCCGCAACGCGCGTCGTCGGCCTGGCGCACGGCCTGCAGGAAGGCCGCCATGCGCGTGGCATCCTTGACGCCGGGGGCCGCCTCGATGCCGCCGGAGACATCCACGGCGAACGGGGCCACGACCGCAATTGCCTCGGCCACATTGTCCGGCGTCAGGCCTCCGGCGAGGATAACAGGTTTTGCCAGGCTTGCGGGGATTCGCGACCAGTCGAAGGTCTCGCCGGTGCCTCCCGGCACGCCCGGCCGGTAGGCGTCCAGCAGCAGCGCCCGCGCCCCGCCGTAGGCCTCGGCGGCGGCGTGGAGGTCGAGGCCATCGCGCATGCGCAATGCCTTGATCCAGGGGCGGCCGGCGGCCATGCAGGCCCCGGGGGTCTCGTCGCCATGGAACTGCAGCAGGTCCAGGTGCTCGGCTGCGCGTGCCACCAGTGCCGGGTCCGGGTCGACGAAGAGCCCGACCCGGGTGACGAAGGCCGGCACCCTGGCGCAGAGCTCGGCGAGGCGCTGCTCGTCAATGGCACGCTTGCTGCCCGGCCAGAGCACGAAGCCCAGGGCATCGGCGCCCGCGGCCACGGCGGCATCGACATCCTCGGGACGGGTCAGGCCGCAGAACTTGATGCGAGTACGAGTTAAAGCTGAGGGGTATACTGGCAAAGAAGGCTCTCCCGACACAGGCAGCAATCTTGAACGGTAGCAAAGCTGCTGGCGAGGATAACATGGCTGGCGGCCTCGCCTTCCCGACTGGCAGACGAATGAGCACCTTCAGCTGCACGGACTACAGCCGCACAGAGCGGTAGTGACACCCCGAATCAGGCGGTCGTTAATATCAGGAATGTTGCAGTAAACCGTGCCTTTCCAGTTCAGACACAAAAGCCAGGAGGTCGCGGCGAAGCTCGACGTCGGGGACCGAATAGCGCTCATGCAGCCGGGACAAGGCTGTCTCAACGCTATCGTTCTGCAGCAAAGCCCGCCACATGTCGCCGGCGATATCGTCGAGCCTGAAGCAGGCGGCCGTGGCGTTCGGGTCAGCAGGAAACTCCGCCAGCGCCAAGGCACTGCCGAATTCGCACCACAGCGCACGCGGCGATACCTGAACCGCAGCGCCTGTCGTTGCCAGCAGGGCTGACCGCCCCGGCGCCTCGGGCGATGCCCGCGACCGGAGGTCCTCGGCCTCCTTGCTTCGCTTGAGGGATAGCGAGGGTGGAAGAAGGTTCCAGCTGGCGCGGTAGCAGCCTATGTCGGCATCCCAGAACTTTGCCTGTGGCTCACACCAGGCAAAGGCGACGTACTCGGGAATGCCCAGCCAGTAGGCGCTCTTTCCGACGCGTTCTTTGCGCTTCTCTAGCCACTGCGGATAGGTTTCGCCAAACCGCTGCGGCGCCACGTCGTGAAGATCCACCGCATTGAGGCACGCCTCAACACCGGGCTCGGCTCGCTGGATGGCCTCGCACAGGCCGGCAGGTGCATAAAGAGGGCAGAAGATGACCGAATCAAGATCACGGCTTGTCAGAAACTGCCGAAAGCGCAGCCCGGACAGGGCACAGTCGTCTACGATCACCCAGGTTTGCGACTTGCCGTCATCCAGAGGATCACCGGGCACACCGACCTGATCCGGGCGTAGACCGAGGCAATAGGAGAGCATTCCCAGCACGATCCAGCCTCCGCGCGGGATGGCCGTGAAGCGAAAGCTATCCAGCCCATCATGCCCGAAGTGCGATTTCAGCGTTGTGGCAAGCGCCGAGGCAGCTTCTTCGGCCTCTGCATAGCCGACATAGCGGTGGCCGTGAATCACATCGTTGAGCTCTGCAGAGAGGTTCTCCAGCAAGATTCTCTGGCGGGTGGTGAAGTGACCGAATGCAGCCAGCAATAGCGTGGGCCTGGCACGCGCCACCAGGCGCACGTCATCAAACTCATTCCACAATTCGTTGGCCTCGAGGCCAGCGCAAAGCGCTTCGAGAGCCGACTCCGGATCAGGGCATTGCGTGAATGACAACAAAGACTCGACGCCCTGATGGGCGTCGAGCAACAGGAATGCATCTACCTGGCGATGCATTGTCATTTCAGTAGTTCAGTGCTTAACGGTCGAGACCCGGGGGCATGATGCTGCCACCATCCCGACCCTCCGAATTGCCGGGCAGCACATCACCGCCAGGCCTGGTCTGACCTACCTGGGTGATGTCGGCCACGGCTCCCCACTGACTAAGCTGTGGAGCACGATACTCGCGACGCTCGGTTTTCTTGATTTCCATAATCTTTCCCTCTGCCTGTGTAGCCTACTTGATCGTAGCCACATGACTGATGACTGGCAGCGCCAGCGTCCAATCTCGCGGGCACCGGATCCTGCTGCCGTCGACTGTAAGATTATGTGTCTCAAGCAAAGCACTCAATATCAGAAAGGCATGATTTGATGCGCTTTCAGGTACGAAATATTTCCCTCTCGACGTCACCTTGCGATGTGAAAAATTCATGCCCAGTATCGGCGCAGCCACAGTTCCAGCGACAGCGTGGGCCAGAGGTCGAAAATCGGCTCCCTGCCCCCGACGAAGCGTTCGAAGCGTGCTTTCAATGCCGATTCGTCGATGCAGCCGAGGTCGGCACAGCGGCTGTTGGTCAGCAGGTCCAGGACCTTGTCATGCGCCCTCCCCCTCAGAGCATCGACATAGAGACCTTCTGGCGACACCTTGCCGATCGAGCGAATGGCCTCATCGGGCATGATACCCACCATGGCACGGCGCGCGATTCTCTTGGGCTCCAGCACGGTTCCGACAAGATGCTGCGGGCAGGCCAGGATGAAATCGGCCACTCGCCGGTCGCTCCAGGGGTCGGCCAGGCCCACGCCGTGCCTGGCGGTCATTCGTTCTGCATAGCCAACCCCGCGAACCACCAGCGGCGACGCGATATGAATATAGCGGTCACGAGCCGCTTGGCGAGGCCAGGCTCGTGACGCCAGGTAGTGCGGCTCGGCCGCCGGCAACCCCACACGGTCAAGGAAGCCAAGAAGCACGTGCCTTTCGGCATGCCGCGACGGAGACGCCTCCAGTCGCTTCACGCTCGCATCGCCGTCGTTCGCGCTGCGCAGAGAGTCCAGCCAGGTGACGGGATGGTGACCTTTCAGCAAGTCAAGGATCATCGGGCGAACCAGGAAGCGAGTGACTGCCTGCCTGCGCCCCAGGGATTGAATTCTGGCCAGCCGGGCGAGATTTCGGCGGGTCTCGCCTAAGTGGCCGGCCAGCAGTATCCCGGGCACATCATCGACGCTACCGCCGCAGATCACATCGCCGCGAAATCCGTAGAACATGGTGCTCACACCGTCCTTGGCCGCCGCCGAGAGGGACCTTTCCATGAACGGCTGAAACATGGAAAAGAAGGGGTCATCCTCATGGGGTCGGTTGAGGTCATCGTCCACCAGAGGGGAAGTCTGCTCGGCCGGAATCTCAGTGACTGGCATCCGGAAGTGGTTGGCAATGCGATAGATGGTCTCGCTTTCATCGCACTCGGCAAACGCTTCAGGGAATACCCAGCTGTAGGCGCGCATCGACGGAAGGTCCTCGCCTTGCTGGCGAAGCCAACCTGCCAGGGACGCCACACAGGTAGAGTCGACCCCACCGCTCAGGCTGATACCCACGGGATCTTGCGCCCGCATGCGGGCGCGTACCGATGTTGTCAGAATCTCTCGCAGATGCGCGGCATAGTCGCGCTCGTCTCGATAGCGGATTCGCGACTCCGGATCCGGCTGCCAGAAGATTCTGCTGCGTTTGACGGCCGATGCGTCGATGACCACTTCCTCGGCGGGGCGAACTTCATCGATACCCGAATAGAACACTTCGCCCGGGGGCGTCTGCATGCAGCAGAGGTGCCAGGCGACGGCCCGCTCGTTGAGGCGACGGGGTACCCCGGGCACGGCGAGAATCTGCTGGACCTCACTGGCAAAGAGGATGCGGTTCTCTTCAAGCCGATAGTAGAGTGGGCGAAGGCCCATGGCATCCCTGGCCAAGTGGAGTCGTCGGTGCTGGCAGTCCCAGAGTGCGTAGGCAAAGTCTCCCAGGAGTCGAGAGGGACCCTTTTCCCCTGCCTGCATCAGCGTGCCGAGCATCAGCTCGACGTCCGTTGCAGCCTTGCCAACTGACTGGGGAGAGGCCGCGGCGCATTCATCACGATTGTCCAGCCGGGCATCTGCCAGGAACAGAAGCCCGTGGCGGTGTTCACGCACCAAATGGCAGGCACCCGTGCCATCCGGTGTGACATCGAGGGAGAGAGAGGCCAACCCTACAGGACCGTCGAGATGGAACTCGACGCCGCTGGGGCCTCGGTACGCTGCCCGCATTGCCATCTGCTCGAGCTGTGCTCTCTCGACCGGCCTTCCGTCTAGATGGATGATTCCGCATATGCCACTCATGAAAACTCGACCCTCACACCAAACCTTCTACACGGAAAACCCAAGACGCCGGTTCTGCCCAACCTGGTTGATGACCAATAGGCATCTCCCACTCCCGGGCTCGGAGGGGTGCTCTCGCCGTCTTGGCGTTACTTACGGAATGTAGCAGAAAGCGAACACAGGTTTACACTGAGGTGCCAAGGTGATCACTACCGACTGACAAAAACTACCTCACTGCCGACGTACCCTCTGCCACCGGGCGGCCACGGCGGAATTCGACCATCGGGCAGTCGGGAAGCGGTCGTTCGCCGGTCCATTCGCCCAGGAAGGCCAGCAGATTGGGGCCCAGCGGTTCGCGGGGCAGCCCCCACTGCTCGTCATAGAGCGAGTCGACGAAGTGCAGGCCGCAGGCCGGGGCGGTGACGTCGGCGAGCCGCCGGTCCTTCAGGGCCATCAGCTCGATCAGGTAGTCATCGCCGCGCTCGCCGCGCCCCACCGTGACCAGGGCCCCGACGATATTGCGGATCATGTGGTGCAGGAAGGCATTGCCCTGGACGTCGATGACCACCAGCGGGCCATGGCGGTGCACCTCGATGAAGTGCAGGTGGCGCCAGGGGGTCTTCGACTGACAGCCGGCGGCACGGAAGCTCGAGAAGTCGTGCTCGCCTACCAGCGCCTGGGCGGCCCGATGCATGGCCTCGGCATCCAGGGGGTCGCGACACCAGGTGGCGTTGGCGCGCTCCAGCACCGGGCGGCTCGGCTGGTTGAGGATCACGTACCGGTAGCGCCGTGCCAGGGCCTTGAAGCGGGAATGGAAGCTGTCGGGGACCGGCTTCACCCAGCGCACCGCGACATCCCGGGGCAGGTTAGCATTGACGCCGAATACCCAGGCCTTCTGAGAGCGAGGCACCGGGGCATCGAAATGGATGATCTGGCGGGTGGCATGCACACCGGAGTCGGTGCGGCCGCTGGCATGCACGGTGATCGACTGGTTCGCCACCTTCGCCAGCGCCGCCTCCAGCGCCGCCTGCACCGAGGGGGCGTGCTTGAGTCGCTGCCAGCCGCAGTAGGCGCTGCCGTCGTACTCCACCCCCATGGCCAGGCGGCCGGTCAGGGGGTGGCGGTCATCGAGGGATCGGAAAAGGGTCATTCGGCCTCATTGCACGGATTGATCCAGCAATTCGCGGGCCTCCTGCCGGGCATCCGGGTCGTCGGACTCGTCGATCAGGCTCTCGAGCAGTGCACGGGCCTGGCCGGCCTCGCCGGCGTCCAGCAGGCGCCGCGCCTCGGCCAGGGTCGACATGGAGGAAGCCGCCGCGGAAAAGTGGGCATTATCCCGCGACAGCGGCGGGAAGGCCACCTCCTCGACGTCCCACTCCTCGGGGATGTCACGCTCGGCCCTGATGCCGGGCATGCCATCCGCCGACTCGCCGCCTCCGCCAGCGGACGAGGTGAACTCCACGCTGGGCTGCATGGGCGTCTCCTGCCGGGGCGCCGGGCTCTCCTCCAGGGTCGGGGGGCGATAGTCGATGATCTCTCGCCCGTCATCCGCCTGGCGGCTGGCCAGGGATACGCTCGGAAGCTCGTCAGCCGGCTCGGACTCTTGCTCGCCCGACGCCTCGTGGGGCTGCTCGACCTCTCCGGACACCTCGCCGTCCAGCTCGGACGACGCCTCGGCATCCTGCCGCGGGGCGTCACCTTCTTGCGGCTCCGGTTGCGGTCCCGGCTCCAGCTCCGGCGGGCGATAGCGCGCCAGCGGATCGGCCTGCTCGCCGGCCGCGGGGTCTGCGTCGGGCATCGCCTGGCGGGTCGAAACCCCCTTCGGCGCCTCGGCGGCGGGGGTGTCACGAGAAGGAGTGTTGCGAGGGAGGGCCTCGCGGGACGGCACGTCGTCCGTCGCGGGCTCGTCATGGGCATCCGCGTCACCAGGCGCATCATGCTCATCGAAGCGGCGCGGGGGAAGCTCGTCGGCCTCGGGGAAGACGGCACGGTCGGCCGGCGTCTCCGCCACGGGCGCTGCTGCCGGGGCGGACGGGGCGCTGCGGACATGGCGCTCCATCAGCCGGGCGACCTCGGCCTGGACATCCGGGGCCCCGCCGGCGCGAAGTTGCTCGGCCTGGCGCGCCGCCGCCGCATGATCGCCCTGCTCGAGCTGCACCCGCAGCAGCTTGAGCCTCAGGTCATCTCGGCCAGGCTCCCGTGCCAGGCTGGACTCCAGCAGCTCGCGCGCCTGGTCGTAGCGCCCATAGGCGATGAAGATATCCGCCTCGTTGATCGCCTCGGCCTCGGGCATGGAGGCGCGCACCGGCGCTTCCCTCTCTTCCTCGCCGCGAGCCTCGGCCTGCTGGGCACGGGCCTGGGGACTGCCCGGCACCACCACGCCACTGGCGGCCGGGTCCACCGGGCGCGCCTCGTTGAATACTGGCGTCGGCTGGCTCTCCTCCCGGCGGCGGCGGCGCACCAGGGCCCACAGCGCCAGCAGCAGTGCCAGTCCGGCGCCGCCCAGCATCAGGTTGCGGTCGGTCCCCCCCTGGTAGAGCGCGCCCCACCAGGGCGTCTCCCGGGCAGATGCCGGTTCGCTACCGGGGGCCACCACCCCACCGCTGCCCGGGGCATCGGCGCCCTGCCCGCCTGCACTCATCGTGGCCAACTGGTCTCGCATGGCCTCGAGCTCCTCGCGAAGGTCACCGATCTGGGACTGCAGCTCGTCGCGCTCGCTGCGAACCGCCTCCAGGGCCTGGCGGTTCTCGAGCCAACGCGCCTCGAGGCGCAGCAGCCGCTGGTCCTCGGTGAGCTCGCCGCCGCCCTGGATCAGCGCCAGCACCTCGGGGTCGATGAACGGCCCCTCCCCTTCACTCCCCACCGGCATGGCCAGGGAGTCGGCAGCCGCTTCCTCCTCCTCTTCTTCCTCCTGCATTGCACCAGCAGACGATTCGCCTTCCTGCTGGTCCGAGATGCCGTCGACCGGGTCCACGCCCTCGGCGGCCACCTCGGCATCGCTGAGGAGCGTCAGCCGCTGCCCCTCCTCGCCGGTAACGTCCTCGCCATCGATGGCGGGATCGCTGGACGCCGTCTCGACCGCCTCGGGCGGAACCTCGTCGGCGGACTCCGTCGATGCCCCCTCCTGCGCCGGGGCGCTGGCCACGGCCGACGCCGGGGCTTCGGAGGCCCCTCCCAGTGCCACCCGCGCCGGGGCACCGCTGCCGCGATTGGCCCAGGCCCGATTCATGGCCTGGACGACACGCCCAGCCTCGGCGGAGGAGCGCGCCGCGATGGCCTCGCGAGACGGCACCACCAGCGTAAAGCCGGCCCGCATGGCGTTGATGTTGCCGGAGGGAAAGGCCTCCGGGTTGGCCTCCACCAGGGCGACCATCATCTGGTTCATGCTGATGCCGCTGTCCGGCCGCAGCCGGCCAGCCACCGCCCAGAGGGTGTCGCCGCTGCGTACCCAGGCGGGGTTGCCCGCACCCGCATCGGAGGTGCGGGCCAGCGGGCGGGACGAGGAGTCTGCCGCCGAGGCGGACGCGCGTGGCGTGGAAGCGGCTTCTCGCGGCGCGCTCGAGGACGCCGCGACCAGGGCCGGGAGCTGGTCATAGTCAGGCGGATCGAGCAGCAGGGTCACTTCCCTCAACTGCTGGCCACCCGGCCAGTCGAAACGCAGCAGCAGGTCGACCCAGGGCTCGCGCACGGCCCGGTCGGTGGTCAGGTCGACCACCAGGCGCCCCTGCCGTCGTGTCACGTCCATCTTCACGCTGGCGGCCAGCGGGGTGCGGGACAGGCCGGCGGCCGAGAAGGCCCGCTCATCGGCCACCGAGACATTGAGCAGATCAGCCTGCAGGCCGCTGCTGTCGGTCAAGGGGATGCTCGCCCGCAGCGGCGCATTGAGCGTCGAGTTCACCTCGGCCTCCCCCAGGCCGAGGGCCAGCGCCAGCGGGCTGGCGGCGGAGAGCGAAAGCAGCATGGCGAGTGTCAGCTTGCGTTTCATCGGGTTCCCTTGCGTCGTTCCACTGCGCCCCGCCGGCTCCGGCGGTGACCTGATAGTATATTCTTAGTGATTATGAGGAATATGTACCACATTCCCTGCGTCGGCGCCCTCCCGGAACACTAACGGCATCCATACTTTCAACATAAGCCATTGAACGCATGGCACGCGAATCCCCGATCGCCATTGGCCTGCGCATGACGACCAACGAAAGCGGGACGCCACCTGGGCGTCCCGCTTTCGTTCACGCGGTCATGGACCGCCGCACGGGCTCACTGCTCGCGCAGGATCTTCAGCATCCGCTTGAGCGGCTCGGCGGCGCCCCACAGCAGCTGGTCACCGACGCTGAAGGCGGAGAGGTACTCGCCGCCCATGGCCAGCTTGCG
Organism: Halomonas sp.; assembly: GCF_033549285.1. GTDB lineage: Bacteria > Pseudomonadota > Gammaproteobacteria > Pseudomonadales > Halomonadaceae > Halomonas. Next base: position 21,887 of record NZ_JAWSUJ010000066.1, read on the forward strand.
CAGGCGACCCACCGGCACGGTCAGGGTGCCGGTGGCGGCAGCCGGTGTCAGGCCATCGATGGTGGCATCCTTGTCGTTGGCAATCACCTTGACCCAGTCGTTGTGGCGGGCCAGGCGATCCTCGATCTCGTCGATCGGGACGTCCTTCTTGAGTTTGATGGTGAAGGCCTGGCTGTGGGAGCGCATGGCACCGATGCGCACGCAGAGCCCGTCGATGGGGATCGGGTTGTCCTGGAGACCGAGAATCTTGTTGGTCTCCACGGAGCCCTTCCATTCCTCCTTGCTCTGGCCGTTGTCCATGGGCTTGTCGATCCAGGGCAGCAGGCTGCCGGCCAGCGGGGCACCGAAGTTGTCGGTGGGGAAGTCGCCGCTGCGCATGGCCGCCGTGACCTTGCGATCGATGTCGAGGATGGCGCTGGCCGGGTCGGCCAGCTCGTCGGCCACGCTGTCGCGCAGGCTGCCCATCTGGTTGAGCAGCTCGCGCATGTGCTTGGCGCCGGAGCCGGAGGCGGCCTGATAGGTCATGGAGGTCATCCACTCGATCAGGTCCGCCTCGAAGAGGCCGCCGAGGCCCATGAGCATCAGGCTGACGGTGCAGTTGCCGCCCACGAAGGTCCTGGAGCCCTTCGCCAGCTGGGCATCGATGACGTTGCGGTTGACCGGGTCGAGGACGATGGTCGCCTCGTCGGCCATGCGCAGGGTGCTGGCGGCATCGATCCAGTAGCCCTTCCAGCCACCCTGGCGCAGGTCGGCATAGACCTTCTCGGTGTACTCGCCGCCCTGACAGGTCACGACCACGTCCAGCGCCTTTAGGGCTTCCAGGTCGAAGGCATCCTTGAGCGGAGGCACGTCGACGCCGACGTCGGGGCCGTCCTGGCCGACCTGGGAGGTCGTGAAGAAGATCGGCTCGATGCCCTTGAAATCGCCATCCTCGAGCATCCGCTGCATCAGCACGGAACCGACCATGCCACGCCAACCGACAAAACCGACTTTCAACATGTGAAGCCCTCCAGAAATCGAATGTGGGGGATATTATACAGAAAGCCGCGCCGAGCGCCGAGCGCCGAGCGCCAAGCGCCAAGCGCCAAGCGCCAAGCGCCAAGCGCCAAGCGCCAAGCGCCAAGCGCCAAGCGCCAAG
>NZ_JAWSUJ010000067.1:0-22648 GCF_033549285.1 Halomonas sp.
AGAGGATCGCCGTCCGATAGCCCAGCCGCTTGAGGTGGTGCATCAGCCGCTCGAGGCCATCCATCAGCGGCAGGGACTCGGCGATCTCGGCGAGCACCGACTCGTCCAGCCCCCTGAGCTTCGCCATGCGCTCGCGGAAGCTCTGCTGGAAGTCCAGCTCGCCGCGCATGGCCCGCTCGGTGACCTCTGCCACCTCGTCACCCACGCCGTGGCGGCGGGCCAGCTCGTCGATCACCTCGGTCTGGATCAGGGTGGAGTCCATGTCGAAGCAGACCAGGCGTCGATGCCGGCGCCAGATGGAATCCTCCTGGAGGGCGATGTCCACGCCGTGCATGGCACCCAGCGCCAGGGCCTTCTCGCGCAGGGCATCGAGGTCGACCTCCTCGCCGCGAAGCCAGCACTCCACGCAGGCACCATGCTCGGGCATGCCGCCGTCCAGCGGCTCGCGGCCGGAGAGGCGGTGGATCAGCTCCACGGTCAGGCCATGCTCGGCGGTCAGCGCCCCCACCTCGGCGAGGATGCCGGCCGGCAGATGGGGCGCCAGCAGGGTCAGGATCAGCCGCGGCTGGCTCGCCTGCACGCTCCAGCGCTGGTAATCCTCGGCGCTCACCTGGATCGCCTGGATGTCCAGGCCCAGGGCGTCTCCCGTCGCGGCCAGGGCGCCTTCCAGGTCGCTTTCCCGGGCGAGCCCCACCAGGGCCTCCAGGGAGAGGATGCCGAAGGTCACGCTCTGGTTGATGTCCAGCAGCCGGGCGCCGCTGGCCGCCAGCGCCTTGCCGAGCCCGGCCAGCTGGCCGGGGCGTGCCACTCCGGTGGCGCGGATCAGTACGCGTCGTGTCATTCGGCAATCTCCAGCCGGTCCACCTTCTGCAGGCCGCGGGGCAGCTTGCTGCCGCGCCGGCCGCGTTCGCCACGATAGTAGTCCAGATCGGCGGCCTTGAGGGTCAGGTGGCGCTTGCCGGCATGCACCACCAGTGCAGCGCCGGCGGGCAGCACCACCATGTCGCGCACGAACTCCTCGCGGCGGGCGGCCCGGGCGCCGGGGATGTCGATCATCTTGTTGCCCTTGCCCTTGGCCATCTCGGGCAGCTGCGAGAGCGCGAAGACCAGCAGCCGCCCCTCGTTGGAGACCGCGGCCACGCAGGCGCCCTCCTCGGCCGGCACCTCCAGCGGCGGCAGCACGTTGCAGCCCTTGGGCACGCTCAAGATCGCCTTGCCCGACTTGTTCTTGCCGATCAGCGCCTCGAGGGGCGCGATGAAGCCGTAGCCGCCGTCGGAGGCCAGCAGGAAGCGCCTGTCCGGCGGTGCCAGCATCAGGCCGGCCATGTGGGCCCCGGCCGCCACGTTGACCCGTCCCGTGACCGGTTCGCCCTGGCCGCGGGCGGTGGGCAGGTTATGGGCCGACAGGGTGTAGGCCCGCCCGGTGTCGTCCAGCAGCACCAGCGGCTGGTTGGTCTTGCCCCGGGCGGCGAGATGAAAGCGGTCGCCGGCCTTGTAGGAGAGGCCGGCGGGGTCGATCTCGTGGCCCTTGGCACTGCGGATCCAACCCTTCTCGGAGAGCACTACGGTGACCGGGTCGGCGCCGACCAGCTCCACCTCGGAGAGCGCCCGGGCTTCCTCGCGCTCGACCAGCGGCGAGCGGCGGGCGTCGCCGTGCGCCTCGGCGGCGGCGCGCAGCTCCTCCTCGATCAGGTCGGTGAGCTGGGTCTCGCTGCCCAGCAGCTCCTGCAGGCGCTTGCGCTCGGCCTCGAGCTCGTCCTGCTCGCCGCGGATCTTCATCTCCTCGAGCCTGGCCAGGTGGCGCAGGCGCAGCTCGAGGATCGCCTCGGCCTGGCGGTCGGAGAGCCCGAAGGCTTCCATCAGCGCGGCCTTGGGCTCGTCCTCCTCGCGGATGATGCGGATCACCTCGTCGATGTTGAGGTAGGCGGCCAGCAGGCCCTCGAGGATGTGCAGGCGGTCCTCGACCTTGCCCAGGCGGTGCTCGAGGCGCCGGCGCACCGTGGCGCGACGGAAGCGCAGCCACTCGCCGAGAAGGTCGGGCAGCGCCAAGACCCGCGGCCGGCCGTCCAGGCCGATCACGTTCATGTTGACGCGGATGTTCTTCTCGAGGTCGGTGGTGGCGAAGAGGTGCGCCATCAGCGCCTCGATGTCGACGCGGTTGGAGCGCGGCTCGATCACCAGCCGCGTCGGCTCCTCGTGGGTCGACTCGTCGCGCAGGTCGGCCACCATGGGCAGCTTCTTGGCCTGCATCTGGGCGGCAATCTGCTCGAGCACCTTGGCACCGCTCACCTGGTAGGGCAGCGCGGTGACCACCACGTTGCCCTCCTCGCGCACGTAGCGGCCACGCAGCTTCACCGAGCCGCGCCCGCTCTCGTAGAGCTTTCGCAGGTCGCTGCGCGGGGTGATGATCTCCGCCTCGGTGGGAAAGTCCGGCGCCGGCATGTGCGCGAGCAGGTCCGTGGTGGTGGCCTCGGGGTGGCGCAACAGGTGGCAGGTGGCCTCGACCACCTCGTTCACGTTGTGGGGCGGGATGTCGGTGGCCATGCCCACGGCGATGCCGGTGCCGCCGTTGAGCAGCACGTGGGGCAGGCGCGCCGGCAGCACCACCGGCTCGTTCATGGTGCCGTCGAAGTTGGGGGTCCAGTCCACGGTGCCCTGGCCGAGCTCGGCGAGCAGCACCTCGGCGAACTTCGACAGCCGCGCCTCGGTGTAGCGCATGGCGGCGAAGGACTTGGGATCGTCGGGGCTGCCCCAGTTGCCCTGGCCGTCGACCAGCGGGTAGCGGTAGCTGAACGGCTGGGCCATCAGCACCATCGCCTCGTAGCAGGCGCTGTCGCCGTGGGGATGGAACTTGCCCAGCACATCGCCGACGGTACGCGCCGACTTCTTGTACTTGGCGTTGGCACCCAGCGCCAGCTCGCGCATGGCGTAGATGATGCGCCGCTGCACCGGCTTCATGCCGTCGCCGATATGCGGCAGCGCCCGGTCGAGGATGACGTACATCGAGTAGTCGAGGTACGCCTTCTCGGTGTACTCGCGCAGCGAGAGGCGCTCGACGTCGCCTTCCGCCACCTGGATATCCATGGTCATACGGTGACCTCTTTCATGAATTCATGACCGCTGCCGTAGAGCTCGGATGCCCTATTCCGCGCTTTTGGGGTCAGACCCCAGCTGCATCATCTCAGTCCGCCTTGAGCATTTCTCTGGCGGCGGCACCTCCGCCGGGGTCTGACCCCAAATGCTCCTCCCTGGCGTAGGACCTCCTCTTCAACCTGTCCCCGGTGCCTCTCGCTCTAAGCAACTGCGCTTATGCTGCCACCGGCTAGGCACGCCTTGGCGCTTGTAGCTCGGCGCTCGGCGCTTGTTGCTACACCTCGATATCCGCCAGGTTGCCGTAGTCCTCGAGCCAGCTCTTGCGGTCGCCGGCGCGCTTCTTGGCCAGCAGCATGTCCATCATCTCCATGGTGCCGTCGCCAACCTCGCGGGTGAGCTGCACCAGGCGGCGGGTCTCCGGCGCCATGGTGGTCTCGCGCAGCTGCAGCGGGCTCATCTCGCCCAGGCCCTTGAAGCGCTGCACGTTCACCGTGCCGCGCTTGCCCTCGAGCTTGCGCAGGATGGCCGCCTTCTCGCTCTCGTCCAGGGCATAGTGCACCTCCTTGCCCAGGTCGATGCGGTAGAGCGGTGGCATGGCCACGAAGACGTGGCCGGCATCCACCAGCGCCGGGAAGTGGCGCACGAAGAGCGCGCACAGCAGGGTCGCGATATGCAAGCCGTCGGAGTCGGCGTCGGCGAGGATGCAGATCTTGTGGTAGCGCAACTTGGTGAGGTCGTCGCTGCCCGGGTCCATGCCCACGGCCACGGCGATATCGTGGACCTCCTGGGAACCGTAGATGTCATGGGACTCCACCTCCCAGGTGTTCAGTATCTTGCCGCGCAGCGGCAGGATCGCCTGGGTCTCGCGGTTGCGTGCCTGCTTGGCGCTGCCGCCGGCGCTGTCGCCCTCCACCAGGAAGAGCTCGCTGCCGGCCGGGTCCTGGCCCGAGCAGTCGGCGAGCTTGCCGGGCAGCGCCGGCCCCGAGGTGACCTTCTTGCGCGCCACCTTCTTGGCGCTCTTCTGGCGGCGCTGGGCGGCACTGATCACCAGCTCGGCCAGCGCCTCGGCCTGGTCGACATGGTGGTTGAGCCACAGCGAGAAGGCATCCTTGACCACCCCGGAGACGAAGCCCGCCACAGTGCGCGAGGAGAGTCGCTCCTTGGTCTGGCCGGCGAACTGCGGGTCGAGCATCTTCACCGAGAGCACGTAGGAGACCCGCTCCCAGAGGTCCTCGGCGGTGAGCTTGACGCCCCGGGGCAGCAGGCTTCGGTATTCGCAGAACTCGCGCAGCGCCTCGAGCATGCCGGACCGCAGGCCATTGACGTGGGTGCCGCCCTGGGTCGTGGGGATCAGGTTGACGTAGCTCTCGAGCAGCGGCTCGCCGCCCTCGGGCAGCCACTGGATGGCCCAGTCCACGCCGTGCTCGTCATCGGCGAAATGGCCGATGAAGGGAGACTGGGGCAGCACCTCATAGCCGTCGGTGGCCTGGGCCAGGTAGTCGCGCAGGCCATCCGCGTACTGCCAGACGCTCTCGTTGCCGTCGGGCTCGACCAGGGTGACCTTGAGCCCCGGGCAGAGCACCGCCTTGGCGCGCAGCAGGTGCTTGAGCCGCGAGAGCGAGAGCCTCGGGCTGTCGAAGTAGCTCTCCTCGGGCCAGAAGCGCACCACCGTGCCGCGGGCACGCTTGGGGGCGCTGCCGATCACCTGCAGGGGGGAGGCCTTGTCGCCGTGCTCGAAGGCCATGCCGTGGCGGCTGCCGTCGCGCAGCACCTCGATCTCCAGGCGCTTCGACAGGGCGTTGACCACCGAGACCCCCACCCCGTGCAGGCCGCCGGAGAAGCGGTAGCTCGACTGGGAGAACTTACCCCCGGCGTGCAGCCGGGTCATGATCAGCTCGACCCCGGAGACGCCGTGCTCGGGATGGATGTCGATGGGCATGCCGCGGCCGTCGTCGGAGACCTCGACGCCGCCATCCTCGAACAGCCTTACGGTGATCTCCCCGGCATGGCCGGCCAGTGCCTCGTCCACGCTGTTGTCGATGACCTCCTGGACCAGGTGGTTGGGCCGCGAGGTGTCGGTATACATGCCGGGGCGCTTGCGCACCGGCTCGAGGCCGGAGAGGACCTCGATGGAGCTGGCACTGTATTGCGTCATGCATCACCCAAAGTGGTTGCGATCGTTCGTGTCGCCCGGGAGGCCGGCGCCCTCTGTCCCGGGGGGCGTCCTGCCGGCCCAGCCTGGCGGCAGGCCATGACCGCCGTGGGCGAGAAGCGCCGGCAGGTAGTCGGCCAGCGCCGCGAGGCCATGATCCCCCTGCGGGTGCAGGATCGTCCTGGCACCACGATACAGGGCAAAGGCATCAACCGGGTCCAGGGTCTCGTCGGCGGTCCCCAGCAACAGCAGGTAGCGTTCGGCCGTGACCCGTGCCGGTGTCAGCGCCTCGAGCTCCTCGAGATGCGCGGCGTCGATGGCGAATCGCTCGCCGGTGTAGGCATTGTCGAAGCGCTCGCCTACCCAGTCCGCCACCAGCCCCGCCGGGGCCACCGCCGGGTTGATCAGCACTCCCGCCAGGTCGTACCGCTCGGCGACCAGGGTGGCCAGGAAGCCCCCCATGGAGCTGCCCACCACCAGCGGCAGCGGCCCCAGCCTGGCCAGCCGCGACTCGGCCAGCGCCAGGGCCGCGGCCGGGCGGTGCGGCAGCTGCGGCGTCGCGCAGGGCAGGCCGAGCCATGCACAGGCCTCGCGCACCAGCGCCGCCTTGGGGGAGGCGCTGCCGCTGTTGAAGCCGTGGAGGTAGAGGACCCCGCTGGCGGCCGGCAGGTGCCAGGCGGCACTCAGCATACCGCAACCCCTGTACATGCAGCCAGTGTCATCGCGAGCCGCGTTCCGCCGCCCAGACGGCCTCGATCAGGCCCCGGGTGGAGTCGTCCATGTCGGCGATGTCCGCCTGGTGCTCGAGGATCCGCTGGGTCTCGCCGGCGATCTTCTTGCCCAGCTCCACGCCCCACTGGTCGAAGGGATTGATGTCCCAGATGGTCGCCTGGACGAATACCTTGTGCTCGTAGAGAGCGATCAGCGCGCCGAGGGTGGCCGGCGTCAGCCGGTCGAGCAGCAGGGTGCTGGAGGGCTGGTTGCCCCGATAGCGCTTGTGCACTGGACGCGGGCCGTCCTCCTCGATGGCCTCGTCGCCGAGCATCAGCACCCGCGACTGGGCGAAGCAGTTGGCGAGCGTCAGGCGGTGCTGCCCCATCAGGTGGTCGCGGGTGGCGGGATCCTCCACGTCGTCATAGCGCACCTTGGGGGCGATGAAGTCGCACTCCACGGCCTGGGTGCCCTGGTGGAGCAGCTGGTAGAAGGCATGCTGGGCATTGGGCCCCAGCTGACCCCACAGCACCGGGCAGGTGGAGTAGCCGACCTCGTCCCCGTCGTGGGTCACCGACTTGCCGTTGGACTCCATCTCCAGCTGCTCGAGGTAGGCGGCAAAGAACTCCAGGCGGCCGTCATAGGGCAGGATCGAGTGGGCGCGGATATCGAGGAAGTTGACGTTCCAGATCCCCGCCAGGGCCAGCAGCACCGGCAGGTTGTCGGAAAGCGGCGCCTCGCTGAAGTGGCGATCCATGGCATGGGCCCCGGCGAGCAGCTCGCGGAAGTGCTCCATGCCCACTACCAGGGCGATGGGCAGGCCGATGGCGCCCCACAGCGAGTAGCGGCCCCCCACCCACTCCCAGAACTCCAGCTGGTGCTCCTTGGCGATGCCCCACTCGTTCATCTTCTCGGGGCTCGCCGAAACGCCGATGAAGTGCTGGTGCATCACCAGGTCGGCGTCGACGCCCTCCTCGCGGTTCTCGCCCATCAGCCGCGCCATCAGCCAGTCCCGCGCGGTGCGGGCATTGGAGAGGGTGTCGATGGTGGTGAAGGACTTCGACGAGAGCACGAACAGCGTGGTCTCGGGATTGAGCCGTGCCAGGTAGTCGGCCAGCTGGGAGCCGTCCATGGTCGAGGCGAAGTGCACGTCGATGGTATGCACCCCCTCCGGCCGGTAGTCGGCCAGGGCATGGGTGACCATCAGCGGGCCCAGGTCGGAGCCGCCGACCCCCAGGTTGACCACGTCGCGGATCGCCCGGCCGGTGGCGCCCCGCCACTGGCCGGCATGGAAGCACTCGACCATGGTGGCCATGCGCTCGAGGGTGGCGTGCACCGAGGGCACCAGGTCCTCGCCCTCCACCACCAGGCTGGCCTCCGGCGGCAGCCTGAGTGCGGTGTGCAGGGCCGGCCGGTCCTCGCTGCGGTTGACCCGATCCCCGGCCAGCAGGGCGCGGATCGCCTCGGGCACCTCGGCCTCCCGGGCCAGGTCGAGCAGCCGCTCGAGGGTCTCGTCACGCCAGCGCTGCTTGGAGAGGTCCAGGGTCAGCCCCGCCGCCCGGCGGGTGAGGGCCGCGTGGCGCCCCGGCGCGCCGGAGAACAGCTCGCTCAGGTGGGTGGTACGCATCTCGCGGGCGTGCGCGGCCAGGGCCTGCCAGGCTTCGCGCTGGTCGATCGTGGGGTGTGTCATGGCTTCCTCCTTGACGTCCTGTCGTGCAGCCGGCGTGGGCGAGGCGTAGAATGACGCCCCTTTCCCATGAAATCCGGCCAGTTCCATGAGTGACGCATCTTACCGTGACGCGATCTTTTCGACACCCCTGGACCGGGTGGCGCGCTTTTCGTTCGACGAGAAGGTCGTCGCCTGCTTTCCCGACATGATCCGCCGCTCGGTGCCGGGCTACGGCCAGATACTGGGCATGCTGGGGCTGATCGCCGCCAGGCACCTGCGCCATGGCGCCCGGGTCTACGACCTGGGCTGCTCGCTGGGCGCCACCGGTCTGTCGCTGGCCGGGACGCTGCCGCCGGACGCCTTCCGCTACACCGGGGTGGACCTCTCCCCCGCCATGGTGGCCCGCGCCCGGGAGACCCTGGCCGAGGAGTGCCCCGACCACGTCATGGAGGTTCTCGAGGGCGATATTCGCACCCTGGACTACGCCCCCGCCGGCATGATCGTGCTCAACTTCACCCTCCAGTTCCTCGCCCCGGGGGATCGCGATGCCCTGATGGCCCGGCTGTTCGAGGCCCTGGAGCCCGGCGGCGTGCTGGTGCTATCCGAGAAGGTGGTTGCCGAGGACGAGCAGGAAAACGCCTGGCGGGTGGAGCGCTACCACGACTTCAAGCGCGCCAACGGCTACAGCGAGATGGAGATCAGCCAGAAGCGCACGGCGCTTGAGAACGTGCTGGTGCCGGACACCCTGGCGGGCCACCACGAGCGCCTGGCCCGGGCCGGCTTTGCCCGCGCCCACACCTGGTTCCAGTTCCTCAACTTCGCCTCGCTGATCGCCTTCAAGGACGCCAGCGCCGCGGCGTCCCGGGAGGAATAAGGTGCCGATCGCGCCCGAGCACCGCGCCCTCTACCAGGCCTTCCTCGACCAGGGGCTGGAGGCCTGGCTGGCCCGCCTGCCCGACCAGCTGGCCCGAGGCCTGGACCGCCAGCGCCATGGCGACCTGCCGGCCTGGGAGAAGGCCGTGGCCAAGCTGCCCCCGCTTCCCGGGACGCGCGAGGTACGCCTGGATGCCGATACCGTCACGGTGGAATGCGACCTTACCGTCAGCCGGCGACGCCAGGCCGAGAACCTGCTGGGCAAGCTCGCGCCCTGGCGCAAGGGGCCCTACCGGCTCGGCGGCATCGCCATCGACACCGAGTGGCGCTCGGACTGGAAGTGGCAGCGGGTGGCGCCGCACCTGGCGCCGCTGGCCGGTCGCCGCGTGCTGGACGTGGGCGGCGGCAATGGCTATCACGCCTGGCGCATGGCCGGTCGTGGGGCGGCATTCGTGCTGGTGATCGACCCCTCGCCGCGCTTCTTCTGGCAGTTCCGGGCGGTGCGCCACTTCGTCGGCGACGCCGACGGCGGCCGCACCCACTTCCTGCCGGTGGGCATCGAGGCGGTGCCCGAAGGGCTCGCCTTCTTCGACACGGTCTTCTCCATGGGCGTGCTCTACCACCGCCCCTCGCCCCTGGAGCATATCCAACAGCTCAGGGAGGCCCTGCGCCCGGGCGGCGAGCTGGTGCTGGAGACCCTGGTGGTGGAGGGCGATGACACCACGGTGCTGCTCCCGGGGGAGCGCTACGCCGCCATGCCCAACGTCTACTTCCTGCCCTCCTCCGCCGCGCTCTGCCGGTGGCTCGAGCGCTGCGGTCTCACCAACGTGCGGGTGGTGGACGAGGCGGTGACGACGACCGACGAGCAGCGCACCACCGAGTGGATGACCTTCCAGTCGCTTTCCGACTTCCTCGACCCCGAGGACCCGACAAGGACCCGGGAAGGCTACCCCGCCCCGCGGCGCGCGGTAGTCATCGCCAACCGGCCGGCCTGAGCTCCGCGGCGCGGCCGACTCTCAGGCGCTATCGTCAGGCATGCCGGCCACATCCCGGCGCACCGCGGCCAGCCCATGGTCGGAGATGAAGCCGCGCGCCCGGGCATGTTCCGCGATCAGCACGCTGTCGGCCGCCAGCACCAGGTCGCAGCGGGTATGGCAGATCTGGTCGCGCAACAGCTGGACGTCGCGCTGCCGCTCCACCCGCCGGTCCACGCGACGGATATAGATCGCCTCGACGCGTCCGGGATGGGCCTTGACGATGCGGGTGTAGACTTCGAGATCGTGCTGCCCGCTGTCGCCGATCAGGATGCAGGACACCCCCTCGAACAGCGCCAGCATGCGGCTGATCAGTCGTTCCTTGTGATCCTCGGCCCGGCGCGGCCAGGGATGGCGCGCCGAGATGCCCCACTCGCGCAGGAACAGGATCGGACCGACCGGGATGCGATTGAGCTGGAAGAAGGCCTCCAGCATCTCGTAGATCGCCCAGGGCCCCCGGGACACGTAGAGAATGGGTCGCTCGCCCCGATCATCCGCGCCGCGATGCAGGGCCTGGTAGAGCGATGCCACCCCGGGAAAGGCCGTGCGCCGGTGGGGCTTCTCGATGAACAGCCGATAGAGCATCCGCAGCCTGTCGGCCACACCGGTGTACATCACGGTATCGTCGATGTCGCTGATCACCAGCAGGTCGATCTCGGAGGCCGGGACATAGACCTCCACGCTGGCGCGCACTGGCGACTCGTGATCGGCCGTGACCCACAGCTCGGCGTGGTGCCAGGAACGGTCGCGCGGGAGTGATGAGACGATGGGCAGGTGAGCATCGAAGTAGCCATCGCGGTCGGTGGTCACGGCCACATGGCTTTCGCCCATATGGATCTCGACAGTGGCATCCGCGACCCCACGACGGGCGATGCGACGGACCACGTCGGCCAGGTCGCGCAGGAAGCCGCGGCGAGGAACCAGCCTGCCCAGCGGCGACTGACGAAACACGCGGCCCGTGAGGAAGGCGTCGCACCGCGAGCCATACCCCCGATAGGGGGTGACCGTCAGGCCGCCGTGACCGTGATCGCGCTTCATCGGCCGGGCCACGACCCCCACCAGCCGCTTCATGAACAGGGTGGCGCGTCGCAGCGCCGGCATCACCACCACCACCAAGGCCGGGCATCGCATCGAGTCGTGCCGTTCATGGTCGCAGGCTCCGTCGCATGTCGATGCCTCCCAGCCTAACCCTGGCCCGGCCGTGTCCGCACCTGCTTTGCTCAGAGACGTGCCCGGGGCCAGCGCCACTGCCTGACAGTGGCTCGAACGCTGCGGCTGCACCGACGCACGGCTGGTGGCCAGCTGCACGGGACAGGGGAATCACTCCACCGTCTCGGCCACCTGGAGAAGCGGCATGGGCGGGAAGCGGCCCAAGCGCCGGGCGACCTTCATGTTGATGACGATGGCGAAGTCGCTGACACGCGCCACGGGCAGCCTGCCGGGCCGCATGCCCTCGACCAGGATAAGCTCCGCCTGCCGACCGGCCAGGCGGCCGACGTCGTAGTAGCGCGGCGCCACGGAGAGCAGCGCGGAGGCGTGGCGCACCAGCCCCTCGTAGGGGCTGAGCACCGGCAGCTCCCGCGCCACGGCCGCCGCCGTGAAGGCCTCACCGTGCCGCTGCAGGAAGGAGGAGGAGCCGAGGTAGAGTGCATCGACCCGCGCCTCCTTCAGCGCGTCCAGCCCCTCCTCGAAATCGGCAAGCACCGGATTATTCCCATTCCCATTCGGGACCTCGAAGGCCACCAGCTCGAAGTCCAGCCGCTCGGCCAGCGCCTCGAGCTCCCGGGCCTTGAGCACCGAATTGGGCTCGCTGGCGTGGTAGAGCAGCCCCAGGCGTCGAAAGCCGGGGAAGTAGGCACGCAGTGTCTGGAGGTTCACCTCCTCGGGCACCCGGTTGTAGGTGCCGGTCAGGTTCGCACGCCCGGTGGCCTCCAGGCTCTCGACCAACCCCGCCCCCACGGGATCTGCAACGATCGTGAACACCTGCGGCAGCTCCTGGTTGAAGGCCGGGTCGCCAGCCTGCTCCACGGTGCCGGCAAGCCCGCGTGACACGCTGGTCCCCCAGGAGAGGAGCAGGTCGACCGGCAACGCCCTGGCCTCCTCGAGGAAGGTCGGCAGGATGGCGGTGTCCTGACCGGCGTCTCGCAGCAGGAAATCGACCTCGTGGCCGCGCTCGCGCAGGTAGTCCTGAAACCCTTCGCAGGCCTGCTCGCAGCCACGCCAGGTGACGATCATGACGGTGAAGGCCGATGCCTGCAGGGGCCAGAGCCCCAGGATCAGACCAGCCAGCACGCCTCGGACCACCCCTGCCTTGCTCATCGCTCGCTCCTCGCTACCTGCCCCCTCGGGGCGCGGACAACCGTATAGACCACCATCCCAGGGGCCACCGCGGCGACCACCAGCAGCAGGCTGGCGCGATGGCCCAGGGCCTCCAGCCAGAGCGCGCACAGCAGCAGGCCACACAGCGCGCCGAGGCGGTCGACGAGGCGCAGCAGGGCAAGCATCCGGGGGGCCTGGTCGCTCAGGGCCCGCACCTCGGCATGCACGGGGCCGCGAAGCAGGGCGTGGCCCAGGCCGAGAGCGGCCATGGCCAGGGCGAGGGCCGCTGGCGCCTGCCCCTGCGTCATGCCCACCAGGGCGGCGATCGACAGTACCCCCCCGAGGATGATGGGCCCGCCGGGGCCGACGTCGCCGTCGGCAAGTCGACTGGCCAGGGAGCCGACCAGCACGGCGGCCAGGTAGTAGAGCATCACCACCCGGGCGATGAGGGCCGGCCCCCCGCCCTGATCCGCCAGGGAGAGCGGCGTCAGGTACCACACGACGACGGCGGTGGTCAGGTTCATCGGCATCGCGATGCCGAACAGCAGCAGAAGCAGCCGCGGCCGGTGTCGCAGCAGCTGCCAGGCGGAGCCACCCCCGGTGGATTGGGTCCGGCGTCTCGGGTCGGCGTCGCCGGCGGTCCCTCGCATCATCACCCCGGCAAGGATCCCGGCCAGGATGAGCAGCAGCGCTGCGGCGACGAAGGCCTGGAGGTAGCCGAAGCGCTGGGCCAGCAGCCCTCCCAGTGCCGAACCACAGAAGACCCCGCCGAGGACGACTGCCATCGTGCCCCCCAGGGCCTCCCCGCCGGCCCGCGTCGGCTGTGCCCGCAGCGCGTACTCCTGGCAAGCGATGATGGCAAGGGCGTAGCCAACCGCCAGCAAGAGGCGCCAGAGTGTCAGGGTAATCACGTCCTGGCTGATGCCCATTCCCACCAGCGCCAGGGCAGTGGAGGGGACCGTGAGCAAGAACAGTCGCCTCGCCCCGATGCGGGACGAGAGATGGCCCGCGAAGGGAACGGTCGCCGCCAGGCCCAGCAGGTAGAACAGCAGCGGTGCGGAGGCGGCCAGCTCCGCCGAGAGCCACGCGGGGCGCGCCAGGGAACGAGCATAGAGCGGCATGAAGGCGGTGGACACCTCGGTTGCCACCGAGAACAGGAACAGGGCCAGGCGTGTGTCGTTGGGATCGGATAGCCGCAGTAGCGACGGCCGGCCTTCGCAGGCGCTCGGAATCGACGACGAGGCGAGCGCCTCGCGGCCACGGGAGCTCAGCGTCGTGAGGCGCTCGGCGATGTCCTCGGCGTGGTCATTGAATCGTCGGGTCACCCGCTCGATGCCACCGATGCCGCCGGGTCTGACGCGGTGGACAAAGAGGCCGTCACGCTGCTCCCCCAGCAGGGCGAGAGCTCGGCGTAGCGGCTTGCCGACGGCTTCTGCTACCACCACATGAACCAGCATGACGGCCACCACCACGGCAACGAGGGCCAGTACTAGGACGTCGAGGAACATCTCTCCCAGCCGCGTCTGGATGAAATGCGCCGCTGTCTCGACCCTCACCTGACCCAGCAGGGTGCCGTCGGCGATCAGCGGAAGCGAATGAGAGAGGGGCGCCGTCCAGACCCCACCCATCCACTCAAGCCCCGGCGCCAGCGCCAGCGCTCGCCTCGACTCCGCCAGCACCCCACCATCCGACGCCAGGATGGCGATGCGTTCGATCTCCTCGAACCTGCCCAGCACGGCCTGGATATGCTGCTCCAGACCGGTGATCGCCTCGAGCGGGACGCCCAGCTCCAGCGCCTGCTGCAGATCGCCTCTCAGCAGGCTGGCGACCAGCTGGATCCGCTCGTTCAACTCGGGCTCCACGGCCCGGTCGAAGGCCAGCAGGGCCATCCCCCCCAGCGCCACCACCGTGGCCAGTACCCCCGCCGCAACCACCAGCGCGATGCGGAGCTGGAGGTGCCGCTCCCAGGAGGCCGCCCTCACCCTCTTCCCTCCTCGGCGGACGGCGGAAGCGATCGGCAGGCATCGTGGTAGCGCCGTTCGGCGGCATCGAGCAGTCCCGCCAGTTCTCCCTCCCGTGGCTGACGATCGTTTTCCTGTGCAAAGGCAACCCCACCCGGTCGCCAACCGCGCCGCTCGAAGGCGTCAATGGTCTGCTCGAGTCGACGACAGTCGTCGACCTCCCTGGCCAGGGCAAGACGCAACGGGAACCAGCCCACCACCGCGGCGGTGAGCCACACCAGCAGGGCCAGCATGGACAGCTCGGCCGACATGGCAAGGACACGGGTCTGGCTGTGGCGGCGCTGGTAGACGAGGAGGACGCCGCCAGCCGTCGAGTCTGCTCCGCCGTCGATCGACACGCCGCTGATGAATCTGTCGCTGCTCTCGAGGAACCAGGGCGTTCCCGCCGACGACCGATGCCGGCGGACGAGCTCCTGACTGATCCGAGCCGGCGCCTCCGGCCGAGTAGAGTGCACCACCCGGCCGTCGGGCTCGAAGACATGGATCGCATCGATCCGCTCGTCCGTCTGGCGTGAGCGCTCGAGCACCGCGGGCGCATTGCGCACCTGACCAAGCGCCAGACCGAGCCCGGCCGCGATAGCGAAGGGCTCCGCCGTGCGCTGGGCCAGCACACCCAGCCGTTCACCGGTCAGGCCACCGTCGATGCCGGCGTAACGCAGCGTGGCCAATCCCACGAAGAGGGCCAGCACGACGAGGTTGACCAGCATGATCGTCGCCCAGGCCCGCCAGAAGAGGGTCATCTCGCCTCGGAACTCAAGGAGCGGTCATCCCAGTGTGGCACCGCCACAGGTCAGCTGCCGCCGAACTCCCCACGAGGGATCAACGTCGCAGGATCACCAGCCAGCGGCCCAGGTTGAGGATGCTGGCAAGCGATGCCGCCACATAGGTGAAGGCGCAGGCGGTAAGCACATGGCGGGCACCGGCCAGGTCGCGGGGCGGGATATACTCCTTGAGCAGCGGCAAGGCACGCTGGAAGCTGGCGTCGAACTCCACCGGCAGGGTGACCAGGTGCACCAGGGCGGCGGTGCCGAAGCTGATCACCGCGGCGGCCACCACGATGGCCAGGCCGCCCGGCAGGCGGGTCAGCACGAACAGGAAGGGCGCGGCCATCATCAGCAGCGCACCGACCTTCTCGGCCTTCTGCGCCACCCCCACCAGCCGCGAACGCGCCAGCAGCGGCGCGTAGCCCTGCTGGTGCTGGATGGCATGCCCCACCTCGTGGGCTGCCACCGTCACCGCGGTGAGGGAGCGGCCCTCGTAGTGTTCCCGTGAGAGGCGCACCCGGCGCGCCTCGGGGTCGTAGTGGTCGCCCTGGTCGGTCATCTCGACCCTGACCCCCTCGAGTCCGAGGCGCCGGATCAGGTGGTCCGCCAGCTCGCCCCCGGTCCCGGGGTACTCCTCGCGCCCTCGGGCGTGGCGCGCCAGCACCCACTTCGCCCAGAGGTTGGGCAGCAGGAAGAGGGCCAGCAGCAGGGCGATTGCCAGGACGATCATCGGGTCAGGCTCCGGGGAGGGGGCAGGTCATTGGACCTACCCTACCAGAGCATGGTTCTTTCGGTACCGAGGCAGACGGGGCTTACCCGGGGACAGGTCGTAGAGGGGGTCCTATGCCATGGATGGCATCGGTAGCGTACAGGGAGGTATTCACAGCGCCCCCTCGAAGACCTGTCCCCGGAACCCCATATCGAGGCAATCACAAGGGATTACCGCAACAGCTCGCGAAGATCCCTGGCCTCCCAGTGGGGGAAGTACTTGCGCACCAGGGCGTTGAGCTCCAGCTCGAAGCCGGCCCAGTCCACCTCGCCCGTCGGTCGGTCACCCGAACGGGCGACGCCGCGGATCATCCCCGCGCCCACCGTGACGTTGGAGAGCCGGTCGATGACGATGAAGCTGCCGGTGCCCGGGCTCGTGCCGTAGTCATCCAGTGGCACCTCGGCGGTGAGCTCCACCCGGCAGCGGGCGATGGCGTTGAGATCGAGGCGCTCGGCCGGGTGGCGCTCCAGGCTGTTGACGTCCACCTGGTGGAGGATCTCGCCGACCTGCCCCGACACGGAGCGCCCGGCCAGGCGGATGTCGACCTGGCGCCCGGGGACGAGCGCCTCGTCATGCATCCAGACGATGTCGGCCTCGAAGGCATCGGCCATGGCCACCTCGGCGTCGGCGGCGACGATCCAGTCGCCTCGGGAGATGTCGATCTCGTCCTCCAGGGTCACGGTGATCGCCTGCCCCGGGAAGGCCTCCTCCAGGTCGCCGTCGAAGGTGACGATGCGCTCGACCGTCGAGACCCGCCCGGACGGCAGCACCTTGATCGCCTGGCCCGGGCGCAGGATCCCGGCCTCCAGGGTGCCGGCATAGCCCCGGAAGTCCAGGTCGGGCCGGTTGACGTACTGCACCGGCAGGCGCAGGTCGGTCAGGTTGAGATCGCGGCTGACCTCGATCCCCTCCAGCAGCTCGAGCAGCGGGGGGCCTGCATACCAGGGCATGCGCTCGCTGCGATTGACCACGTTGTCGCCCTCGAGCGCCGAGAGTGGCACGAAGTGGAGGTCCGGCGCGGCCAGCTGCCCGGCGAAGTCGCGATAGTCGGCGACGATCTCCTCGAAGCGCGGCTGGTCGAAGCCCACCAGGTCCATCTTGTTGACCGCGATCACCAGGTGCTGGATGCCCAGCAGGTCGGCGATGAAGCTGTGCCGCCGGGTCTGGGTCTGCACGCCGTAGCGGGCATCGATCAGGATGATCGCCAGGCTCGCCGTGGAGGCGCCGGTGGCCATGTTGCGGGTGTACTGCTCGTGGCCCGGGGTGTCGGCGATGATGAACTTGCGCTTGTCGGTGGAGAAGAAGCGGTAGGCCACGTCGATGGTGATGCCCTGCTCCCGCTCGGACTGCAGGCCATCGACCAGCAGCGCCAGGTCCACCGCCTCGCCGGTGGTGCCGCTCTTCTTCGAGGCCTGGGTGATCGCCGCCAGCTGGTCGTCGAAGATCATCTTGGAGTCGTGCAGCAGCCGGCCGATCAGGGTCGACTTGCCGTCGTCGACGCTGCCGCAGGTGATGAAGCGCAGCAGGTCCTTGTTCTCGTGCTCGTGCAGGTACTGGTCGATGTTGTCGGCGATCAGGGTCGATTGGTGTGACATCAGAAATAGCCCTCGCGCTTCTTCTTCTCCATGGAGCCGGCCTGGTCGTGGTCGATGGCGCGGCCGCTGCGCTCGCTGGTGCGGGTCAGCAGCATCTCCTGGATGATCTCGGGCAGGGTGTCCGCCCGCGACTCCACCGCGCCGGTCAGCGGGTAGCAGCCCAGGGTGCGGAAGCGCACCCACTTCTCCTCGGGCACCTCACCCTCGGCCAGCGGCATGCGATCATCGTCGACCATGATCAGCATGCCGTCGCGCTCCACCACCGGACGCGGCGCGGCGTAGTAGAGCGGCACGATGGGTATGCCCTCGAGGTGGATGTACTGCCAGATGTCCAGCTCGGTCCAGTTGGAGAGCGGGAAGGCGCGGATCGACTCGCCCTTGTTGACCCGGGCGTTGTAGAGGTTCCACAGCTCCGGGCGCTGGTTCTTGGGATCCCAGCGGTGGTGCCGGTCGCGGAAGGAGAACACCCGCTCCTTGGCGCGGCTGGCCTCCTCGTCGCGACGCGCCCCGCCGAAGGCGGCATCGAAGCCGTACTTGTCCAGCGCCTGCTTCAGGGACTGGGTCTTCATCACGTCGGTGTAGCCGCTCGAGCCATGGTCGAAGGGATTGATGCCGGCGGCACGCCCCTCCTCGTTGATGTGCTCGATCAGTTCCATGCCGGATTCCGCGGCCATGCGGTCGCGGAACTCGATCATCTCGCGGAACTTCCAGGTGGTGTTGACGTGCATCAGCGGGAAGGGCGGGGGCCCGGGATAGAAGGCCTTGCGCGCCAGGTGCAGCATCACCGAGGAGTCCTTGCCGATGGAGTAGAGCATCACCGGGTTGGCGAACTCCGCCACCACCTCGCGGATGATGTGGATCGACTCGGCCTCGAGCTGCTGGAGGTGGGTCTGCCGCTGGCGCGACGGGACCAGGGCCCCGGCGGCCTCGACGGCGCTCTCGCGTGACGGTGCGTGAAGACTGCTCATGGCCCGGCTACCTCGCATGACGTTGGGCGGGTGAGATCATGCGAGACAGGGTAACGCCGGGCCAATAATAACCCAAAAGAATTAATAACTATCTTTTTATAGCCAATATGGCTATTTGCCACTCACGGGTCGACGCGCTCCACCCAGGTCTCCAGCGAGCCGTCGCGAAGCTCGATGAGGCGATAGCCCGGACGCGAGGCCTCGTCGAGGGCGAAGGTCGAGGAGCCCGGCAGAAACTGGTCGGTGGTGGCGGGACAGCCATAGGCCGGCACCTCGCCGTCGCCCAGCGCATGGGCGCCGTGGAAGGCCTGGTGGACATGGCCGAAGAACACCGCGCGGACCTGGGGATGGGGAGCGACGACCCGCCAGAAGGCCTCGCCGTCGGCCAGGCCGATCTCGTCGAGCCAGGCCGAGCCGACCGGCAGCGGCGGATGATGCATCACCAGCAGCGTCGGCCGGTCGTCGGCCGCGAGACGCGCGTCCAGGGAGGCCAGGGCCGCCTCGCCCAACTCGCCGCCTGCCCGGCCGCTGACGTGGGTATCCAGCAGCAGCGCCCGCCAATGGCCCAGGTCCAGCTCGTCGTGCAGCTCGCGGCAGTCGGCCATCAGCGCCGGCTGGTCGTGGTTGCCGGGGAGCCAGAACCAGGGCGCCTCGAGCCGTGAGAGCGCCTGCTCCGCCAGCCGGTAGGAGGCCGCCGTCTCGTCATCGCTGACGTCGCCGGTGACCAGCACCAGCTCAGGCCGCTCCCGGTTCACCGCCTCGACCACGGCTTCCAGCTGGCGCAGCGGGAAGCCCGCCCGGGCGCGGGCCGCGGGGTCGGCCTGCAGGTGGCAGTCGGTGAGCTGGACCAGTCGCATCAGGGCAATCTCATCAGGGCAGTTGGGGCAGGTCGAGGGAGTGGCCATGGGCCAGGCCATGGTCCAGCCACTCGCCGAGGAAGCGGTTGAGCTGCAGCTTCTCGTCGGGCTGGTGCATCCGCGAGTTGGGGTAGCGGTAGCGGCCATCGAAGTGGCGCTGGCGCTGGAAGTCGGTGACCTCGGCCATTCGCACGTCGTGGTAGAGGTGTACGCGCATGCGCGGGGTATCGATCACCGTATCGAGCACGCCGCGCTGGGAGACGCGCACGATGCTGGTATAGGGCGCGCGCTCCTGGAGCTTGAGGCACAGGGCCCCCAGGCGACGGCCATGGTTGTGCAGCTCGACCTCGCGGGTCTCGCCGACCTCCAGGTCGCCCAGCAGCCGGGTCAGCCGGATGAAGTTGGCGGTGCACTCGCCCTGCAGCGTCTTCAGGTCGGTGACATAGGCGTTTCTCGGCACGCTACCTCCTTGCTCGCAACGATGCGCGCTCGCCGGCCAGCCAGTGGAAGGCGATCAGGCACATGGCATTGTCGAGTCGACCGGCCTGCAGGAGTTCCCAGGCCCGGGTAAACGGCAGCACGTGCACGCGGATGTCCTCGTGCTCCTCGTCGAGGCCGTGCACCCCGCCGAGGCCACGGCTGTCGACCAGCCCGCAGAACAGCGTGACCCGCTCGTCGCAGGCGCCGGGGCTCGGGTAGTAGGTGTGAAGCGGAATCAGCTCGCCCACCTCGCAGCCCGCCTCCTCCATGGTCTCGCGGCGCGCCACCTCGGCGACACTCTCGCCGCGCTCGACGAGCCCCGCCACCACCTCCAGCTTCCAGGGGGAGTCGGGGTCGTCCAGGGCGCCGGCACGGAACTGCTCGACCAGCACCACGGTGTCGCGCTCCACGTCGTAGAGCAGCACTCCCACGGCATCGTGGCGGTGGTGCACCTCGCGCACCACCCTGCCGCTCCAGCCGCCCTCGAAGAGGCGGTGGCGCAGGTGGAGCTCCTCCAGCCGGAAGAAGCCCTGGTGCAGGCAGCGACGCTCGGCCAGGTCCACGTCGGCGGCCGTGAAGGGCGCCGCGAGGGGCAGGTCCTGCTCGTCTGCGGGCGGGCGGGTTTCGCTCATGCCGGTCTCCGGGTCGCGCAAAGGCCCCATTATCGGGACCCGGGGCAGGAATGCCAACCGCCCTGCCCTCCGACGAGCCTCAGAGACGCTCCAGCAGCTGCCTGGCTTCCTCGCGCAGCGCCTCGTCGGAGGCCCGGCGTGCCTCCCGGGCCTGGCCGCCCACGGCGCGGCGTGCATGCTCGCGGGCCTCGCCATGGCGGTCCTCGTCCTCGAGGAAGGCGGCATAGTAGTAGTTGACGTCGATGCCCTGGGGGCGAATCGCCAGGGCGCGGCGGAACATCCTGTCGGCGGTCTCGGCGTCGCCGAAGGCCACCGGCCAGCCCGGCGCGCGGTGATATAGCGCTCCCAGGGTCACCCAGGCAGAGCCGTCGTTCCCCTCGGGGTCGAGCTCGACGGCACGCTCCAGGGCATCGCGGGCGCTCTTGGCGCTTGAGAGGGCGCCCAGGCCACTGCGCTCACGGGCCCAGGAAGCCTCGATGATGCCCTGCCATACCAGCGGCGTGGCCGCGTTCGGGTGCTCGGCCACCAGCCGCTCGGCCCGGCCGGCCAGCGCCTTGAGGCCATCGCCACGCTCGCCCTCGGCCTGCTCGGTGATCACCCGCTCCCAATGGTTCTTGATGCCTTCCACCCGGGCCTCCCAGGCGTGGGCACTCACCAGCGGCAGGGTGGCCAGGCTCAGTCCCAGGACGGTGGCCAGCAGTCGGCGTCGCATCATCTCGCATCTCCTTCGGGGTATTGGCATTGTGGTCTCGCCCTGCAATGTAACGAACGTTTGATTCAATCGCCAGTTACCCCTCCCCGGCTTGGCCGCAACGCTCGGGTGGCGTATGTTCGCCGCCAGACACAAGATCGCGAGGAACACCATGAAGGGCCGCAACATGACGCGCTGGCGGGACCCCGCCAAGGACCCGCGCCAGGAACCCAAGAGCAACCTGATCACCGCCGAGGGGGCCGAGCGGCTGCGCGGCATCCTCGACCACCTCTCGCGGGTCAAGCGACCCGCCCTCTCGGCCAAGGTGGGCGAGGCGGCGGCGCTGGGCGACCGCAGCGAGAACGCCGACTACACCTACAACAAGAAGGAGCTCAACCGGGTCATCGCGCGCATCCGCTACCTGACCAAGCGCCTCGACGAGCTCACGGTGGTGGACCGCCTGCCGGCGGATACCGGGAAGGTCTTCTTCGGCGCCTTCGTCACCCTGGAGGATGAGGAAGGCGAGGAGATGCGCATCCGTCTGGTCGGCCACGACGAGACCGACACCACGAAGCGCTGGATCAGCGTCGACGCGCCGCTGGCGAAGGCCCTGCTCGGCCGGGCCCTGGACGACGAGGTGACGGTGGCCGCCCCGGGCGGCGAGACCACCTACGTGATCACCGAGATCGCCTATCGCGACCCCGGCAAGTGAGCGTGTCGGCTGATCAGCCCTTGACCGCCCGGTAGACCCGGAAGCGGCGGTCGTCGGCGAGGACCTCGAAGGCGCCGAAGGCGCGCTCCAGCAGGTCCGGATAGGGCAGGAAGGCGTTGGCCACCAGGATCAGCTGGCCGCCGAGTCGCAGATGGTCGGGCGCCTCGAGGATCAGCCGCCCCGCCGGGCCATAGTCGATCGCCCGCTCCTGGTGGAAGGGCGGGTTGCTGACGATGGCGTCGAAGCGACGCTCCCCCAGCGCCGAGTAGACGTCGCTCGCCAGGACCTCGCCCTGGAGGTCGTTGGCTTCCATCGTGCGCCGGGTCGCCTCCACCGCGAAGTGGCTCACATCCACCGCCGTGACCCGCGCGCCGCGCCGTGCCAGCCAGGCCGCCAGGATGCCGTCGCCGCAGCCGACATCGAGAACTTCGCCGAGCACTTCCCCCTTCTTCGCCAGGCATGCCGGCAACTGCTCCAGCAGCAGCCGGGTACCGTCATCCAGCTTGCCGTGGCCGAACACGCCCGGGTGGCTGACCAGCCGGATGCCCTCCGCCTCGAAGCTGGTCCAGGCCTCGTCCGGGTCGATCCCAACCCGATCCAGGCGGGTCGCATAGAGGCCGCAGCGCCGGGCGCTGTCCAGCTTGCGACACCCGAGCCCCAGGGCCGCCAGCGCCTTGAGGACCCGCTTGATCCCGCCCTGGTTCTCGCCCACCAGCTGCAGCGGGGTCCCCGGCGGCAGGTGGGCACAGAGCCACAGCAGCCACCATTCCCCCAGGGCATGGCTCTTGGGCCAGAACAGCACGGCCCCCGGCGGGGCCGGGTCGACGCCCTCGAAGGGCGAGTGCGCCGACCTCCCCCGGGCCCGCCAGGCCGCGAGCACGGCCTGATTGGCGGAGAGCAGGCTCCCCTCTCCGGCCTCCAGCCAGGTGTCCCGCGGCGGCGCGACCCAGAGCCAGCCGCGGTAGTCGGTGCCCTGGCGTTCCAGCAGCTGGCAGACGGGGGTCTCGGCACTCATGCGGTGGCCTCCTCGAGCGGGCGTTCCAGGGTATAGAGCAGGTAGCGGCCCAGCCGCCAGTGGGGGTCGACGCGGCAGTAGCGCCGTTCCAGCGCCAGCAGGCGCTCCCTGTCGGCATCGCTCTGTGGCGGCTGGCGCAGGTAGTCGGCAAAGACCCGGATGCCCGCCACCTCGCGGATCGTGAGCCCGTTCTCGGCGCTCCAGGCCTCGACCTGGCCATGGGTCAGCGGCGAGATCGGCGTCAACCGCTTGCGCAGCCCCTTGCCCTCGAGCCGGTCGGCCAGGGCCTTCTC
>NZ_JAWSUJ010000068.1:0-22185 GCF_033549285.1 Halomonas sp.
CCTGGTGGCGGACCTCGGGGCGCCCGGCCTCGGGGAGCCGGGCGAGCGCCTCGGGCAGCCGCTCGTTGAGGGCCTGCGCTCCCAGGGAACCGCCCACCACCAGCAGCCGCAGGCGCCGACCGGCCATCTCGTCGGCGCGCCGCGGGGCCTCACCGAGCCGGGCGATCTCGTCACGAACCGGGTTGCCGACCACCTCGGCCCGGCCGGGGAAGGCCTGGGGAAAGGCGGCATAGACGCGGCGCGCCAGGCGTGACAGTGCCCGGTTGGTGAGCCCCGCCACGGCGTTCTGCTCGTGGATCACCAGCGGCCGGCGGGTCAGCCAGGCCGCCAGGCCGCCGGGCCCGCTGGCGAAGCCGCCCAGCCCGACCACCAGCTGGGGGTCGACCTCGCGGATCACCCGACTCGCCTGCCAGACCGCCCGGGCCAGGTTGAAGGGGGCCAGCAGCCAGCCGGCCAGGCCGTTGCCCCGCAGCCCGCTCACCGCGATGCGATGCAGGGGGATGCCGGCCTCGGGGACCAGGCGGTTCTCGATCCCGCGCGGGCTGCCCAGCCAGGCGACCTCCACGCCCTGCGCCGCCAGCCCGCGGGCCAGCGACAGGGCCGGGATGACATGGCCACCGGTGCCGCCGGCCATGATCAGCGCGCGGCATTGCTCGCGTCGACTCATGTTGCGCGTCCTTGTGTCCTGCCGGGCGATGGCGCCCGGGACGCCGTAGGCCTGGCCCGGCGCACGACCTGGCGGGTCTCGATGTCGGCGCGCAGCAGCAGCGCCATCATCAGGCAGCTCACCACCAGGCTCGAGCCGCCATAGCTGAGAAGCGGCAGGGTCAGCCCCTTGGTGGGCAGCATCCCGGTGCTCACCGCGATATTGATGAAGGCCTGGGCCCCGATGACCAGGGCGAAGCCATAGCCGAGGTAGGCGGCGAAGGCCAGGCCGGCCAGCTCGGCCCGCCGCCCCACCGCCATGGCGCGCCACACCAGCAGGGCGAAGAGCCCCACCACGGCGATGGCGCCCAGCAGGCCGAGTTCCTCGGCCAGCACCGCGAAGACGAAGTCGGTGTGGGCCTCGGGCAGGTAGAAGAGCTTCTGCACGCTGTTGCCCAGCCCCATGCCCAGCCAGTGCCCGCGCCCGAAGGCGATCAGCGCCTGGGTCAGCTGGTAGCCGCTGGCGAACTGGTCGGCCCAGGGGTCGGCGAAGCTCGTCAGGCGCGCCATCCGGTAGGGTTCGGCCACGGCGGCCAGGGCCCCGAGGGCACCCACCAGCAGCAGCAGCACCAGGAAGCGCCCCCAGGGGGCGCCGGCCATCAGCAGCATGCCCATCACCGCGCCGGTCATCACCACCACGGCGCCATAGTCGGGCTCGAGGATCAAGAGCCCCGCGATCACCGCCATCACTGCCAGGGGACGCAGGAAGGCCCCCCACTGGCGACGCACCTGGGGCAGGAAGCGCTCCAGATAGCCGGCCAGGTAGACGATCAGGCAGAACTTGGCGACCTCGGAGGCCTGCAGGTTGAAGGGCAGGCCCGGCACGGAGAGCCAGCGCCGGCTGCCGTTGACCTCGCGTCCCACCAGCAGCACCAGCAGCAGCAGGACCAGCCCCACCAGCAGCAGCAGCGGACCATTGGCCTTCCACCAGGCCAGCGGAACCCGCAGGGCCAGGGCCGCGACGACCAGCGCCACCAGCAGGAAGATGCCGTGGCGCAGGCTGAAGTACCAGGCGTTGCCGGTGAGGCTCGAGGCCACCTCGCTGGACGCCGAGGTCACCATCACCCAGCCGATCAGCAGCAGCGCGAAGGCGGCCAGCACCAACCAGCCGTCGAAGGCGTGATCGGCGGTGCTCAGCCGCTGGCGAAGGCGGGACAGCCGGCTCATGCGACCTCCCCGGCCAGGCGCTTCACTGCCCGGCGAAAGGCCTCGCCACGCGCCTGGTAGTCGCTGAACTGGTCGAGGCTGGCACAGGCGGGCGACAGCAGCACGCAGTCCCCGGGCGCGGCGATCTCCACCGCCCGCGCCAGGGCGGCCTGCAGGTCCGCGACCCGGGTCACCGGCAGCCGGCCATGCAGGGCCTGCTCCAGCTGCTCGGCATCCCGGCCGAAGAGGATCGCCTCGCGGCCGTAACGCGCCAGGGGCGACGCCAGGGGGTGGAAGCCGGCCCCCTTGCCCACCCCGCCGGCCAGCAGGATCAGGCGCCCCTCGAGGGTCGGCCCGAGCCCCTCGATGGCGGCCAGGGTGGCGCCGACGTTGGTGCCCTTGGAGTCGTTGATCCAGCTCACCCCCTCGACCTGTGCCACCAGCTCGCCGCGATGGGGCAGACCGGGGAAACGCCGCAGCACCTCGAGCATGGCACTGAGGGGCAGGCCCAGGCGATGGCCCATGGCCAGCGCCGCCAGGGCGTTGGCCTGGTGGTGACGCCCCGGCAGGCGCATCTCGCCGGCGGGCAGCAGCGGCTTGTCGCCGTGTACCAGCCAGTCACGCCCGGCGCGCCGCGCGATGCCCCAGTCGTCGCCATCGGGCGACCGGGTGGTGAAGCGGTCCAGGGCCGGCAGCGGCCCCTCCGGCCAGGTGCCTGGGTCGTCGGCATTGACCACGCCGTGCCGGGCGCCGCGGAAGATGGCGAGCTTGGCGGCCCGGTAGCCGGCCATGTCGCCATGGCGGTCCAGATGGTCCTCGGAGAGGTTGAGGAAGGCGGCCGTCTCGGCCCCCAGGCGGGGAGTGGTCTCGAGCTGGAAGCTGGAGAGCTCGAGCACGAAGAGCTCGGCGTCGGGTAGCGTCTCGAGCAGGTCGAGCGCCGGGGTCCCCAGGTTGCCGCCCACCGCCACCCGTATCCCGGCCTCGCGGGCCATCTCGCCCACCAGGGTGGTGACGGTGGACTTGGCGTTGGAGCCGGTGATGGCGGCGATCGGCGCACGGGCCGCGCGCACGAAAAGCGCGATCTCGCCCACCATCAGCGGCTCGCCGGTGGCCTCGCGGATGCGCCCTGCCAGCGCCTCGAGGCCCGGCGCGTGCGGCTCGACACCGGGACTGACCACCACCTCCTCCACCTCGGCGAGGTCCAGGTCGGTGAGCGGGCCGCAGTGGACCTCGATGCCCGGGTGAACGGCCTGGAACTCCGCCAGGCCCGGCGGCGCAGCACGGGTATCGGCGACCATGAAGGGGACGCCGAGCCGGTCGAGGTGGCGGCAGATGGCCCGCCCGGAGAGCCCGAGCCCGACCACCAGCGTCGTTCCCTTCGGCACCTTGACCATGTTGAGCTCCTTGCGGATGGCGAATCGATCCCGGGGGATCAGCGGACCTTGAGGGTGGCCAGGCCGACCAGCACCAGCACCACGGTGATGATCCAGAAGCGCACGATGACCCGCGGCTCGGGCCAGCCCTTGAGCTCGTAGTGGTGGTGCAGCGGCGCCATGCGGAAGATGCGCCGCCCGGTGAGCTTGTAGGAGCCCACCTGCAGGATCACCGAGACGGTCTCCATGACGAAGATGCCGCCCATGATGAACAGCACGATCTCCTGGCGCACGATCACCGCCACCACGCCCAGCGCCGCGCCCAGCGCCAAGGCCCCCACGTCACCCATGAACACCTGGGCCGGGTAGGTGTTGAACCACAGGAAGCCCAGGCCGGCCCCGGCGATGGTGGCACAGAACACGGCCAGCTCGCCCGCCCCGGGAATGAAGGGGATCTGCAGGTAGTCGGCGAATACCGTGTTGCCGGTGGCATAGGCGAAGACCGCCAGGCCCATGGCCACCAGCACCGTGGGCATGATCGCCAGGCCATCGAGGCCGTCGGTAAGGTTGACCGCATTGGAGCTGCCGACGATCACCAGGTAGGTGAGCACCATGTAGAACACCCCCAGGGGCAGCACGAACTCCTTGAACAGCGGCACGATCAGGCTGGTCTCCACCGGCGAGGCGGCGGTGACGTAGAGCAGCACCGCGGCGACCACGCCGATCAGCGACTGCCAGAAGTACTTCCAGCGCGCCGGCAGGCCCCGGGGGTTCTTCTCCACCACCTTGCGGTAGTCGTCCACCCAGCCGATGGCGCCGAAGCCCAGGGTCACCGCCAGCACCAGCCAGACATAGTGGTTGGTGAGATCTCCCCACAGCAGGGTGCTCACGGCGATGGCCATCAGGATCATGGCGCCGCCCATGGTGGGGGTGCCGGCCTTGGAGAGGTGCGACTGGGGGCCGTCGTCGCGCACCGCCTGGCCGATCTGGCGCTCCACCAGGCGGCGGATCATCACCGGCCCCAGCCATAGGCAGAGCACCAGGGCGGTCAGGGTCCCCAGGATCATGCGCAGGGTCAGATAGTTGAAGACGTTGAAGGCACTCTGGAATTGCGCCAGGAAGTCAGCCAGAAAGAGCAGCATGTATCGCGTTCACCTTGAAGCATCCGCACGCAGGGCCGCCACGACGCGTTCCATGCCGGCGCTGCGCGAGCCCTTGACCAGCACGCTGGCCCCGGACGGTAGATGGTGGAGGACGTGGCGCATCAGCGCCTCCCGATCGTCGAAATGGACCCCGCCTTCGCCGAAGGCCCGGCTGGCCGGCCTCGCCGGCTCGCCGAGGGTAGCCAGGAAATCGATTCCCCGTTCCCGCGCGTAGTGCCCGAGCTCGGCATGCAGCCGGTCGGACTCGCCCCCCAGTTCTCCCATGGCGCCCAGCAGGCACCAGTGCGGGCCGGGCAGCGTCACCAGGACATCGAGCGCCGCCTTCACCGCGCCGGGGTTGGCATTATAGGTATCGTCCAGCAGCCGCGAGTCGTTGAGCCCCTCCACCACGCTCAGACGGCCCGGCATGGGTGCCACCGCCTCGAGCCCGGCCAGCACCTCGCGCTCCGCGAGCCCCATGGCCAGGGCCGCCGCCGCGGCCGCCAGGGCGTTGGCCACGTTGTGGCGCCCCAGCAGGGCCAGCCGGACGCGCCCGATCTCGCGCCCGTCCCGGACAAGCGTGAAAGCATAGCGTCCGACGGCGTCACAGGCCAGCGCCTCGGCTCGCAGGCGCGCCCGCGCGTCCAGGCCGAAGTCGAGCACCTCGCGAGGCGCCGCCAGGCTCGCCCAGGTGGCGAAGTAGGCATCGTCGCGGTTGAGCACCGCCACGCCGTCGGCCGGCAGGCCGCCCAGGATCTCCCCCTTGGCCTGGGCGATACGGCCCATGCCGCCGAACTCGCCCACGTGGGCCCCGGTGACGTTGGTGATCACCGCCACCCGGGGCTCGGCCAGGGCCGTGGTCCAGGCGATCTCGCCGAGATGGTTGGCGCCCAGCTCCACCACGGCCTGGCGGTGCCCGGGGTCCAGCGCCAGCAGGGTGAGGGGCGCGCCGATGTCGTTGTTCAGGTTGCCCTGGGTGGCCAGGGTCGGCCCGCTCCGCGCCAGCAGGGTCGCCAACATCTGCTTGACCGTGGTCTTGCCGCTGTTGCCGGTCACGGCGACCAGGGGGCCGCCCCAGGCGCGCCGCCGGGCACGCGCCAGCAGCCCCAGGGCCAGCCGGGTGTCGGCCACCACCAGCCGGGGGAACGGGTCGACCATCGGCCGCTCCGCCGCTCCCTCGACCACGGCCGCCACGGCACCGGCCTCCCGCGCCTGCTCCAGGAAGTCGTGGGCATCGAAGTGCTCGCCCCTGAGCGCCACGAACAGGCTTCCCGGGGTCAGGCGGCGGGTATCGGTGACGATCTCACCGATGGGCAGGTCCTCGGCCGGTGCCGGCAGGCCCAGGGCCGCGGCGACCTCGGCCAGCCTGGTCAGCCCGCTGCCGCTCATGGCGCGCCCTCCCCGGGGGCCCGGTCGGGATCCCATCCGGCCAGGGCTCGCTCGGCCTCGGCCAGGTCCGAGAAGGAGTGGCGCACGCCCTTGACTTCCTGGTAGTCCTCGTGTCCCTTGCCGGCGATCAGCACCACGTCGTCGGGGCCGGCCTCGGCCAGCGCCCGGACGATCGCCGCGCCCCGCCCGGCCAGCTCCAGGACCCCGTCGCGCTCGGGCGTTTCCAGGCCCGCGAGGATCTGGGCGCGAATCGCCGCCGGGTCCTCGCCGCGCGGGTTGTCGTCGGTCACCACCAGCACGTCGGCATGGCGTGCCACAGCCTGTGCCATCAGCGGTCGCTTGCCGGCGTCGCGGTCGCCGCCGCAGCCGAACAGGCACCACAGCCGGCCGTCGCCCGGCAGGTGGGCGCGCAGCGCCGAGAGGGCACTGTCGAGGGCATCCGGGGTATGGGCATAGTCGATGACCACCGTGGGGGCGCCCGGCCGGGTCAGGCGCTGCATGCGACCGGGCACCGGGGCGAGGTCGGCCGCCGCCGCGAACAGCGCCTCCAGGGGGTGGCCCAGGCCGTGCAGGGTGGCGATGGCCAGCAGCACGTTGTCCAGGTTGAAGCGTCCCATCACGCCGAGCTCGAGCACCCGCTCCCCCTCCGGCGTGGCGATGAGCGCCCGCTGGCCCCCGGCATGGGGCACCCAGTCGATGACGCGCAGGGTCACCGCCTCGTCCTCGCCGACGGCCAGCACTCGCACATGGCGGTGCACGCCGGCGAGCATCAGGCGCGTCAGGGGGTCGTCCCCGTTGACCACCGCGAGCGCGAGCTCATGGCGCCGGAACAGCCGCGCCTTGGCGGCGGCATAGGCCGCCATGCTGCCGTGGTAGTCCAGGTGGTCACGACTGAGGTTGGTGAAGACTGCCGCGTGCACCCGACAGCCATCGAGGCGACCCTGCTCGAGGGCATGGGAGGAGACCTCCATGGCCGCCCGGCGCACGCCGTCGGCGGCCAGCTCCCCCAGCGCGGCCTGCAGGGCCAGGGGGCCCGGCGTGGTCAACTGGCCGGCCGCCAGGCGCCCCGGCCGGCCGTGCCCCAGGGTGCCGATCAGCCCGGCGTCCGCCCCGAGGGCAATGCTCAGCTCGGCCAGGTAGTGGGTCACCGAGCTCTTGCCGTTGGTGCCGGTGACCCCGATCAGCACGAGATCCCGGGGCACGCCGAACAGGAGCTGGCCCAGTTCGCCCTGGGCCTCGCGCAGCCCCGGCAGCCACAGCACCCGGGGGTCGTCGGGCCCGGGCGACCCGTCGTCATGGGCCAGCACCAGCGAGGCCCCGGCCTCGAGGGCCGCCGGGATGAAGTCGCGGCCATCCGCCGCCACGCCCGGCACCGCCACGAAGACATCGCCCTCGTCCAGCCGGCGGCTGTCGAGAACCAGCCGGACGGCAGCCGGCAGGGTGAGCCGCGCCAGGGCAGGACGGCAGTCGGGCCATAGCCCGGCCAGGCCTGTCTCGAGTCGCTCGGCGGTCAGCTGCATCGTGTTTCCTCCCCAGGGCTTGCGCTCATGATTCCGGCTCCCGTGCATCCGGTGGCACGTCCAGCAGGCGCAGGGCATTGCCGGCCACCCGCGAGAAGACCGGGGCCGCCACCGCCCCGCCATAGTAGCTGTCGCCCCGCGGGTGATCGATCATCACCACCGTGACGATCCGCGGGTCCGAGACGGGTGCGATGCCGACGAACAGGCTGCGGTAGGCCTTCTGCTGATACCCGCCGGCATCGGTCTTGCGCACGGTCCCGGTCTTGCCGGCGACCCGGTAGCCCGGCACCAGGGCCCGGCGGGCGCCGGTGCCGGGCTCGACCACCTGATCCATCATGCCCAGGATTCGCCGCGCCACGCCGGCGTCGATGGCCGGCTCGCCGGCCGGTGCCTGGCCGAGCTTGAGCAGCGAGGGCGGTAGCCGCCGGCCGTCGTTGGCAATGGCCGTGTAGGCACTGGCCAGCTGCAGCGCCGAGACCGAGAGGCCATAGCCGTAGGAGAGGGCCGCCCACTGACTGCTTGACCAGCGCGCCGGGGCCGGGATGCTGCCGGCCGCCTCGCCGGGAAATCCGGTCCCCGGGCTCTGCCCCAGGCCGACGGCCCGGTAGGTCGCCGGCACCACCGGGTCGTCCAGGCGCAGCGCCAGCTTGGACATGCCGATGTTCGAGGACTTCTCGAGAATGCCGGAGAGACTGAGCTCGCCGTAGTTGCGGATGTCCTTGATGGTGAAACGGTCGATGACCATCCAGCCCGGCGCGGTATCGACCACGGTGCCCGGCGCCACCTCGCCGGTCTCGAGCATGGCGGCCATTGCCAGCGGCTTCATGACCGACCCCGGCTCGTAGACATCCACGATGGCCCGGTTGCGCAGTCCCTGGGGATCGATCCCGGCGCGGTTGTTGGGGTTGTAGGAGGGCTGGTTGGCCATGGCCAGCACCTCCCCGCTGCGGGCATCCAGCATTACCACGATGCCGCCGTCGGCGTCGTGCTCGGCCACCGCCGCCTTGAGCTCGCGATAGGCCATGTACTGCAGGCGCTGGTCCAGGGCCAGGGTGAGGTCCCCGCCCGGCTGGGCCTCCTGCAGCAGCGCCAGGTCGCGCACCAGGCGACCGCGGCGGTCCTTGAGCACCCGCCGCTTGCCGGGCACCCCGGCGAGATGCGCCTGGTAGGCCAGCTCCAGGCCTTCCTGGCCGATATCGTCGATGTTGGTCACGCCCAGCAGCTGGGCGGTGACTTCCCCCGCCGGGTAGTAGCGCTTGTACTCCTCCCGGGCGTGGACGCCGGGAATGCGCAGGTCCAGTACCCGCTGGGCCGCCTCCGGCGTCATGCGGCGCCTCAGGTACATGAACTCGCGCTCGGCGTAGCGCGCGATGCGCTCGTTGAGCGTCTCGAGCTCCTGGCCGAGGGCCCTGGCCAGCATCAGGCGCTGGATGTCGTCGACGGGCAGGTCCTGGGGATTGGCCCAGAGGGTGACCACCGGGGTCGAGATGGCCAGCGGCTCGCCGTGGCGGTCGGTGATCATGCCGCGATGGGCGGGAATGGTGTCGGTGCGCAGGGTACGGGCATCGCCCTGCCCCTGCAGGAAGGGGCGATCGAAGACATGCAGGTCGACGATGCGGCCGGCCAGCAGCGCGAGCCCCACCAGCACCAGCGTCATCATCACCCGGTAGCGCGCCTTGCCCATGGGGGCCATGGGCGGCGGGCGACGCGGCGTCACGCCGCTGCGGGCGTCGGCGCTCATGGCCGGATGACCTCGACCTCGTCGATGTCGGGCAGGCGCATCTCCAGGCGCTCCCGGGCCAGGCGCTCGATGCGGGCGGGGGAGGACCAGGCGCTCTCCTCGAGCAGCAGCTGCCCCCACTCGGTCTGCAGCTGCTGCTGCTCGCGCTCGAGCTGCTGCAGGCGGGCATACTGGTCACGGGTCAGGTGACTGGTGGTGATCACCGCCAGGGCCGAGCCCAGGCAGGCCGCCAGCAACAGGGCGACCAGCAGCAGCTGCGGCGATGCCGCCAGGCGAAGGGGCCAGCCGAAGGAGGAGGTTGCCGCGGTTCGTCCCTGTGCCATGACCGTCCTCAGTATCGCTTGCGCGCCACACGCATCACCGCACTGCGCGCACGGGGGTTCTCCTGGACCTCCTCGGCGGAGGGACGACGCGCCTTGCCCAGCGACGCCAGGCGCCGCTTGAGCTGGTCGTCGCGGACCGGGATGCCGCGCGGCAGGTCGGTGTCGCCGCGCACGTGGTCGCGGATGAAGCGCTTGACCCGGCGGTCCTCCAGCGAATGGAAGCTGATCACCACGAGGTGGCCGCCCGGGGCGAGGGCCTCCAGCGCCGCCTCGAGGGCGGCATCGAGCTGTTCCAGCTCGCCGTTGACCTGGATGCGCAGGGCCTGGAAGACGCGGGTCGCCGGGTGCTTGCCCTTCTCCCAGGCGGGATGGGCGGCCTTGACCACCTCGGCGAGGTCCGCGGTCCGCTCGAAGGGTCGCTCGAGGCGACGCGCCACGATGGCCCGCGCCAGCCGCCTGGCGAAGCGTTCCTCCCCGTAGGCCTTGAAGACAGCGGCGATCTCGCCCTCGCCGGCCCGGGCCAGGAAGCCCGCGGCGCTCTCGCCGCGGGAGGGGTCCATGCGCATGTCCAGCGGGCCGTCACGCAGGAAGCTGAACCCCCGCTCGGGGTCGTCGAGCTGGGGGGACGAGACCCCCACGTCGAGCAGGATGCCCGCCAGCCGCCCATGCAGGCCGTGGCGCGCGGCGATCTCGCCGAGACGGGCAAACTCGCCCTGCTCGATGGTGAAGCGCGGGTCATCGATGGCGGCGGCCTCGGCGATGGCCTGGGGGTCGCGGTCGATGGCCAGCAGGCGGCCCTCGGGGGCCAGCCGCGCGAGGATGGCACGCGAATGGCCACCGCGACCGAAGGTGCTGTCCAGGTAGCTGCCCTCGGGGTCGTGGACCAGCGCCTCCACGGCGCCGTCGAGCAGCACGCTGGCATGGCGAAAGCCGCGGGCGGGCTGTTCAGGGGCGGATGACGGCATGGGGCTCTCGTTCGAGGGGCTGGGGGGGCCGTTCGCACGGCGATGTTCGGAGTGGGAGTCGGCCGATAAGCCGGGTTCTGTCGTGGACAGTCATTCCTCTAGGGGCCATGTCACCAGGGCCCTCAAGCAACCTACCCGAACCCGACGCGGGCCACGCCATGGGGTTCCTATTTGGTCTTGCTCCGAGTGGGGTTTACCTTGCCACGCACTGTTGCCAGGCGCGCGGTGCGCTCTTACCGCACCCTTTCACCCTTGCCGGCCTCCCGAGGGAGACGTAGGCGGTCTGCTCTCTGCTGCACTTTCCGTCGGCTCACGCCGCCCAGGCATTACCTGGCACTCTGCCCTGTGGAGCCCGGACTTTCCTCCCCCGCCCCGTCCCGAAGGCCGGGGCGGCGGCGACTGTCTGGCCAACTCCCGGAGCAAGGATACCAGTGCCCCTCCCCCGCCTCAATGCCCGTCCTTGAGCGCCTGGAGCCGTCCATACCAGGTCTTCTTCGCCCCGCCCAGCACCCGCGCTGCCACGGCGGCCGCCTGCTTGACCCCCAGCCCCTCCGCGAGCAGGGCCGACAGCAGCGCATCGGCTTCCACCGTCGAGGCGTCGGCGTCGCCGCGCGGGCCGGCCCCGGCCACCATCACCACGAACTCGCCGCGGGCCTGGTCGGGGTCCGCGTCCATGCACGCGAGCAGCTCGGCGGCACTGCCGTCCAGGAAGGTCTCGAAGGCCTTGGTCAGCTCACGCGCCAGCACCACCCGCCGCGCCCCGAGGGTGGTGGCCAGGTCCGCCAGGGAGTCACGGATGCGGTGGGGGGACTCGTAGAACACCAGGGTCTCCTCGCGGGCCGCCAGCGTCTCCAGCCGCCCCCGCCGGGCACCGCCCTTCGCCGGCAGGAAGCCCTGGAAGAGGAAGCGGTCGGTGGGCAGCCCCGCCGCCGAGAGGGCCGCCACCAGGGCACAGGGGCCAGGGACCGGCACGATGCGACGGCCGCGTGCACGCAGTTCGCGCACCAGCACGAAGCCGGGGTCGCTGATCAAGGGCGTGCCGGCGTCACTGACCAGGGCGATATCCTCACCGGCGACGAGGCGGGCATCCAGGGCGTCGACCCGTGCGGCCTCGTTGTGCTCGTGCAGCGAGAGCATCGGCCGCGACAGGCCCAGGTGGCGCAGCAGGCGGCCGCTGTGGCGGGTATCCTCGGCGGCGATCACCGCCACCTCCCCCAGCACCCGGGCGGCCCGGGGGCTCAGGTCGTCCAGATTCCCAATGGGCGTGGCGACCACGTACAATGAACCGGCAAGCGTATCGGACATCTCGGCTCCCTGGGATGCTCTCGGACTTGGGGACAAGGAAGGATTCATGAAGATCTCGTTTCGCGGCCCGCTGGCCGCCGCGCTGACCGCGCTGCTGCTTGCGGGCTGCAGCTTCCAGCCGGGCATCATCGAGCGCCAGGCCGACGGTGATCCGCAGCGCCTGCTGCAGCGGGCCGAGCAGCAGGAACCCCGCCAGGCCGCCCTCTCCCGCCTGGAAGCGGCCGACATCCTAGCACGCCAGGGAAACCGCACCCAGGCACTGGAGGTCGCCAAGGAGATCGACGACAGCCGCCTGGAGCCCCAGGCACGGACCCGCTGGGCGCTGCTGCTCTCGGAGCTGGGCGAGGCCGAAGGCGATCCCTGGGCGGTGATCCAGGCCGGCCAGCTGCTCGATGAGGTCGACCTGCCTCGCGAGGCCTCCCTGACCCTGCGCGAGCGCCTGGGGATGGCCCTGGCCGAGGTCGACGAACCCCGCGCCGCCGCCCGAGCCCTGATCCGCGTCCAGGCGGAGACCGAGCGCGAGGACCTCAACGACCCGATCTGGGCGCAGCTCTCGCGGCTGGACGGCGGCTCGCTGGCCACCCTGCGCGAGGAGGGCGGCGACCTGACCCGGGGCTGGGTGGCCCTTGCCGAGCTGGTGCGCTCCAGCGGCGGCGACATCCAGCGGCTCTTTGCCCGCCTGGATGACTGGCGCGAGCGACATCGCGGCCACCCGGCGGCGCGGCGCCTGCCCGGCGAGATCACTGCCCTGGGGGAGCTGCGCGGCCAAAAGGTCGACCACATCGCGGTCTTCCTTCCCGAGTCCGGGCCCCTTTCGGGCATTGCCGGGGCGCTCCGCGAGGGGATCCGCACCCACCACCTCGAGGGGGTCGAAAGCGGCGCCCGCCTGACCTTCCTCGACAGCAGTCACGGCGACCTGGAGGCGCTCTACCGGGAGGCCACCGAGCGCGGTGCCCAGGTGGTGGTCGGCCCGCTGGACAAGGATGCCGTCAGCGAACTCGAGCAGCGCGAGCGGGTGCCGCTGCCGACCCTGGCGCTCAACTACGGCCGCGGGGAGCGCAACCGAGCCCTCGGGCTCTTCCAGTACGGCCTCTCCGCCGAGGACGAGGCCCGCCAGGCGGCCCATCGCGCCTGGGTCGACGGCCACCGCCTGGCCTCGCTGCTGGTCCCGGACAACGACTGGGGACGCCGCGTCGGCGAGGCCTTCTGGAACGCCTGGCGCGACCAGGGCGGCGAGGTCGCCAGTGCGGTCCGTTACAACCCCGAGGCCTCGGCCACCGAGAGCGCGCGCCGCGCCGTGACCAACCCCCAGCCGGACATGCTCTTCCTGCTGGCCCTGCCGGAGTATGCCCGCCAGGTTCCGCCGACCCTGGACTACTACTACAGCGGCGACCTGCCGATCTATGCCACCTCCCACCTCTACGAGGGCCGGCTGCAGCCCCGCCTGGATCACGATCTGGACGACGTGCTGTTCGTCGACATCCCCTGGCAGATCCCCGATGCCGCCGTGGGCGGCGTCGAGGCCCTGCCCTTCCTCGACAGCTATCGCCGGCTGCGCGAGGAGTCAGACCCCGCCATGTTCCGGCTGATGGCCATGGGCGTGGATGCCTACGAGCTGGCCACACGCCTGCCGCAGCTGCAGGCCATCAGCGGCAGCGAGCTGTTCGGCGCCACCGGCACCCTGAGCCCCGGCGACGACGGCCGGATCCAGCGCCGCCTGCCCTGGGCCCGCTTCGTCAACGGCGTGCCCCAGCCCGTGCTGATCCCCGGCGTGTTCGGCGATGACCGGGCCCCGTGATGCCCGCGCCCGGGGCGGGGCCATGGAGCGGCTCGCCGCCCGCTGGCTGACGGCGCGCGGGCTCATGCTCGAGGCCAGCAACCAGCATGCCAAGGGCGGCGAGATCGACCTGGTGATGCGCGATGGCGAGGTCCTGGTGTTCGTCGAGGTCCGCCACCGTGCCGACCGCCGCCACGGGCACCCGCTGGAGACCGTCACCGCCGCCAAGCAGCGTCGCCTGATCCGGGCGGCGCGTTTTTATCTCCAGCGCAACGGGCTATCATGTCCCTGCCGCTTCGACGTGCTGGCCGTGACCGGCACGCCGCCCGACCTCGAGATCGAGTGGGTGGCGGATGCCTTCGGAGCGTACTGACCGGTCAAGCCCATCTGCGAAAAGGACCAGGAACCCCGCATGGATTTCCAGCAGCGAATTCTCGGCCACTTCAACGCCAGCATCGACACCAAGACCTACGCCAGTGAGGTACTGCCGCCCTTCATCGAGGTGGCCAGCCAGATGATGGTCCAGTGCCTGGTCAACGAGGGCAAGATCCTGGCCTGCGGCAACGGCGGCAGCGCCGGCGATAGCCAGCACTTCTCCTCCGAGCTGCTCAACCGCTTCGAGCGGGAACGCCCCAGCCTGCCGGCCCTGGCCCTGACCACCGACACCTCGACCCTGACCTCGATCGCCAACGACTACAGCTACAACGAGGTCTTCTCCAAGCAGATACGCGCCCTGGGCCAGCCCGGCGACATCCTGCTGGCGATCTCCACCAGCGGCAATTCGGCCAACGTCATCCAGGCCATCCAGGCCGCCCACGACCGCGACATGACGGTGGTGGCCCTGACCGGCCGGGACGGCGGCGACATGGCCTCGCTGCTGGGCCAGGACGACTGCGAGATCCGCGTGCCGGCGACCTCCACCGCACGCATCCAGGAGGTCCATCTGCTGGCGATCCACTGCCTTTGCGACCTGATCGACGAACAACTCTTCGGCACAAGCGAGTGATCCCCATGACCAGGAAGTCCCTTCTCACGCCCCTGCTGCTCACCCTCGGGCTCGGCCTCGCCGGCTGCACCACCGTGACCGGCGTCACCACCCCCGGCACCATCGACGAGAACTACGGCGAGCGTACCTTCGGCACCCAGGTCGAGGACGAGAGCATCGAGACCAAGATCGGCCACAACCTCGGCCGCACCGATGCCCGGCTGGGCGATGCCCGCATCAACGTCGACAGCTTCAATGGCGTCGTCCTGCTCACCGGCCAGGTGCCAAGCGAAGAGCTCAAGGCGAGGGCCGAGGAGGTCGCCGGCAAGGTGCGCAACGTCCGCGAGGTGCACAACGAGCTCTCCGTCGCCGCCAACCTGCCGGCCAGCCAGCGCCTCTCCGACACCTGGCTGAGGACCCGTATCCGTACCAGCCTGGCCGCCAACGAGGAGATCGACTCGGGGCGCATCCGGGTGGTCGTCGAGAACAACAGCGTCTACCTGATGGGCATCGTCACCCGCAACGAGGCGGAGCGCATCGTCCAGGCCGTCTCCAACGTCGGCGGCATGCAGCGCATCGTCAAGGTCTTCGACTACCTGGACTGAGCTGAACCAAGCCCTTCCCGCAACGCGATACGGCAGGCCATGGGCCTGCCGTATCGCGTCGATGGGCCGCCTCCGGGGAACGCGGCCAGCCGGTCACTGCCGTATCACTTGATGACCCGCAGCGAGGGGCGCCCCTTGCGCGGCGGTGCCTCGTCACCCTGCTCCTTCTCCTGCGGGGCGTCTTCGGCACTCTCCACCTCATTGAGATGGGGCCCCTTCTCCTCCGCCTCGACGGCCTCGGCCGGAATCACCGGCTCATGACCGAACACCATGCCCACGCCGTTCTCCCGGGCATAGATCGCGATCAGCGCCTCGATGGGCACCATCACCTGCATGGGGCGGCCGCCGAAGCGCGCCGAGAAGCTCACCGCCTCGTTCTCCATGGCGAAGTCGCGCACGGCGGTGGGCGCCAGGTTCAGCACGATCTGGCCATTCTGCACGAACTGGCGGGGAACCTCGACGCCCGCCTGCTCGGCATCGACGACGATGTAGGGGGTCAGGTCGTTGTCCAGCAGCCACTGGTAAAGGGCCCTGGCAATATAGGGACGGCTCGATAGCATCGCTTGGCCCTCCTGGGTCGGGGACCCGGTCTGCACCGGATCGAAGTTCAGGCGCGCATCTCGCGCTCGCTTTCGCTGAGGGCTGCCTTGAAGCCATCACGGTCGAACAGGCGCTCCATGTAGCTCATCAGCGGCTTGACCTGCTTCTCGGGCAGCTCGATGCCCAGCACCGGAAGGCGCCAGAGGATCGGGGCCAGGCAGCAGTCCACCAGGGTGAACTCCTCGCTCATGAAGTAGGGCATGTCCTCGAAGATCGGCGAGATGCCGACCAGGCTCTCGCGCAGCTCCTTGCGGGCCTTCTCGGCGTCCTTCTTCGCGCCACGCTGGATCTGCTCGACCAGCGGGCACCACTCGCGCTCGATGCGGTGCATCCACAGGCGGCTCTTGGCACGCGCCACCGGATAGACGGGCAGCAACGGCGGGTGCGGGAAGCGCTCGTCCAGGTACTCCATCATCACCTTGGACTCGTAGAGCACCAGGTCGCGGTCGAGCAGCGTGGGCACGCTGTTGTAGGGGTTGAGGTCGGCGAGCTCCTCGGGGTGCTGCTCGTCGGTCACCTCGACGATATCGACGGCCACGCCCTTCTCGGCGAGCACGATTCGCACACGATGACTGTAATGGTCATCCCCTCCGGAGTAGAAGATCATCGACGACCGCTTGGCCACTACACCCATGTAACAATCCTCGCATCAGTTCGTACCGAGATGATAACACGACCGGCCCCGCCTTGAGGGCCAGCGTGCCGCCCGGTATCGGGCAGAGACCACGAGGGGCGCATGGCCCTCGACCATGCGCCCCCGTGGAGGTCCGTCACAGACGGATCAGTGGACGTCGCGCCAGTACTCGCGCTTGAGCAGGTAGGAGATGACCCCGAAGATGAAGATGAAGATCAGCACCTTCGGCCCCAGGGACTGCGCCTGCAGCTTGGACGGCTCGCCCACGTAGGCAAGGAAGTTGGTCAGGTCATAGACCGCCTCCTCGAACTCCGCCGGCTCCATCTCGCCGGGCTGGGTGATCTGCAGCGTCTCGCAGGACTGGTACTTGCCGGTCAGGGGGTCGAGCTCGGCCCCGTCGACCGGCTGGTCCGTCGCGGCGCACACCTTCTCCTGCACCCCCTGCAGCGGCTCCAGCACGTTGGGCATGGCCACCAGCGGGAAGACCGCGTTGTTG
The DNA here is from genome assembly GCF_033549285.1 of Halomonas sp. GTDB lineage: Bacteria > Pseudomonadota > Gammaproteobacteria > Pseudomonadales > Halomonadaceae > Halomonas. The sequence goes on from NZ_JAWSUJ010000068.1 coordinate 16,707, forward strand.
ACGCCGGTGCCTGTGCTCGGGTCCTTGTAGAAGGAGAGCAGGTAGGAGTAGATCCAGTCGGTGCCGCGCAGGCGCGACTCGAGGGTCAGGTCGGGCGGCGGGGCACCGAACCAGGCCTCGGCGTCACCGCTGTCCATGGCGATATGCATCTGGTCATTGAAGGCCAGGTTCGAGGAAAAGATCAGGTTCTCCTCCACCAGGTCCTGAGGCATGTCCAGGTCCTCGGCGGCACGCGCGAAGCGCTGGTGCTCCAGGGAGTGGCACCCCATGCAGTAGTTGACATAGAGCTTCATGCCGTTCTGCAGCGACGCCTTGTCCTCGAGGTCGGGGTCCATGGAGTACGGCACGCTCGGGCCTACCGCAGCCATCGCCGTGACGGGCACCAGCGCGAAGAGCAGTGCGAACAGTTGCTTTTTCATTAGCCAGTCACCCTTTCCGGAACGGGTTTGGTCTTCTCCAGCCGGGTATAGAACGGCATCAGCAGGAAGAAGGCGAAGTAGATGACGGTGCACACCTGGGACAGCAGGGTACGTCCCTCGGTGACCGGCAGTACCCCGAGCACGCCCAGGACCACGAAGCTGATCGCGAACAGCGCCAGCATCACCTTGGACATCCAGCCCTTGTAGCGCATCGAGCGCACCGGACTGCGGTCTAGCCAGGGCAGCACGAAGAGCACCGCGATGGCCGCGCCCATGCAGATCACGCCGAGGAACTTGGCGTCGAGGCCAAACAGCGAGAAGGTGATGGCGCGCAGGATCGCGTAGAAGGGCGTGAAGTACCATACCGGCGCGATATGGTTAGGCGTCTTCAGCGGGTTGGCCGGCTCGAAGTTCGGCTTCTCGAGGAAGTAGCCGCCCCCTTCCGGGAAGTAGAAGATCACCACGCAGAAGACGAACAGGAACACCGCCACGCCGACCAGGTCCTTCACCGTGTAGTAGGGGTGGAAGGGGATGCCGTCCAGCGGCTTGCCGGTCTCGTCCTTCTTCTTCTTGATGTCGATGCCGTCGGGGTTGTTGGAGCCGACTTCATGCAGGGCGATGATGTGCAGCACTACCAGCGCCAGGATCACGATGGGCAGCGCCACCACGTGCAGGGCGAAGAAGCGGTTGAGGGTGATGCCGGAGATCAGGAAGTCACCGCGGATCCACTGGGTCAGGTCGGGCCCGATCACCGGGATCGCCGAGAACAGCGAGATGATGACCTGGGCGCCCCAGTAGGACATCTGGCCCCAGGGCAGCAGGTACCCCATGAAGGCCTCGGCCATCAACGCCAGGTAGATGGCCATGCCGAAGATCCACACCAGTTCGCGGGGCGCCTTGTAGGAGCCGTAGAGCAGGCCGCGGAACATGTGCAGGTAGACGACCACGAAGAAGGCCGTCGCGCCGGTGGAGTGCATGTAGCGGATCAGCCAGCCGTACTCCACGTCGCGCATGATGTACTCCACCGAGGCGAAGGCGCCCTCGGCGGTGGGGTTGTAGCTCATGGTCAGCCAGACACCGGTGAGGATCTGGTTGACCAGCACCAGTAGCGCCAGGGACCCGAAGAAGTACCAGAAGTTGAAGTTCTTCGGCGCGTAGTACTTCGCCATGTGGTCCTGCCACATCTGGGTGGCCGGGAAGCGGTCATCGACCCAGCGCATCAAGCCGCGCTCCGCCTTGACTTTGTTCGGGTTACCCATCAGGCAGTCTCCTCATCTTCGCCGACCGTGATCAGCACGTCGCTGTCGAAGCGGTAAGGCGGGACCTCGAGGTTGGTCGGCGCCGGCACGTTGCGGAACACACGACCGGCCAGGTCGAAGCGCGAGCCGTGGCAGGGACAGAAGAAGCCGCCCGGCCAGTTTTCCACACCGACCCCTTCGGCATCCGGCTCGGGCTTGAACAGCGGTGAGCAGCCCAGGTGGGTGCAGATGCCGATGATCACGCCGATCTCGGGCTTGATGGAGCGCAGCGGGCCCTCGATGTAGGTGGGCTGCTGGGGCTCTTCGGAATCCGGGTCGGCCAGCCGGTCGGCTGCGATAGACTCGGTGCGCTCGATCATCTCCGGGGAGCGATTGAGGATCCATACCGGCTTGCCCCGCCATTCGACGGTCATGCGCTGCCCGGGCTCGAGCTTCGACACGTCGGCCTGGACGGGGGCACCCGCCGCTCTTGCCCTGGCACTAGGCTGCCAGGAAGCCACAAAGGGGACCGCAACCCCGACGGCACCCACCGCACCCACGACGGTGGTGGCACCTACGAGGAAACGGCGCCGACCCTTGTTTACGCCGTTATCTGCCATTTTCAGGTTTCTCCCATCAGCTTACCCGTTGTTCCATCACGGGCAGTGAATCCCCCGCGACCACGGATACCAAATGCAGTGTATGGTAAAAAATCGTGTCGCCCCGCACAAGGAAAGGTTCCCTGAGCAAGCGGGAAACCTGACGACAAATTCTTGATCCAGAACAAAAAACGCCCAGGTCGCTGGACCTGGGCGTTTTCGTGCGGCAATACGCGGCGTATCAGCGCTTGGAGAACTGCGGACGGCGACGCGCCTTGCGCAGGCCGACCTTCTTGCGCTCGACCTGGCGGGCGTCACGGGTGACGTAGCCCGCTTCGCGCAGCTGGCCGCGGAAGTCCTCGTTGTAGTCCATCAGGGCACGGGTGATGCCGTGACGGATGGCGCCGGCCTGGGCCGAGCCACCACCGCCCTTGACGGTGACGTAGACGTCGAACTGGCCGAGGGTTTCGGTCAGCTCCAGCGGCTGGCGAACCACCATGCGGCCGGTGACGCGGCCGAAGTACTGGTCCAGCTCACGGCTGTTGACGGTGATCTTGCCGGTGCCCGGCTTCAGGAAGACGCGGGCGGTAGAGGTCTTGCGGCGCCCGGTACCGTAATACTGCTGTGTCATGGCGAAGACTCCCTCAGATGTTCAGTGCTTGCGGCTGCTGGGCAGCGTGCGGATGCTCGGTGCCGGCGTAGACCTTGAGCTTCGAGTACATGGCACGGCCCAGGGGACCCTTCGGCAGCATGCCCTTGACGGCGGACTCGATGACACGCTCCGGCGCGTGGGCGATCATCTTCTCGAAATTCATGGAGCGCAGGCCACCCGGGTAGCCGGTATGGCGGTAGTAGGTCTTGGCACTGGCCTTGTTGCCGGTGACATGGACCTTCTCGGCGTTGATCACGACGATGTAGTCACCGGTATCCACGTGCGGGGTGTATTCCGGCTTGTGCTTGCCGCGCAGGCGGCGAGCGATCTCGGTGGCCAGGCGGCCGAGCGTCTTGTCCGCAGCGTCGACGACGAACCAGTCGCGCTGGACGGACTGCGGTTTGGCAGTGAACGTCTTCATGGATGAATCACCATTTGATGTATTGGGTTCTGCCGCCGGGCGTCCGGCATGGAACCATCCCTATTCTTCTTGGTTGCCTGTTCCCGGAGGGAAGGCAACAGTCGAGCGAGCGCGCATTCTACACGAGCTGGCCCCCTCGGGGAAAGGGGCAGCATCGCGTTCATGGCTTGTGGGGCAGCGCCAGGTAATCATGGGACTGCATCTCCTGGAGCCGCGAGAGGGTGCGCTGGAACTCGAACTCCAGGCGACCGTCGCGGTAGAGCTGCTCGGCCGGCACCTCGGCGGACATCAGCAGCTTGACGCCACGGTCGTAGAACTCGTCGACCATGTTGATGAAGCGCCTGGCCTGATCATCCGTCGACCCGCTCATGCGGGTCACGTTGGAGACCAGCACGCTGTGAAACTCCCGGGCCAGCTCGATGTAGTCGTTCTGGCTGCGCGGGCCGTCGCAGAGCTCGGTAAACTCGAACCACACCACGTCGTCATGCAGCCGGCGGGCGTGCAGCACCCGGTGGTTGATCTCGATCGGCGCCCCCTCCTCGCCCGTGTGGCCAGCGATCTCGCAAAAGCTGCGGGCCAGCTCGGCCTCGGCCGCGTCGTCCAGTGGCGCATGGAAGATCTCGGCCCGCTCCAGGGCGCGCAGGCGGTAGTCGATCCCCGAGTCCACGTTGACCACCTCGCAGTGACGCTCGAGCAGCTCGATGGCCGGCAGGAAGCGGGCCCGCTGCAGGCCATCCTTGTAGAGTTCACCGGGAACGATGTTCGAGGTCGCCACCAGCACCACGCCGTGAGCGAAGAGCGACTCGAGCAGGTTGGCCAGGATCATGGCGTCGGTGATGTCCTTGACGAAGAACTCGTCGAAGCAGATCACCCGGGCCTCGGCGGCGAACTTGGCGGCGATGAGCGTCAGCGGGTTGCGCTCGCCCTTGTAGTGCTCCAGCTCGTTGTGCACCCGCTGCATGAAGCGGTGGAAGTGGGTGCGCATCTTCTCGGGAAAGGGCAGCGTCTCGAAGAAGGTATCCATGAGGTAGGTCTTGCCGCGCCCCACCCCGCCCCAGAAGTAGAGCCCGTGGATCGCGGGCAGCGCCGGCTCGGGCGTCTCCTCGCGGTCGCGCCGACCGAACAGGCCGGCCATCCGTGACTTCAGCCCGCCTCCGCGCATGGGCGGCACCACCCGGGAGGGCGGGGTCGCCACCAGCTCGTCGTAGAGACGCTGCAGGTGCCTCACCGCCTGCTCCTGGGCGGCGTCGGGCTGGAAGCCGTGGCGCTCGAGATCCGCCTGGTAGCGGGTCATCGGCGTCTCGGGGTGACGCGCGTTGCGGGAAGCCGTGGGAGGGTGCGTCTCGCTCATGGGGATTCCTGAGGGCCTTTACTCGGGACGTTCGCGGGAGGACATTATACGCATCCCGCCCCGTCTTGGCATCGCCGGCCGCCGCGTTGACCCGGCGCACCGCGTCGCCCCTATAATGGACACCCGGACCCCGTCCGGCCCCATGACGCTCCCGCGCCTCGCGCGGCATGTCGCCCAACGCTCCAGGGAGAAAGCACAACGTGGACGAGACCAACATCAACTGGGTGCTGGCCATCGCCTGCCTGCTGGCCGGCATCGGTATCGGGGCCCTGGGCTACCACCTGCTGAACGCCAGCGCCGGCAACACCCAGCGCCTGCGCCAGCGCCTCGCCGAGCGCGAGCGGGAACTGGCGGAGTTCAAGGATGGCATGAGCGACGGCCTCGAGCGGATCACCCGGCTCGCCGAGAGCCTGCAGCGCGAGAGCCGTGACCTCGAGCAGGAGGCCGAGGAGGCACGGGAGCGCCTGGGCGCCCGCTCGCTGCGCCGCCAGGCCCTGGACGCCGTCTCCCCCGCCGCCGCCACGTCCAGCACAGAGCCTGCAATCCCCCGGGACTACGCCGACGGCAACCGCGGCACCCTCTCCGAGGACTTCGGCCTCAGGCAGGATGACGCCTCCACCCCCCAGCCGCCGCGCTACTGACCGTTTCCCGCTCCCCGGGCAGGCGCCCCGGGGCCAGGGCCGGGCCGCTTGCCCCTTGCTCAGGCGGGGTTGTCGATGTCGACGAAGCGATGCTCGACGGCGAACTCGGCCGCGAGCCTCTCGCCCAGGGCCTTGACCCCGTAGCGCTCGGTCGCATG
>NZ_JAWSUJ010000069.1:0-21846 GCF_033549285.1 Halomonas sp.
CGGTGACGCTGCGCGTGCCGGCCGGCGCCGGCGTGCTCAGGCTGCCCGAAGGGGGCTGCGCGCGCATCTTCACCGGCGCCCCGGTGCCGCTGGGCGCCGATGCCGTGGTGCCCCAGGAGAGGGTGCGCCTGGACGCCGCGGGGCGGGTACATGTCGCGGGGAAACTGGCCGAGGGCGCCAACATCCGTCGCCGCGGTGAGGAGAGCCGCGCCGGTGACGTGGTGCTGGCCGCGGGCACGCGGCTGAACGCCGCGGCCATCGCCCTGCTGGCCAGCCAGGGCATCGATGCCGTGACGGTGCGCCGGCGGGTCCGCGTGGCCCTGGTCAGCACCGGCGATGAGCTGATCGAGCCCGGCCAGGCCTGGGTGCCCGGCCAGGTCTACAACAGCAATGGTGCCATGCTGCGTGCCCTGCTCGCCCAGCAGGGCTGCGAGGTCCTCGAGCTGGGGGTCGTCGCCGACACCGCAGCTGACCTGGGTCAATGTCTTGCCCGGGCGGGCGAACAGGCCGATCTGGTAGTGTGTACGGGTGGGGTCTCGGTGGGGGAGGAGGACCATGTGCGTCCGGTGCTGGAGCGCCTGGGTGGCGTCGCCTTCCACGGCGTGGCGATCAAGCCCGGCAAGCCCTTCGCCCTCGGCTGGGTCGGTTCCTCGCTGCGGGACGGCACCCCGCTGATCGGCCTGCCCGGCAACCCGGTGGCCTCGCTGGTGGGGTGGCAGTGGCTGGCGCTGCCCTTCGTGCAGGGGCGCCAGGGGCGCACCCCACCCGCGCTGCAGCGCTTCCCGGTCACCGCCGGCTTCTCCCGGCGGGCACCGAAGGGCCGGCGAGAGCTGCTGCGGGTGGTGCTGGACTGGACCGGTGGCGCCCCCGTGGCACGCCTGGCCGGCGGGCAGGGTTCCCACATGCTCGGGGCCGCCAGCCAGGCCCATGGCTACCTGATCATCGATGCCGATACCCCTGTGGAGGAAGGCCATGTCTACGGATACTGCCCCGGTACCCAGTTCCTCGACTGAGCTGCTGTTCCGGCCCCGACAGCTGCGCGAGCTGGTGCGCGGGGTGCCCTGGCTGGGCGACCTCGACGAGGACCAGCTCGAGGCCCTGCTGCAGGACACCGAGGTGCGCACCCTCAAGACTCGCGAGTGGCTGTTCCGCCAGGATGCCCCGGCCGATTGGCTCTACGTGGTGATCAGCGGGGCGGTGCGCCTGGTGCGCGGCGCCGGCGACGGTCGCCTGGCGACCATCCGCTGCGTGGAGCGCGGCGGCACCCTGGGCGAGCTGAGCATGGTCTCCAGCGCCGGGGTCTACCTCTACTCCGCCGAGGCCCTGCGCCGCACCCATGTGCTGACCATCCCTGCGGCGCGCTGCCGCGAGATCATGGACCGCCAGCCGGCCTGCCGGGCAGAGTTCATGAGCCGCCTGGCCCTGGAGCTCACCGAGCGCCTCGAGGACATGGCGCTGCTGACCCAGGCCGACGCCATGGCGCGCCTGGTCAGCTACATCCTGCGCCAGCTCCCGGCGGGCCGCGCCAGGGGTCCCCGGGTGGTTCGGCTGACCATTCCCAAGCGCTGGCTGGCCGCCCAGCTGGCCATGACCCCGGAGACCCTGTCGCGCCTGCTGGCGAGGCTGCGCGAGGAGGGGATCATCAACATCGACCGCCAGCGTCTGGTGGTGCTCGACGAGCAGAAGCTGCGTGACCACATGCTGAGCGACGACTGAGCCCTGTGTCGTCATTCCTGGGAGGCCCCATGTCCCGACCCCGCAACACCCGTCCCCTGGTCTACTCCTGCTCGGGCTGCTCCGACGTGGCCCAGCTCGCCAACCAGGTCGCCCTGCGCCTGGACCATGGCGGCGAGGCGGAGATGTCCTGCATCGCCGGGGTGGGCGGTGGCGTGCCCGGCCTGGTGCGCACCGCCCGCGCCGGACGGCCCATCGTGGCCATCGACGGCTGCCAGATGCACTGTGCCCACCACTGCCTGGCCAATGCCGGCGTGGCGCCCACCGAGCACGTCAGGCTCTACGAGCAGGGCCTGAAGAAGCGCAAGGGGCGCCTCTACGACGAGCAGACCGTGGCGAGCGTCACCGCCGGGGTGAGCGCGCTGATCGCGCGGTTGCCGATGGACCCCGCCGCCCGGGGCGAGCCGGCCTGAGCCGTCCCCCCGCCCGCGGTCTGCCCCGCTCGGGGATGTCGTCCCCGGCGTGACTCGGCTAGGCTCGGGGAAATCCTCGACCTGGACCTGCCGCATGCCCCCTTCCGATCCCGCCGAGACCCCGGTTCCCCACCTGGACGAGCCGTGCTGGGAGCGCCTCGGCCGCCTGCCGATCGTTCCCGACGACGAGCCCCTGGTGCCGATGAGCCTTGCGCCCGAGCCGGTCCGGGTCTTCCCCGCCTATGCACGGCTGGGCATCCCCGGCGCGGTACCCGAGTGCTTCGTGCGGGAGAGCGTCCATCGGCGCCTGCTTTCGGTGGCGCGTGGCCTTCCGCCGGGCCTCGGCCTGGTGGTGCTGGACGGCTGGCGACCCTGGCGGGTCCAGCAGTACCTCTTCGACACCCTCTTCGAGGTGATGCGCGCCCGGCACCCGGCCTGCGACGAGGAGGCGCTGCTCGCGTGCACCCGGGAGTTCGTGGCGATGCCCAGCCGTGACCCCCGGGCGCCCAGCCCGCACCTCACCGGCGGCGCGGTGGACGTGACGCTGTGCGATGCCGATGGCTTGATGCTCGACATGGGGTCGCAGTTCGACGAGGCGAGCGCGGCCTCCCACAGCGACTACCTGGAGCGTCTCGACGCCCCGGATGCCCGGCAGCGCCGGGCCAGGGACTACCGCCGGGTGCTCTACCATGCCATGCGCGGCGCGGGCTTCAGCAACCTGCCCAGCGAGTGGTGGCACTACGACTTCGGCAACCAGCTGTGGGCCCACTACGGGGGCCACCCCCAGGCGCACTTCGGGCCGGCGCAGCTCGATACCATCGAGGAGCGCTGGAAGCGGCAGCTTGGCGACGGCTGAGGGGCGGCCCAGGGCCGGCAGGGGCGGGCTCGGGTTATAGTGGCCTCCCCTCGTGACCCTGGAGACGTCGATGCTGCTGGAGAGCCTGTCGCCGCTGTCGGGCGGCATCAACCTGGTGCTGGTGCTGCTGTCGGTGTTCACCTCGGCCTTCACCGCCGCGGTGGGCGTCGGGGGCGGGGTGCTGATGATCATGGCGCTGGCCCAGGTGATGCCGGCGGCGGCGCTGATTCCGGTCCACGGCATGGTGCAGTTCGGCTCCAACGTCGGTCGCACGGCGCTGACCTGGCGCCATGTCGACCTCGCCCTGCTGGGCGCCTTCCTGCCCGGCGTGGTGCTGGGGGCGCTGGCCGCCGCCTGGCTGCTGGTGCGCCTGCCGGCCGGGGTGCTGGAGCTCTGCATCGCCGCCTTCGTGCTCTTCACCTGCTGGGGGCCGGGGCTGCCGAAACGGGCCCTGGGGCGGGGAGGCGTGCTGGTCGCCGGCGCCGTCACCACCCTGCTCTCCAGCCTGGTGGGCGCCAGCGGCCCCATGGTGGCCGCCTTCATCAAGCAGAGCCAGTCCGGTCGGCTGGCCAAGGTGGCCACCTTCTCCGCCTGCATGCTGCTGCAGCACCTGACCAAGGCCTTCGTGTTCGGCGTGGCAGGCTTCGTCTTCCGCGACTGGCTGCCGCTGATGCTGGTGATGGTGGCGGCGGGCTTCCTCGGCACCTGGCTGGGCCTGCGTCTGCTGCATCGCCTCTCGGAGCACCGCTTCGACACCCTCTTCAAGTGGGCCTTGACGCTGCTGGCGCTGCGCCTGGTGTGGCTCGGCGGGCAGCGCCTGCTGGGCCACTGAGGACGCAGGGTTAGACCTTGGTCGCATGTTATCATCCCCGGCCCACCGGTGATCACGGGAGCCAGTGCCCTTGGACAGTGCGACGCGCCTTCAGCGACTGACGGGACTCGACCGGCAGGGGGTGTACTTCGGCGCCGCCACGGCCCTCGCGGCCTGGGCCTCCTTTGCCATCGCCTCCCTGCTGCATGTGCAGAATGCCTTCTGGGCGCCCATGGCGGTGTGGATCGTCGCTCAGACATCGCGGGGCCTGCTGCTGGAGCGCGGGGTCCACCGTCTTGCCGGGACCCTGGTCGGCGCCGTGGCCGGTTTCCTTCTGCTCACGAGCGGCCTGCCGACCCTCGCCGTGATTCTTCTTCTCGCGCTCTGGACGGCCCTGTGTGGCGCGACCTCCCAGCTGATCCGGGCCTCGCTGGGCTATGCCTCGATGATGGCGGGCCTGACCGCCAGCGTGGTGCTGCTGCCGAGCCTCGGGGATACCGGCCGGGTCTTCACCCTGGCGCTCTCCCGGGTGGAGAGCACCCTGATCGGGGTGCTCTGCGTGATGCTGATGGGCTGGCTGATCCTGCCCCGACCGGCCAGGCAGCAGCTTCTCGAGCGAGTCCGGCAGCTGGCCGGCGAGGCGCTGGTGCGCCTTGCCGGACGCCTCGGCGCCTCCGCGCCCTCCTCCCGGGAAGACGGCGAACTGCTGATGGCGCTGGTCGAGGTGGAGCAGCAGCTGGCCCCGGTGTATGCCGGTCCCTTCAAGCCCTCACGGGGCGTGCGCGTGGACAACGCCTTCGTGGCGGCGATACTGGGGCTGATGGCGGCGCTGCGTACCATGGCCGGGGCCAGCGGGCCGGAGCGGCGTGCCCTGCGGGAGGCCCTGACCCAGGCGGCGACGGCCCTCAAGCAGCCGCTGGTGCCAGGCTCGGCCCGGGATGCCCTGGAGCGGGCGTCGGCCCTGGCGCGCCCCTTCGACCGGGGGCTTGCCGCGGCGCTGGACAAGCTGCTGATGGCGGAGCGGGCCGCGCTCGCCTGGCGGAAGGGAGAGGATCCCGGCCCCCTGCTGGCCCGGGGGGCGACCCTGGTCACCCGGCGCGACGCGCGCTCGGCGGTGATTGCCGCCGCCGGTTCGGGGCTGGTCACACTGGCAGGGGGACTGTTCGTGTTCTATTCCGAATGGTCCAACGCCTGGATGCCGGCCATGGGGCTCTGCACCTTCACCACGGTGCTGTCGAGCATGGACCTGCCCCAGAAGGTTGCCCCGAAGATGGCCCAGGGGGTGGCCGTGGGGGTGACTCTGGCGGCGCTGTTCCGGCTGTTGCTGATGCCCCACGCCGGCTCCCTGGGGGAGATCCTGGTGATGCTGGCCCCCTTCATGCTGCTGGGTGGGCTGGCCCGGGCCAGCACGAGGACGGCCATCCCGGCCCTGGACGGCAACATGTGCTTCATGCTGGCCAGCCAGCCCTTCCTGTCGGCCTCCATCGCCATGCCGGACGTGCTGGTCGATTCCGCGGCGCTGCTCGCCAGCATCCTGCTGGTGGCCCTGGCCTACCGCCTGCTGCCCCGCGACCCGGGGCGCCGGGCCGGACACCTGGCGCGGCTGATCCTGCGCGACGTCGAGCGGCTCTGCGGCCAGGGCGGCGGGGGGCTCGACCGTCGCTGGCACGGCCGCATGTTCCGGCGTCTGCTGCGGCTGATGCTCCACCTGGGGCGTGCCGATCGCATGGGGATCGACGAGCGTGCGGGGTTGCTCGGGGTCCTGAACCTGGCCCACGCGATCATCGCGTTGCGCGAGGGACTGGCCGACCCCCGGCTGACTGCGCAGCAGCGCCAGGAGCTGGAGGCTGTCCTCGAGGCCCTGCGTCGGCTGGCCGGCGCGCCCGGTCATGCACGAGAGCGGCTGGAGGCGAGTCGGGAGCGGCTGGCCAGCGGCGGTGTGGATACCGCGCTGGTGGGGACCCTGGACCAGGCCCGAGAGGCCTTGGCGGACTGCGCCGGCCTGGTCGGGCTGGCAGCGCCCGGCCGCTGAGTCCTTTCGGCGTCAGGCGGCCAGGCGAGCTCGTCGCCGCTGAACGGCTTCCCAGGCCTTCTCGTGGAAGAAGTAGGCGACGGTGTTGGCGGCGGGTTCGAGCAGCGCGATCATGCCGCCAAGCACCCAGCTGCCGGTGATCAGGAAGGTCACGCCGAAGGCCACGCAGAAGTGCACGACGGCGAAGGTGGCTGTCTTCTTCATGGCGAGGCTCCATGCCGTGATCGGTTCATGCCTGCCAGACTAGGGGCGCGTCGCCCATCGAGTAACCTGATTTACCGTATGGTTACGATAGGTGAACGCTATCGAAGGGGATGGCCGCCGCCGGGGCGAGGGGAAGGGACGAGGTAATATGGCGAAAAATCGGCAGAAAATCCGACCCCTGCCCTGTACAGCGCGTCATAGACGGCCATAATGGCTAGATGCAACGGTAACAAACCTCGAGGGAACGCGACATGGTGCCTATCACAATAATCAATCGGCGCCGGAGAGGGGGCATCTTCGTGCTGCTGGCCTGCCTGCTGCTGGCTACCACGGCCGTCCAGGCCAATCCGCGCTATGCCGGTATCGTCATCGATGCCGACAGCCAGGAGATCCTCTACGCCGAGAATGCCGACAAGCTGCGCTACCCGGCCTCGCTCACCAAGATGATGACGCTCTACCTGATGTTCGAGGCCCTGGAGGAGGGCAGGCTGAGCCTGAGCCAGCCGCTGCCGGTTTCCTCCTATGCCGCCTCCAAGCCGGCCTCCAAGCTCTATGTGAAGGCCGGCTCGACGATTCCCGTGGAGAAGGCCATCGAGGCGCTGGTGATCAAGTCGGCCAACGATGTGGCCGTGGTGGTGGCCGAGGCCCTGGGCGGCAGCGAGACGCACTTTGCCCGCATGATGACCGACAAGGCGCGCGACCTGGGCATGCCGGACACCGTCTTCCGTAACCCCAACGGCCTGCCCGATGCCGGCCAGGTCACCACGGCACGTGACATGGTGGTGCTCTCCCGGCACCTGATGCGCGACTTCCCCCAGTACTACCCCTACTTCTCGCGGTCGAGCTTCAGCTGGAAGGGCAAGACCATCACGGGGCACAACCGCCTGCTCAATAAGTATCCCGGTGCCGATGGCCTCAAGACCGGCTTCATCCGCGCCTCGGGCTTCAATGTGGCCACCTCGGCGGTGCGGGACGGCCGTCGCCTGCTCACCGTGGTGATGGGCGGCTTCACCGCCGCCTCGCGAGATGCGCACACCGCCGACCTGCTGGATCGCGGTTTCGTGCGTGCCTCGCTGGCCGATGGCCGCGGATGGCTGGCCAGTGCGGACATCTCCGGTGGCCGGCTGATGCCGGGCGAGCCCCAGGCACCGGGCCAGCCGGTCGGCGACCGGGTCCGCCTGGCCAGCCTCGGCGCACCGTCCCCGGGCGCCGCCTCGCCGCCCGAGGCCTCGGCCTTCCCGCCGGCCCCGGTGGAGGCGCCGATGGCCACCGTGGAGGCCCCGCGGCAGGCCGTGGCGTCGCGAGTCGCTACCGTCGAGACACCGGCTGACACCACGACGGCGAGCCTGGAACAGGGCTCGGCCGACGACCCGATCCGCGAACTGATGGCCAGCACCTCTGCATCGGCGGGTCCCGTCCCGGATGTCTCCGTCCGGCGAGGGGGCTGGGGCGTGCAGGTCGGCGCCTTCAGCGATGTCGTCCAGGCCCGCACCCTGGCCTCCCGCGCCGCCGATCAGCTGGCCAGTGAGTTGGCCGATGCCCGGGTCGCCGTGGCCGATGCCGAGAAGGCAGGCGTCTACCGCGCACGCCTGGTGGACATGAACGAGGGCCAGGCCCATACCGCCTGCCGTCGCCTGGTGGCCCAGGGCATGGAGTGCATGGTGGTCCAGGCCAGCCTCTGAGGGCTTGCCCTCCGGCACACCACCGACTAGCGTAGTGAACTCCACCCACCCCGCCGGCCCAAGGCCGGCGGGGTGGCTTTTTGGGGTTCCGCCAGGGGAGGGCAGTCGGCATGTCACCGTCATTCAAGGGCATCGGCTTCATGTGCCTGGGCGTGCTCTGCCTGGCCATCGGCGACGCCATCGCCAAGTGGCTGGGCGAGGTGCACTCGCCGCTGCAGATCATCTTCTTCCGAACCCTGGTCTCGCTGCCGCTGATCGCGGCGCTGGCCCACTTCGGTGGCGGCCTGCGCAAGCTGCGCACGCGACGCCCCGGGATCCACCTGCTGCGGGGGCTGATCTACACCGGCACCATGTTCTGCTTCGTGCTGGGCCTGACCCTGCTGCCGCTGGCCGAGGCCACCGCCATCGCCTTCGTGGCGCCGCTGTTCGTCACCCTGCTCTCGGTGCCGCTGCTCGGCGAGCGCATCGAGGGACCGGTGCTGGCGGCCTCGCTGGTGGGCTTCGCGGGGGTGCTGATCGTGGTGCGTCCCGGCGGCGAGGCCTTCGACCCCGGCGCCCTGGCGCTGATCGGCGCGGCGATCTTCTATGCGCTGATGATGATCACCGCGCGACGCTGGGGCGGTACCGAGCACCTCTGGGCCATGGTGTTCTACATGACCCTGGTGCCCTTCGTGGTCACCGCCCTGGCGCTGCCCTGGGTGTGGCAGACGCCCCACCCCTGGCACTGGCTGGCCTTCGCGGGGTCGGGCCTCTTCGGGGTGGGCGCCACGGCCTTCATCACCATGGCCTTCCGCCATGCCCCGGCGGCCATCGCCGCCCCCTTCGACTACACCGCCATGCTCTGGGCGGTGCTGCTGGGCTGGTGGTTCTGGGGCGAGATGCCGGATCTCTGGGTGTTCGTCGGCAGCGCCCTGATCATCGGCAGCGGCCTGGCGATCGCCTACCACGAGCGACGCACGACCCTGAAGCGCCGGCCGACCTCCTGACGCCTCAGCCCCGGGAAAGGAAGGCCCGCGCGGCCGCCTCGGGGTCGGGGGTGCCGCAGATTGCCGAGATCACCGCCAGTCCCTCGGCGCCTGCCTGGCGCGTCGCCGCCACGTGCTCGGCCTTGAGGCCGCCGATGGCCACGCTGGGCAGGGGGCTGGCGGCCACCAGGGCGGCCAGCCCCGCGAAGCCCAGCGGTGCGGCATGGTCGTGCTTGCTGGGGGTGGCGAACACCGGACCCAGCCCCAGGTAGTCCAGCGCTGCCGGGTCGAGGTGGGCGAGCTGGTCATGGGTCTGGACCGAGAGCCCGAGGATCGCCTCCGGGCCGAGCGCCGCGCGGGCCCGGGCCACGCCGCCGTCGTCCTGGCCGATGTGCAGGCCATCGGCGCCGGCGGCGAGCGCCACCTCCAGCCGGTCATTGATGATCAGCGGCACGCCGCTGCCGGCAAGCGCGGCCTTGAGGTGGCGCGCCTGGTCGACCATCTCGGCATCGGAGGCGTGCTTGTCGCGCAGCTGCACCACCGTCACCCCGCCGCGCACCGCCGCCATCACGGTCTCCTCCAGGCCATGCGCTGCGCAGAGCCCGCGGTCGGTGACGAGATACAGGGAGAGATCAAGGCGCATGGTCCACCTCCAGTCGGACCCGTGCGGTCAGGGCCTCGCCATCCAGGTGATAGAGGGCGTCGAGGAAGGCCACCGCGAAGCTGCCCGGGCCATTTGCCAGTTCGCCGGCCAGTTCGCCGGCCACGGCGTAGCAGGCAAGCGCCGCCACCGTCGCCTCGAAGGGGGCATCGGCGCCGGCCAGGAAGGCCGCCACCACCCCGGTCAGCGCGCAGCCCAGGGTGGTGACCCTGGGCATCAGCGGGTGGCCGCCCCGCAGGTGGGCGACCCGCCGGCCGTCGGTGACCAGGTCCTCCTCGCCGGTCACCGCGACCACGCCGTCCGTCTGGCGGGCCAGCCGGATGGCGGCGTCGCGGGCCGCCTCGGCCGAGTCGGTGCTGTCCACGCCGCGCCCGCCGCCGGCATGGCCCGCCAGGGCGATGATCTCCGAGGCGTTGCCACGGATCACGTCCGGCGCGAGCGCCAGCAGCCGCGCGCCGGTCTCGCGGCGATAGCGCGTGGCGCCCACCGCCACCGGGTCCAGCACCCAGGGCCGCCCCGTCTCCCCGGCGGCCAGGGCGGAGGCCTCCATGGCCTCGACCCAGTGGGGCGAGAGGGTGCCGATGTTGATCGTCAGGGCGCCGGCCAGCGCGGTGAACTCGGCGGCCTCCTCGCGGGCATGGACCATCGCCGGCGAGGCGCCGATGGCCAGCAGCACGTTGGCCATGCTGTTCATGGCCACATGGTTGGTGATGTTGTGGACCAGCGGGCTGGTCTCGCGCACCCGGGCCAGGTGCACGGCGGGATCGATGGCAAGCATGGGGCCTCCCCGGCGCGGGAGGTGCGGCGCGGCGGCAGGGCCGGGGCCGCACGACTCCCTACGCCGGCATTATCCGGGTCAGGTTCCGAGGGTGCATCTCAGCCGTGGCGATGCCGCCGCGGCGCCCCTGTCGTCAGGCCCACTATCCCTGCCCGCTCCCTGGCTGTAAAGGCCGGGTTCAGGCCAGCAGGTGGAAGCCGGAGAGGGTGATCAGGCTGGCCAGTACCAGGCTGTTGACGGTGTCCAGACCTTCCTCCGCCAGCCAGCGGCTCGGGTTGCACAGGGCGAGTGCCAGGGTGCCGAGAGTGGCCAGCCCCAGTGGCAGCTCCATGGGCTCCCAGCCCGCAATCAGCGCACCCACGGCCAGCAGCAGCACGCCAGTGGCGATCAGCATCAGGTCCCCCATGCCTACCGGTGGGCTCGGCGAGACGGTGGTATCGATCGTGGCAGTGCTCATGATGGCATCTCCTCTTGCGGGCCGAAGGAATCCTGCTTCTGTCCGGGACACTAGCTCGGTACTCTTAAGGTTCGCTTACGGCGGCATGAACAAGGGGCATCAGAGGCAGCTACATGGGCTACGGCATCCTGCTGCCCGACTATCGGATTGCCGTGCACCCGACCGGCGCCTTCGAGGCCTACGATGAGCGGATGAACGCGCTGGAGGAGGCCAGGCCTTCCTCGCGGGTCGCCAGCGAGGTGCTGCAGGCCCTGTCACGCTTCTATCGTTGATGAACGCAACATGAACCCGGCGTTAAGCGTCCCGCAAGGTGGCATGAGGTAAAACGGCAGGCATCCATTCACCTTGGAGGATGCCTGGATGAACGTTCTGGATACACGCTATCGCTACGGTGCCGTCTCACGGGCCATTCACTGGAGCATGGCCGTGCTGCTGGTCCTGATGCTCGGCAGCGACTGGCTGATGGAGGCCTTCGAGGGCCTGGGCGAGGCGCAGCTGATGGGGCTGCACAAGAGCGTCGGAGTGCTGCTGCTGGGCCTGCTGGTGTTCCGGCTGGCATGGCGCCGGGCCAACCGCGGGCGCCTGGAGGCTCCCGAGCACTGGGAGTGGGCATCCCGCCTGGGACACTGGGCGCTCTATGGCATGATGGTGCTGATCCCCGCCACCGGCCTGCTGGCGGCCATGGGCAGCGGGCACGGCGTGGAGTTCTTCGGCCTGCCGCTGATCTCGCCGGGAGCGGAGATCGAGTGGCTGGAGGATGCGGCCGAGGAGACCCATGAGGTGACGGCCAACCTGCTGTGGCTGCTGATTGCCGGACACGTGGTTGCCGTACTGGCCCATCAGCTCTGGCTACACGACCGGACCCTGAAGCGCATGGCCTGAGCGGCGGAACGATAAGAGCCCCGAACCCGGCGCACCCGATATCCACAGGGCGCGCCGGGTTCGCTGTCGATGGGGCTCAGTCACGGGCCGCGTTCGACCCTGTCTCGTGCCCGTCGAGCCAGCGCAGGGCCACCTTCCGGGCATGCATCAGCTCCCGGCACCAGGTCAGCCGTCCGGCCGTGCGGCGGATCCCCGCCCGGCGCAGCTTGACGAGGATCCGTGCCGGCAGGCCGACCAGCACCAGGGAGACCCCCTCGCGGTGCATCTCGTCGATCAGGGCCTTGAGGGCCACGATGGCGGTGCCATCCATGCTCGGCACGTCATGCATGTCGAGGATGACGACCCGCACCTTCGGGTCGACCAGGTGCAGCGAGACGAGCGCCTTCTCCGCGGCGCCGAAGAACAGCGGACCATTGATGTCGTAGAGGGCGACCTCGCCGGGCAGCTCGTCGATGCTGGCATGGGTCCCGCTGTCGACGCGCTGGGTCTGGGTCAGCAGCGACATGCGCCGGATGAACAGCGCAGCGGCCAGCCCGATGCCCACGGCCACCGCCAGCACCATGTCGAACACCACGGTCAGGGTGAAGCAGGTCACCAGGATGGCCACGTCCCCCGCCGGGGCGGAGCGCAGGGTGTGCAGGAAGTGGCGGGCCTCGCTCATGTTCCAGGCGACGATGAACAGCAGCGCCGCCAGCGCGGCCATCGGCACCAGCCCCAGCAGGCCCGCCAGCGCGACCACCGCCAGCAGCACCACCAGCGAGTGCACTACCGCCGCGATCGGCGAACGGGCGCCGCTGCGGATGTTGGTGGCGGTCCGGGCAATGGCGGCCGTGGCGGTGATGCCGCCGAACAGCGGCGCGACGATATTGCCCAGCCCCTGGCCGATCAGCTCGGCGTTGGGGTCGTGCCGGGTGCGGGTCAGGCCGTCGGAGACCACCGCGCAGAGCAGCGACTCGATCGCCCCCAGCATGGCGATGGCGAAGGCGGGACCGAGCAGGGCACGGATCAGTTCGAAGTCCAGTGCCAGCGGTTCGCCGTCCGCGCCGGGCAGTCGCCAGGGGGCCACGAGACTCGGCGCGATGGGAGGAATGCCGCTGCCCGTCTCGCCCCGTGCCTCCCAGGTGAAGCGCGAGGCGATGGTCTCCACCAGGTTCCCCGAGCTCGGGTCGCCGATTCCGTGGTTGACCGCATAGGCCGCCACCGCGCCGACCACCAGCCCGATCAGGGGCGCCGGAATCGGCACATGCAGTCGCGGCCAGAGCAGCATGACCCCCAGGGTGAAGGCCCCGATCCCCAGCTCCAGCGGCTCCAGGCTCGGCAGCGAGACGGCGATCCGCCCCAGGTTCTCGACGAAGTGCTCGCCCAGCTGGCCGACCTGAAGGCCCAGGAAGTCGGGCACCTGGAGTACCGCGATCACCACCGCGATCCCCGCCGTGAAGCCCAGTACCACCGGATAGGGCACGTACTGGATGAGGCGCCCCATGCCGGTGAGGCCCAGCGCCACCAGGATCAGGCCGGCCATCATCGAGGCGAGCAGCAGGCCGCCCAGGCCGTACTGCTGGACGATGGGGAAGAGGATGACGACGAAGGCCGCCGTCGGGCCCGAGACATTGAAGCGTGAGCCCCCGGTCAGCGCGATGATGGCGCCGGCGACGATCGCCGTGTAGAGCCCGTGCTGGGGAGGCACGCCCGTGGCGATGGCCAGGGCCATGGAGAGCGGCACGGCCACGGTACCGATGGTCAGCCCGGCCAGCACATCGCGGCGCAGGTCGTCCAGGCCGTAGCCGTCTCGCCAGGCCGCGCGCAGGCCGGTGGCGATGCCGGGAAGTCGCGGGGACGGTCGGTGGCGTGCCATGCGCGGGGTCTCCTCGTTACGGGGTCACCCGCCCCTGGATGGGCCGATGGCCGCATCCATCATGGGCGTTGCCCCGGTTGCTTATGTGAATGACATTAACATGCCGTTAGTATTGTCGACAAATGGGCTCTCGCCATTGCCTAGGGTGACAACGGAAATTAACATTTGATGATAATGTTTTCGGAGAATCACGATGGAGAAGAAGACGGCACGCCTGACCCTGCTGATCGACCCGCACAAGAAGCGGGCCTTCGAGCAGCTCTGTGCGGCCCAGGACCTGACCCCTTCCCAGGTGGTTCGACAGCTGATCCGCGACTACCTGCGCGACCATGGCGTGGAGTACGAGACCCGCCCCGACCTGGCCAGCCGCGACGCACCGGGGCGGGAGTGAGCTTCCGACCCGGCCGGCATGTGTTCAGGCGGCAGTGCCCTTGGGGGAGTGGCACGCCTGGCTGATGTCCAGGCGCGGGTCGCGGATGGCGCTCTCTATGCCCAGCATGCCGAGCAGGCTATGGAAGAGATGGTCATGACTCAGCGACTGGTCGGCCCGGCTTGCCAGGCAGCCGCGCTCGAGCCCGGCGGCCTGGTCGAACGCACGGGATGACCACCAGGTCATCGGTACCCGGGTCTGCTCCTCCGGGGCGATGGCATAGGGCAGGCCGTGCAGGTAGATGCCCTTCTCGCCCAGTGATTCGCCATGGTCGGAGATATACAGCAGCGCCGTGGCCAGGGACGTCTGCTGCTCGAGCAGGCCGATGAGGTCATCCAGTACGTTGTCGGTATACAGGATCGCATTGTCGTAGCTGTTCACGATCGACTCTCGGGAGCACTGGGCCAGGTCCGCCGTATCGCAGGTGGGGGTAAAGACCCTGAAGGCCTCGGGATAGCGCTGGAAGTAGCTGGGACCGTGGTTGCCGAGCATATGCAGCACGATCACCGTGTCCTCGCGTATCGAGCCGATGCGCCGGGAGAGCTCCTTGGTCAGGGCGCCGTCCAGGCAGCCGCTGTCGTTGCACAGCGTGGGGTAGGCGTCGGGCGCCGGCGACTGCCTCTCCACGCCGTCGCAGACCCCCTTGCAGCCCGACTGGTTGTCGATCCAGGCCACCTGGTAGCCCGCGTGCTTGAGCACGTCGAGCAGCGACTCGTGGCTCCGGATATAGCGTTCATCGTAGTTGGCCTTGCCAAGGGGCGAGAACATGCAAGGCAGCGAGACGGCGGTGTTGGTGCCGCAGCTTGCTACCTCGCTGAAGTTGATGACGTCGCGGCTCGCCAGTCTGGGAGTGGTCTGGCGTGGGTAGCCGGACAACCCCCAGCTGGAGGCGCGCACCGTCTCGCCGACCACCATCACCAGCAGGCGCGGCTTGCCGGTGGCACTGGCCTGCCGAGCGGCATCCTCGCCGATGGGCAGGCGCTCCTCCGGCAGAGGGGCGTCGGCCGCCATCACCTGGCCTGTCGAGACGAGGGCGTTGCCCGGCGTCACCAGGTAGCGCAGCTCATGATGGTTGCGCATCAACGAGGAGAGGCTCTGGAAGGAGAGCAGCAGGGACACCACCAGCACCCCGAGGCTGCCGCCCAGCCACAGCAGCGACATGCCGAGCCCCCGTTGCCAGCTCCGCTGCCGAAGCGGCCAGCGCCATATCACCAGCATCGGCAGCCCGGCGAAGAGCAGCAGATAGAGGACCAGCCCCGGGGTCAGCAGCTCGCCGGCCTCCCGGGTATCGGTCTGCAGCACGTTGTCGATCATGTGGGTGTCGAAGTAGGCCCCGTAGTGGCCGGTGAAGTAGCTGATTGATGCCGCCAACAACACCAGCAGGGACAACAGTGGCTTGACGCTGAGTCGGTTGACCAGGGGCAGGCAGACCACCAGGTGCAGGGCGATCATCACCACCCCGTAACCGACCAGCTGGCCCCAGTCGCCAACCCCCGTAGGCGGCTCGGCCTCGATCACCGCTGACCAGAAGCGCTGGTTATAGAACAGGGTGAAGCCCAGGCAGGCCAGGAGGGTGAGCGCCTGGGGTGACAGGGCCGGCAGCCACGAGCGGGAAAGGGCCCGCCCCAGGCGGGCCAGGGAAATCGAATCAGGCATCGTGGGATGTCTCGTCGGTGTCGTGCGGCAGGATCCGGCGGCGTTGCGGCTGATGCTTCGTCGGCAGCAGCCAGCTCGCCAGCGATGTGCTGATCGTCCAGCAGAGCATCAGTGTCCAGAGGTCATGGGACAGGAAGTGGGCGCCCCGCAGCTGCTGGGCGACGCCGAAGACCAGGCCCAGCCCGAGTCCCGAAGCCAGTCCCAGCCAGCGCAGTCGCGGCAGGGTGGCCGCCAGGAAGTAGTAAAGCGCCAGCCAGGCGTAGCCGGCACTGGCATGGCCGGCGGGAAAGCAGGCGGTGTCCGGCATTCCGGCGGGTCGCCATTCCAGTAGCCCGATGAAGGGCCATTCTCCGCCATAGCGGGCCAGGTCCCAGGGGCACTCCATGCTGATCAGCTGCTTGAGGGTCGAGACCGCGAGCGTCGAGCCCGCCACGGCGAGAAAGAGGAAGAGTAGCGGCCGTCGCCATGGGCGCAGCGGTGTTGGCGGCAGGCTGGCAAGCAGGGCAAGCACGACCCCGGCCCCCATCCACTGGCTGAGGGTGCGGCCACCGCGATGCAGCCACTCCTGCAGCAGCCCATGACCCTGCAGGGCCCACTCGCCGCCTTGCCACTGGTAGAGCGCATCGGCAAGGCGGAAGTCCAGCTGCAGACCCTGCTCCACCAGCATCAGGGCGGCAAAGCCGCACCAGGCGAATAACAGCGGGTAGGGGAAGGAAACGGGAATCCCCGTCTCTGCGCCGGAGCGTATCGTCACCCGGGGTGTCCTGTCGGGCATGGCATCGCCGTATCGAGAAGCGGAGATGCCATCTTGGCCGGGCCAGCTTAACGCTGGCTTATGGTGCGGTGAGGGTCACGTCACCTGGTGTGTGCGTGGCAGCACGACCTCTACCCTGAGCCCGCCGCCCGGGGCCTCGTCGAATCGCAGGCGGCCGCCGTGGCGCTGCAGCAGCCGGTCGACGATGGAGAGCCCCAGGCCGGCGCCGGCCCCCGGGCCGGCTCGGTGGAAGCGCTCAATGACCTGGGGGCGTTGCTCTGCCGGGATGCCTGGGCCCTGGTCGTCGATCGTCAGGGTCAGGGCGTCGGCGCCGGCCGCCAGCCCGACGGCGACGGTGCCGCCCTCGGGGGAGTGCTGAAGGGCATTGCCGGCCAGGTTCTGGATCAGGGTATCGAGGGTCCCGGGCTCGACCGCGAGTGCCCAGTCGGCGGCCTCGTCGGCCTCCAGCTGCAGCTCGATGCCGCGTTCGGCGGCCAGGGGCGAGAGCTTGGCCAGCGCCTCGCGCACCTCGGCCAGCAGGTCGGCGGGCTGGCCGGCCAGCGGTGTCTCCTCCTCCGGGTCCAGGCGGGCCAGGGCGAGCAGCTGGGTGACCAGGCGAGTGCTCCGGGCCACGCCCTCGCGCAGCTTGTCCAGCGCCTCGCGGCGGTCCGCCGGGTCCTCGGCGGCCAGGGCATTCTGGGCATGCAGGTCGAGCACCGCCAGCGGCGTGCGCAGCTCGTGGGCGGCGTCGGCGATGAAGCGCTTCTCGCGCACCCGCAGCGCGCGAATGCGCTCGAGCAGGCGGTTCAGGGCGCCGGCGATGGTCTCCAGCTCCCGCGGCAGCGGGTGGAGGATCAAGGGCTGCAGGGTGTGGGGGTCGCGTCGGCGGATCTGCTCGGCCATCCGCGACAGCGGCCGCAGCCCCCAGCCGATCGCCCACCACAGCAGCAGGGCCAGCACGGGGAGTCCCAGCAGGTCCGGCATCAGGGTGCGCAGGGCGATCAGGGTCACCAGCTCGCCGCGCACGTCATCGCGCTCGCCCACCATCACGCGCCGTTCCTCCTCGGGTGTGCTCAGCGCATAGACCCGCCAGCCATGGCCGTCCAGGCGGGTGTCCTGGTAGCCCTCCCTGAGCTCGGTCAGCGGCGCCTGCGGCGCGCTGGCCGAGCGCAGCAGCAGCCGGTCGCCCTCCCACAGCTGGAAGGCGAGCTTGCTCTCGTAGCGGTGGCCGGCGATGCGCTGGTCGGCCTGCTCGGCGCGCTGCAGGGAGGCCTCCAGGCTGGCCAGCAGCGCCTCACGCTGCTCGGCGGCCAGCGGGGCGCGCATCAGCCCCTCCAGCAGCCGGGCGTTCTGGGCCAGGTTGGCATCGAACAGCTCCTCCACCTCGTGGGTGGCGTCGCGGTAGCTGGTCAGGCCGATCACCAGCATGCTCAGCCCGAAGACCAGCAGTACCACGCCCAGGGTGCGTCGACGGATCGACATCAGCCCCTTCCGTCCGGCACGGGGCTGTCCAGCACATAGCCGATGCCGCGCAGGGTGCGGATAAGCTCGGGGAAGAACTTGCGGCGCAGGTGGTGCACGTGCACCTCGATGGCATTGCTCTCCACCTCCTCGTCCCAGCCGTAGACCAGCTGGGTCAGGGTGTCGCGGGTGAACACCCGGCCCGGATGGGCGAGGAACTCCTGGAGCAGGGTGAACTCGCGTCGCGAGAGCGACACCGGCTCGCCGCGATAGCTGACGCTATGGGTGGCGGGATCGAGGCGGATGCCGCGAGCCTCCAGCACGCTGCTGGCCTGCCCCTGGCTGCGGCGCAGCAGGGCCCGCAGCCGGGCCTTGAGCTCCGCGACCTGGAAGGGCTTGACCAGGTAGTCGTCGGCGCCGGCATCCAGGCCCGCGATGCGGTCGTCGATGCCGTCCCGGGCGGTCAGCACCAGCACCGGCACGCGGTTGCCGCGGCGACGCGTCGCCTCCAGCACCCGCATGCCGTCGAGCCCGGGGAGGCCGAGGTCGAGGATCACCGCATCGAAGGGCTCGTTGCCCTTGAGGGCGGCCAGGGCCTGCCGGCCATCGGCCAGCAGGTCCACGGTGTAGTGCTCGGGCTTGAGGGCCAGGCGGATGCCCGCCGCCAGGCTGGGGTCGTCCTCTACCAGCAGGATGCGCATGGGGGGCGGGTCACTCCTTCAGTTGGGCCAGCAGGCGGCGCACCTCCTCGCGGCGCCCGGCATCGGCGAGCTCGCGGCCGGGGCGGGGCGGTGCCTGCAGCGCCTTCTCCAGGGCCCGGCGCGCCTCGGCGTCGCGGCCCTGCTCATGCAGATAGTCGCCCCAGAAGTAGAGGCTGTCGAGCCCGTCGGGGTTGATCGAGAGGGCCCGCTTGAGGTGCCACTCCGCCTTGTCGTCGTCGCCGAAGGCCACCGGCCAGCCGGGAACCTGGTAGTAGAGGGCGCCGAGGCTGGTGTAGGCCGAGCCGTCCAGGGCCAGGGGATCGAGCGCCAGGGCGGTCTCCAGCTCGGCGCGGGCCTGCTTGACTAGCTTCAGGGCACCCAGGCCCCCGCTGGCGCCCGCCTGGGTGGAGCGCACGATGCCGGCCCAGAGGTGAAGCTCGGCGGCGTCGGGGTGGGCCTCGACCAGCCGGTCGGCCTCGGCGGCCAGGGCGGCATAGGCGTCCGCCTGCTGTTTCTCGGGCAGTTCGTAGCGGATCTCGGCCCAGCGCTGCTGCAGCCGGGCGAGCGGCTCGGCGATCCCGGCCTCCATGGCCAGCAGCCCGGTTGCCGGCAGGCAGGCCAGGGCGGTGGCCAGCAGGGCCGCGGCCAGGCGACCTCGACTGGCCGGTGTCTTGCTGTGGTGTCGTGTCATGGCGGGATTCCTCCTCTCGAGAAGCGTCAGGGCGTGTCGCGGGGTACGCTCGCACCGGGCGTGGCGACGAAGCGGCGGATGATCGGCAGCTGGCGCGCCAGGGCCCGGTCGACCAGCCTCGGCAGCAGGCTGTTGAGCCGGGTGAAGAGCCGCTCGGGCCGGCCCAGCTGGGTCTCCTCGCGGCCACGCTCGATGGCGCGGCGCACCGCCGAGGCGACCCGGGCGGGGGTGTCCATGGCGTTGCCAAGCGCCTGGTTCATCGCCTCCACCTCGGGGGCATTCATGGCGGTGCGGGTGGCCCGAGGGGCGACGTGCAGCACCCGCACGCGAGTATCGGCGAGCTCCCGGCGCAGGGCCTGGCTGAAGCCGCGCAGGGCGAACTTGGTGGCGCAGTAGCCGACCTGGCCGGGATAGCCGATGGTGCCGAAGGTCGAGCCCAGGTTGACCACCCAGCCATGCCGCGCCGCGAGCAGCATCGGCATCAGCGCCCGGGTCAGCTGCAGGGTGGCGGTGAGGTTGAGGGTGACCAGGCGCTCGAGATCCTCGTCGCTGCAAGACTCGAACAGCCCCACCCGGTTCACCCCGGCGGCATTGACCAGCATGTTGCAGCCTGCCATGGCGGCGGCCTCGGCCAGCGCGGCCCGGTCCCCGGGGCGCGTCAGGTCGGCAGCCAGGGCCGTCACCTGGCCCGGGTGGCGGGCGACGAGAGCCTCGAGGGCCTCGTCTCGGCGCCCCGTGACCAGCAGCGTCGCGCCCGCGGCGGCGAACTCGTCCACCAGGGCCTGGCCGATGCCGCCGCTGGCGCCGGTGATCAGGATCCGCTGGGCGGGCCAGCCCCCCTCCGGCAGGGCAGGGCCGCGAGACCATCCGTCAGGCCAGCGCATCGGAGAGCTCCCGGGTGGCGCTGCCACCGGCACAGCGGGCCTCGACGCCGCGGAACATGGCGCCGTAGAGGCGATAGACCGTCTTCGCGGTGTCGATCACCGCCGCCAGGTCGTCGGCCTCGAGGCGGTTCACCAGTCCCTCGAAGAAGGCCAGGTGGCCGATGTCCAGGCTGCCGTGGGAGGTCAGG
Organism: Halomonas sp.; assembly: GCF_033549285.1. Taxonomy (GTDB): domain Bacteria; phylum Pseudomonadota; class Gammaproteobacteria; order Pseudomonadales; family Halomonadaceae; genus Halomonas. The sequence goes on from NZ_JAWSUJ010000069.1 coordinate 20,096, forward strand.
TAGCGCACCGCGTCGTCGGGCAGGCCGAGGCTCGCCTGAAGCCGCTCGGCGGCCTGGGTGGCCAGTGCCGTGCTGGTGCCCTCGAGGACCTGGACCATGCCGAAGAAGGCCACCGGGTTGCCGTGGGTGATCTCGTCGCGCACGGCGGCCACCATCAGCCGGGTGGCGGGGTCCGCCGGCCGTACGGCAGCCGCCTCTGGATCGCCGCCGGCGGCGCGGATGTCATCGAGGATCCACTGCTCGTGGCCATGCTCCTCCTCGATGTACTCCACCAGGGCGTCGCGCAGCCAGCCCAGCCGGTCCGGCAGGCGGGCACCGCAGGCCATCATCAGCGGCACCGTGAAGCGCACGTGGTGATAGGCCTGGCCGAGGAAGGCCAGGTACTCGCGGTGGCTCACCTCGCCGGCCAGGGCGCGGGTCAGCAGCGGCGTGGAAAGCAGCCAGTCGCGCTCGGCGCGGGTGGCGGCCTGGAGGTGCTGGTAGGGGGTCATGGGGTCACTCCTTGCGCGGGAAGGGGTCGGCTGGCGAGGAGCCAGTCGCGGTAGCGGCCATGGATGGCGTCGCGTCGCAGGCGGCCGTTGGCCGTCAGCTGGTGGTTCTCAAGGGTGAAGGGCGCGCAGCGGCGCCACTCGTGGACCCGGGCATAGTCGGGCAGGCCGGCATTGGCCTCGGCGACCGCGACGGCCAGCCGGGCGTCATCGAGGTCGGACGAGGCGGGCACGATCAGTGCCCGGTTCCCGGCCAGGGCCTCGCCGTGAACCAGTGCCTGGGCGATGGCCGGTCGGGCGCAGAGCTCGCCCTCCACCCACTGGGGGTCAACGTTGCGGCCATAGGCGGTAATGAAGACGTCCCGGCGGCGGCCATCGAGCATCAGGGCCTCGCCGGTCCAGTGGCCCAGGTCGCCGCTGGGGTACCAGTCGCCGGCGGCCGGCTCGCCCAGGTAGCCGAGCATGGTGGCCCCCCGGACCTGCACCTCGCCGCCGGCGGCCAGGCGGACCCGGGCATGGGGCAGCGGCCGACCCACGCCACGGGCGGGCTCGCCGGGCCGGTTGAGGCACACCACCGAGGCGCACTCCGAGAGCCCGTAGCCCTCGAAGACCGGCCAGTCGCCGTCCCGTGCCCTCTCGAGCAGGGTGGCCGCCACCCGGGCGCCGCCCACGGCGACGAAGCGCAGGCTCTCCGGGGCCGCGGGGCTCGCCGCCACCAGGGCCTGGAGCAGCTGGGGCACCAGGATCAGGCTGTGCGGGCGGAAGGTCGCGATGGCTCCCAGGGCCCGGCGAGGGTCGAAGCCGCTCGCCCCCTGCCAGCCCAGCTCGGCGACCGCGGGCAGGCAGGCGGTGGCGCCCAGCCACAGCGGGACGTAGAGGCCGCCGATGTTCTCGAGCAGTGTCGCCAGCGGCAGCATCGCCAGGTGGCGTTCGATTCCGAGCGGTTCGATCACCGTGGCGAGGCTCTCGGCCACTGTCAGCGGGGCGAGGCCGTCGAGGCAGACGCCCTTGGGGGTGCCGCTGGTCCCGGAGGTGAAGGTGATGCGGGTGGTCCCGGCATGCAGGGCCGCAGGCGAGGCCACCCGTCGGGTGGCGATGGCCGGGTCCGGCGTGGCGGAGAAGCCGAGCGCCTCGGCACCGGGGCCGATCCAGGTGTCCAGGCCGGCGCTCGCCACCAGGTGACGCCGCTGGGCGTCGCTGAAGAAGGCCGGCACCGGCACCGCGACTCGTCCATCCCGCAGCAGGGCCAGGTCCCAGAGGGCC
>NZ_JAWSUJ010000070.1:0-21723 GCF_033549285.1 Halomonas sp.
CTTGGCGCTTGGCGCTTGGCGCTTGGCGCTTGGCGCTTGGCGCTTGGCGCTTGGCGCTTGGCGCTTGGCGCTCGGCGGTGCGACAATTTTTCTCTTGCCCCGGATCAGCGCTTGCGACCATAGGGCAGGTGGTCATCCCCCACGCTTCTCTTTATAATACGGTGGATTTTTCGGGGTGGTTCGAGCGAGCCTCGGGCCTGACTGGTAACGTTCTGAAAACACAATAATTCGAATCCATTCGAACCCCTTTCTTCATCTATCCGATCCATCAACTGGGCGAGACTATGATCGAAGTCAAGAAAGGCCTGGATCTCCCCATCGCGGGGACGCCGGAGGCGCGCATCGAGGAAGCGCGACCGGTGCGCCATGTGGCTGTCCTGGGCACCGACTATGTCGGCATGAAGCCGACCATGGAGGTCAGTGAGGGGGACAGGGTCAAGCTGGGCCAGCTGCTCTTCACCGACAAGAAGATCGACGGGGTGCGCTTCACGGCCCCGGCGGCCGGCGAGGTCGTCGCCATCAACCGCGGCGAGAAGCGCAAGCTGCTCTCGGTGGTCATCAAGGTCGACGAGACCGAGGAGGCGGTCGAGTTCACCGCCCACGGGCGCGACAAGCTCGAGGGCCTCGAGCGCCAGGCCGTCGTCGACCAGCTGGTCGAGTCGGGGCTCTGGACCGCGCTGCGTACCCGGCCCTACTCGCGCACCCCGGCCGTCGACAGCTCGCCGACCGACATCTTCGTCACCGCCATCGATACCCACCCGCTGGCCGCGAACCCGGCCGACATCGTCAACGAGCAGGCCGAGGCCTTCGAGGACGGCCTCAAGGTGCTGGCCCGCCTCACCGAGGGCAAGGTCTACCTCTGCACGGCGCCGGATGCCCGCATCCCGGGTACCGACGTCAAGGGCGTGCAGCACGAGACCTTCGCTGGCCCGCACCCCGCCGGCCTGGTGGGGACCCATATCCACCATCTCTCGCCCGTGGCCCTGCACAAGCGTGTCTGGCATATCGGCTACCAGGACGTCATCGCCTTCGGCAAGCTCTTCGCCGAAGGCAAGCTGGACGTCCAGCGCGTGATCGCCGTGGGCGGCCCGCGTGCCGAGAAGCCGCGCCTGCTGCGCACCCGCCTCGGTGCCAGCAGCGACGAGTTGCTGGCCGGCGAAGTCATCGACCCGGAAGGCACGCGCGTCATCTCCGGCTCGGTGTTCGCCGGTGCGATCTGCGAGGGCAGCCTGCGCTACCTGGGGCGTTTCCATAACCAGGTGAGCCTGCTCGAGGAGGGCAACAAGCGCGTGTTCATGGGCTGGATGTCGCCCGGCAAGAATCGTCACTCCGTGATGGGCATCTACCTGTCGAAGTTTACCGGCCTGCACAACTATGCGCCGACCACCTCGACCAACGGTTCCGAGCGCGCCATGGTGCCGGTAGGGGCCTATGAGCAGGTGATGCCGCTGGATATCCTGCCCACCCAGCTGCTGCGTTCGCTGATTGTCGGCGACATCGAGACGGCGATGCAGCTCGGCTGCCTGGAGCTGGATGAAGAGGACCTGGCGCTGTGCACCTATGTGTGCCCCGGCAAGTACGAGTACGGTCCCATCCTGCGCGACAACCTCACCTTGATCGAGAAAGAGGCCTGATGATGGGTATCCGACAGACACTCGACAATCTCGAACCCCACTTCCACAAGGGGGGCAAGTACGAGAAGTTCTATCCCCTCTACGAGGCGGTGGACACCATCTTCTACGCCCCGCCGGACGTGGCCAAGACGACGGCCCATGTGCGTGACGGCGTCGACCTCAAGCGCATCATGATCACCGTCTGGCTGTGCACCTTCCCGGCGATGTTCTTCGGCATGTGGAACGCCGGCTGGCAGGCCAACATGGCCATCGCCGAGGGCTTCAACTCCATGGGCAGCTGGCGCGAGGCGATCATGATGACGCTGGCCGGCGGCCATGACCCGGGCAGCCTGTGGGCCAACTTCGTGCTGGGCGCCACCTACTTCCTGCCGATCTACCTGGTGACCTTCGTGGTCGGCGGCTTCTGGGAGGTGCTGTTCGCCATCAAGCGTGGCCACGAGGTCAACGAGGGCTTCTTCGTCACCTCCGTGCTCTATGCCCTGATCCTGCCCGCCACCATCCCGCTGTGGCAGGTGGCACTGGGCATCACCTTCGGTGTGGTGATCGGCAAGGAGATCTTCGGCGGTACCGGCAAGAACTTCCTCAACCCGGCGTTGACCGGCCGTGCCTTCCTCTACTTCGCCTATCCGGCACAGATCTCCGGTGACGCGATCTGGGTGGCGGCCGACGGCTATACGGGGGCGACCGCGCTCTCCATCGCCTTCCAGGACGGCATGGCGGCCCTCTCCAGCCAGTTCAGCTGGTGGGACGCCTTCCTCGGCTTCGTGCCCGGCTCTGTGGGCGAGACGTCGACCCTGGCGATCCTGATCGGCGCGGTGGTGCTGCTGTGGACCAAGATCGCCTCCTGGCGCATCGTGCTCGGAGTCTTCCTGGGCATGGTCGCGACCAGTGCGCTCTTCAACCTGATCGGCTCCGACAGCAACCCGATGTTCGCCATGCCCTGGTACTGGCACCTGGTGGTAGGCGGTTTCGCCTTCGGCATGGTGTTCATGGCGACCGACCCGGTCTCCGCCTCCATGACCAACCAGGGCCGCCTGATCTTCGGCGCGCTCATCGGCGTCATGACGGTGCTGATCCGTGTCGTCAACCCGGCGTTCCCTGAAGGCATCATGCTGGCGATCCTGTTCGCCAACCTGTTCGCCCCGCTGATCGATCACTTCTTTGTACAGGCCAACATCAAGCGCCGTATCCAGCGCACCGGTGTGCCGGCCGAGGAGACTGCCTGATGGCACAGAGCAACAACTCCATCAAGAAGATCCTGACGGTGGCGTTCGCACTTAGTCTCGTGTGTGCCGTCATCGTCTCCACCGCCGCGGTGGCCCTGCGTTCGAAGCAGCAGTTCAACCAGGAGCTCGACCGCAAGACCAACATCCTCAACGTGGCGCAGCTCTATGAGCCCGGCATGGACGTGAACGAGACCTTCGAGTCCACCATCACGCCGCGAGTGGTCAATCTGGAGACCGGCGAGTACTCCGAGCAGCACGACCCTTCGACCTATGAGGGCTTCCAGGCGCGCCGCGACCCGGCTTCCTCGCGCACGCTCTCCGGCGAGAAGGATCCGGCTGGGCTGACGCGTGTCGAGACCTACTCTACTGTCTATCTGGTGGGCGAACCGGACGATCCCGAACAGATCATCCTGCCGATCCGTGGCCAGGGACTGTGGGGGCTGATGCGCGGCTTCCTCTCCGTGGAAGGCGACGGCAACACCATCGTCGGCATCACCTACTATGAGCACAGCGAGACGCCCGGTCTGGGCGGCGAGGTCAACAACCCGCGCTGGCAGGCCCAATGGGAAGGCAAGGAGATCTTCGACGAGCAAGGTGAGCTCGCGCCCGCGATTCGCCTGGTCAAGGGCGGCGCCAGTGGCGAAAACGAGGTCGACGCCCTCTCCGGGGCTACACTGACCAGTCGCGGCGTGACCAACATGCTGCAGTTCTGGCTCAGCCCGCAGGGCTTCGGTGATTATCTGGCCAGGTTTCGTGAGGGGACCAGCCAGGACGACGCCCAGGGCGCCGACGTCGAACTCGAAAGTGAAGGAGCCTGATCATGTCTGCTGCCAACGCAAAGAGCGTCCTGACGACGCCGATCTTCAAGAACAACCCCATCGCCCTGCAGATACTGGGTATCTGTTCGGCCTTGGCGGTAACCACCAGCATGAGTGTCTCGCTGGTCATGACGATGGCGGTGATCTTCGTGACGGCCTTCTCGAACCTCTTCGTGTCGCTGATCCGTCACCACATCCCGTCCGCCATCCGCATCATCGTGCAGATGACCATCATCGCCTCCCTGGTCATCGTGGTGGACCAGATCCTCAAGGCCTACGCCTACGAGATGTCCAAGCAGCTCTCGGTGTTCGTCGGGCTGATCATCACCAACTGCATCGTGATGGGGCGTGCCGAAGGCTTCGCCATGACCAATACCCCGGGGATGTCCTTCCTGGACGGCATCGGCAACGGCATCGGCTACGGCTTCATCCTGATGACCGTGGGCTTCTTCCGCGAGTTGCTCGGTGCCGGCAGCGTGTTCGGCTTCACCGTGCTGCAGCCGGTGCAGGATGGCGGCTGGTACGTGCCCAACGGCCTGCTGCTGCTGCCGCCGTCGGCGTTCTTCATCATCGGCCTGATCATCTGGGTGCTGCGCTCGGTCAACCCGGAGCAGGTCGAGGAGAACGAGTTCAAGATGAAGGAAAACACCCAGCCGAAGGAGGCCGTGTAACATGGAACATTATCTGAGCCTGTTCGTCGCCTCGGTCTTCGTCGAGAACATGGCCCTGGCCTTCTTCCTGGGCATGTGCACCTTCATGGCGGTCTCCAAGAAGGTCTCCTCCGCCTTCGGCCTGGGCATCGCCGTGATCGTGGTTCTGGGCGTTACCGTGCCGGTCAACAACCTGGTCTATACCTTCCTGCTGCAGGAAGGGGCCCTGACCTGGACCGGCGTCAGCGGTGCCGAGAACATCGACCTGTCGTTCCTCGGCTACCTGAGCTACATCGGCGTCATCGCCGCCCTGGTGCAGATCATGGAGATGTTCCTCGACAAGTACGTGCCCGCGCTCTACAACGCGCTGGGCGTGTTCCTGCCGCTGATCACCGTGAACTGCGCCATCCTGGGTGGCGTGCTGTTCATGGTCGAGCGCAACTACAACTTCGGCGAGTCCGTGGTCTATGGCATAGGCGCCGGGACCGGCTGGGCGCTGGCCATCACGGCGCTGGCCGGCATCCGCGAGAAGCTCAAGTACAGCGACGTCCCCGACTCCCTCCAGGGGCTGGGCATCACCTTCATCACCGTGGGGCTGATGTCGCTGGGCTTCATGTCCTTCTCCGGCATCCAGCTCTGAGGCAGGTTGTGCTCTCCCGGCGGCCGGACGCGTCGCCGGGGTCCAGGCAACGTCAAGCAATAGGAAACCGACATGGTTGATACAACACTCATCTTGCTCGGTGTGGTCATGTTCACCGTGGTCGTCATCGGCCTGGTTCTGGTGATCCTGGCTGCCCGGAGCAGGCTCGTCAGCACCGGGGACGTGACCATCGAGGTCAACGGCGACCCCGAGCACTCCCTGACCACCCAGGCCGGCGGCAAGCTGCTCAACACACTCGCCGCCAACGGTATCTTCCTTTCCTCCGCCTGCGGCGGCGGTGGCTCCTGCGCCCAGTGCAAGTGCCGCGTGGAGGAGGGAGGCGGTGCCATCCTGCCCACCGAGGAGTCCCACTTCACCCTGCGCGAGAAGAAGGAAGGCTGGCGCCTTTCCTGCCAGGTGCCGGTGAAGCAGGACATGAAGATCGAGGTCCCGGAGGAGGTCTTCGGCGTCAAGAAGTGGGAATGCGAGGTCATCGAGAACCCCAACGTCGCCACCTTCATCAAGGAGCTCAACCTCAAGCTGCCCGAGGGCGAGGAAGTGGCCTTCCGCGCCGGCGGCTACGTGCAGCTGGTGGCACCGCCCTACGACATCTCCTTCAAGGACTTCGACATCGAGGAGGAGTACCGGGGCGACTGGGAGAAGTTCGGCCTGTTCGACATCTCCCACAAGAACAACGAGGAAGTCATCCGCGCCTACTCCATGGCGAACTATCCGGACGAGAAGGGCATCCTCAAGTTCAACATCCGTATCGCCACGCCGCCGCCCAACACCGACCATCCGCCGGGACTGATGTCCACCTACGTCTTCAGCCTGAAGCCGGGTGACAAGGTCACGGTGATGGGGCCCTTCGGCGAGTTCTTCGCCAAGGATACCGATGCCGAGATGGTCTTCATCGGTGGCGGTGCCGGCATGGCGCCGATGCGCAGCCACATCTTCGACCAGCTCAAGCGACTCAAGACTGACCGCAAGATCTCGTTCTGGTACGGTGCGCGCTCCTGGCGCGAGACCTTCTACAACGAGGAGTACGACCAGCTGGCCGAGGAGTTCCCCAACTTCGAGTGGCACCTGGCGCTCTCCGACCCGCAGCCCGAGGACAACTGGGAGGGGCCGACCGGCTTCATCCATAACGTCCTCTACGAGAACTACCTCAAGGACCACCCGGCCCCCGAGGACTGCGAGTACTACATGTGCGGGCCGCCCATGATGAACGCCTCCGTGATCAAGCTGTTGATCGACCTGGGCGTGGAACCCGAGAACATCCTGCTGGACGACTTCGGCGGCTGATCTCGATCGCCGCAAGGCGAACCCGGACCGGCCGAGAGGCCGGTCCCTTCGATTCTGCTGCCCGACATGCCGATCGTTAAGCTTTAGCGTCTTCTGTCGGCATCTCAGGCACCAGACCCTCCCGCACTGTGGACCTCGAGCGCAACTGTGTTGTCACACAGGCAGGATGGTTGATCTATTTCGATACCGAGGAGCGTTGCAATGACCCTTTACCTGATGGCATTCGCCTTCATGCTGCTGATCATGGCCGCCATGGCCGTCGGCGTGATCATGGGACGCAAGCCCATCGCCGGGAGCTGTGGCGGTCTCAATCGCCTGGGCCTCAAGGAGGGCTGCGAGGTCTGCGGCGGCAAGGACGAGGTCTGCGAGGAGGAGAACCGCAAGAAGACCAGCGCGCGTCGTCGCAGCGACGAGAGCCGCGGTGCCGACCTCGGCTACGACGCCACCCGGCGTTAACCCCTCACTCCGGTGTCAGACCCTTAAGCGGCCTTTGGGATGGAATCCCAAAGGCCGCTTAAGGGTCTGACACCATGCTTCGATGCTGATGGCTAGGAAAACAAGGTGGAGACATGGCAGTCCACAATTATGACGTGGTGGTGATCGGCACCGGACCGGCGGGGGAGAGCGCGGCGATCAATGCCGCCAAGCACGGCAAGCGGGTCGCGGTCGTCGAGAAACAGGCGCAGGTCGGGGGCAACTGCACCCACTGGGGCACCATCCCGTCGAAGGCGTTGCGCCACCAGGTCAAGCAGATCCTCTCGTTCAACACCAACCCGATGTTCCGCGACATCGGCGAGCCGCGCTGGTTCTCCTTCTCCCGGGTGATGGCACGCTCCCGCGTTACCATCGACCAGCAGGTGGCGATGCGCACCAACTTCTATGCCCGCAACCGGATCGACCTCTTCCGCGGCGTGGCGCGCTTCAAGGACGCCCACACGCTGCTGGTGCGCGACGACCACGAGGGCATGGAGGAGCTGGTCGCCGACAAGGTCATCATCGCCACCGGCTCGCGCCCCTACCGCCCGGCGGATATCGACTTCCGCCATCCGCGCATCTACTGCTCTGACACCATCCTCAGCCTCAACCACACTCCGCGGACCCTGATTATCTTCGGTGCGGGGGTCATCGGCTGCGAGTATGCCTCGATCTTCTCGGGGCTCGGTGTCAAGGTCGACCTGATCAACAACCGCGGCAGCCTGCTCTCCTTCCTCGACGACGAGATCAGTGATGCGCTCTCCTACCACCTGCGCAAGCATGGGGTGCTGATCCGCCACAACGAGGAGTATGCGCGGGTCGAGGGGGACGACACCGGCGTCACCGTGCATCTCAAGTCCGGCAAGCGGCTGCGCGCCGACGCCTTCCTGTGGGCCAACGGCCGCACCGGCAATACCGACCAGCTGGGACTGGAGAACATCGGTCTGGAGGCCAATGGCCGCGGCCAGCTGACGGTCGACGACCACTACCGGACCGAGGTGCCGAACGTCTACGCGGTGGGTGACGTGATCGGCTGGCCGAGCCTTGCCAGCGCCGCCTACGACCAGGGCAAGAACGCCAGCGACGACATGCTCGAGGAGGACTTCCGCTTCGTCGATGACGTGCCCACGGGGATCTACACCATCCCCGAGATCAGCTCGGTGGGCAAGACCGAGCGTGAGCTGACCGAGGCCAGGGTGCCCTACGAGGTGGCTCAGGCCTTCTTCAAGGACACCGCCCGGGCCCAGATAACCGGCGACACCGTGGGCATGCTCAAGATCCTCTTCCACCAGGACAGCCTCGAGATCCTCGGCATCCACTGCTTCGGCGACCAGGCCTCCGAGATCGTCCACATCGGCCAGGCGGTCATGCAGCAGCAGGGCGAGGCCAACACCCTCAAGTACTTCATCAATACCACCTTCAACTACCCGACCATGGCCGAGGCCTACCGGGTGGCGGCCCAGAACGGGATGAACCGGGTGTTCTAGTACTAGTGAGACTAGATTTCTAATGGTGCGCCGTTCCTTCAGGATCGGCGCTTTTTTTTGTCGCCAGAGGACAGGCGGCATGGTGGCCCTAGTGCGAAATGGAACTTCTTATCTTCAGCGATTTTGGCGGGTCTTGGAAAGCTAAAACGGTACTCAGTGGAAGTACGGATATGAGTTTTTCTCCATCTGGTGGGTTAGAAAATTGGTACGAGCAGGAACTGGCTACATGATGTAACCTTGTGTATAAATAAGTTTCATCCATGTAATTGCCTTAGGCAGGCTCGAATCATGGATGGTGTGAAAGATGTGATACAAGTACCAAAATTGGCAATAACAGGTCCCGGAGAGCGCCATCAAAACTCCCGGGCGGTAGCGTGAAAAGAGCAACAAAAGTCTTTGATAAAGAAGTGCTTTTCCAAGATTGTGAGGTAGTAAGGAAGCTGGATGATCATTACATAAGGCATCTTTGCTATCGTGCCATCACGGGTCTTTCTAGGTGGGTGGTTCAGGAGTCCTGGAAGTCGCAAGCAATGTAATTTCTGCTTGAATTCAGAATTTTCTGTGCAATATTTTTTAAAGCTCTATTGTCATTGCCGTGGCTTGTGGGGGGTGTCCCCACTTTATTAGCCTGCTTATATCTATTTCTCGGATTTGAACTTAACTTGCAAATCTTCTGATGAAGTTCTCAAGGAACTTGTCATGCCGCCTTTCCTGTCCTCATTATTTGGTTTATCCCGAAAGACCAAGCGTGTCATTCAGGTGTTGGCTGATACCTTTCTCATCACCTTAAGTTTGATGTTGGCCATGTTGTTGAGACGCGACAGTCTAGACTTTCTGGGTGATCCAGAGGTATGGATTGCACTTCCGATCGTGGTACCAGTCAGCATCTTGATTTTCATGAGGTTTGGGTTCTATCGTGCCATCATTCGATACCTCGGCTTCAGGGCCGCCCAGACGATTCTCGGAGGAGTTCTAACTTCGGCTCTGGTGCTTGGTATGAGCAGCGTGGCTCTAGGGTTGCCCATCCCGCTCTCCGTCTCATTCATCTACGCGATGATCGCGCTGATCACTATCGGTGGAGTGCGCCTAGTCCTGCGCATACTTTATTTTAGGGGGCAGCAGTTACAAAAAACGCGGGTATTGATATATGGTGCCGGCGTCGCGGGCCGGCAACTGGTCGTGTCGTTGCGTCATGGACGTGATTATGAACCGGTTGCTTATGTGGATTTTGCGCCACGCCTGCAAGGTACTACCGTGCAGGGGCTCAAGGTATACCATCCCCGGGAGACTCATAGGATCATTAAGACTTATGGTGTCCAGAAATTCCTGCTCGCTATTCCCGAGGCTAGCCGTTCTCGCCGACAGGAGGTCATTGAATCTGTTGAAACACTGGGTATGCCGGTGCAGACAATTCCTGATATGGCCGACGTCATTTCCGGAAAGGCCAAGGTGAATGAGCTTCGTGATGTGGCCATCGAAGACCTCCTTGGGCGCGATCCGATTCCTCCGGACCAGTCACTGTTGGGAGCCAACATTTACGATAAAGTCGTGATGGTCACTGGTGCCGGAGGGTCAATCGGGAGTGAGCTCAGCCGACAGATATTTATTCAACGCCCTAAGCAACTTCTCTTGGTAGATGTATCGGAATATGCGCTCTATCGTATTGAACAGGATCTCACACGGATCGCTTCTCTCGATGGATTAGATGTGACGTTTCTTCCTATTCTGGCATCGGTGCAGGAGAAAGGTCGGCTCGAAGGCCTGATGCGTACCTTTGAGGTCGATACCATCTATCATGCTGCTGCCTACAAGCATGTACCCTTGGTTGAGCAAAACATGGTCGAGGGTATATGCAATAACGTTTATGGCACCTTGAGCATGGCCAAGGCAGCGATATCAGCAAAGGTTAGTAGCGTTGTCCTGGTGTCCACCGACAAGGCTGTCCGTCCCACCAATGTGATGGGAGCCTCTAAGCGTTTGGCAGAGTTGGTCTGCCAGGCCCTGGCACAAGAACAGAAAGTAACTCGCTTCGCCATGGTACGTTTCGGGAATGTGCTGGGTTCATCCGGTTCTGTGGTACCGCTGTTTCGTAAACAGATCGAACAAGGCGGGCCCATCACCGTGACTCATCCTGACATCACCCGTTATTTCATGACCATCCCGGAGGCGGCCCAGTTAGTTATTCAGGCTGGTGCAATGGCTCGCGGTGGGGATGTATTTGTGCTCGATATGGGAAGGCCTGTGAAGATCGTTGAGCTGGCGTGTCGCATGGTTCGACTCACTGGTCTGGAACCTTACTTCGCAGATCAGCCTGAAGGTACCGAGGACAACACATCGAACAAGGAAAGCGTCAAGCCGTCGTCGAAAGGGGATATCCCCATCGTATTTACGGGTTTGCGCCCCGGTGAAAAACTCTATGAAGAGTTGCTCGTGACCGATAACGCGCTACCTACGTCGCATCCCCGGATCATGACGGCCAATGAATCGATGATGGACTGGGAGGCCCTGAACTCCCTGCTAGAGAGATTATATCAGGCCTGCCGCGAACAGGACGTTAAGGGTATCCGGTGGGTGCTGGACAAAGCACCCACCGGTTATTCACCGATGGATGACATCGTTGATATCCAGTGGTTATGTCGCTCTTTTAACAAGGAAAAGCCGTTTCCTATTGGCGCCAAGTCAGTGGATTCGGCTAGGCCTTTCCATCAAGGGAATGTCATAGAGGAATGGAACGTGAGTGCGGCAGAAAAAGCAGGCAGTGTGGCAAGTATCTCCCCGCAGAGTGCTGTTTTGGGATATATGAAGCGTGGTAAGCCCTAATCCGCGACAATCAGTCAAGACTCAAGGTTAGCATAAGACAAGTTGACGTTCTTGACAGGTCTCGAGGGTGCACCAGCAACTCGGCGGTAGCGTTGGTGCAGCCATGTCCGACAGTCACAAGCAATAAGGAAGACTCCGATGATGATATCCAGATCACTTCGACTGACACTGGCAGGCCTGACCATGCTTGTACTTGCGGGTTGTGTCATTGCTCCTGGGGGGGACATGGATCGTCGCGTCGATGAAAGTGCAAGCGTCGATCTTTCTGACAGGGTGGATATCAAGGCGATTACGCCTGAACTGCTGCAACAGATCGAACGAGAGCGGCCGGTCGCCCAGCCACAGACAGATGAACTGCGCCGCGCGATCGACCAGTATGATTACCATGTCGGTCCTGGCGATGTCCTGAGTATCATCGTCTATGACCACCCCGAACTCACCATTCCTGCGGGCGCCGAGCGTAGTGCGGCTGAAGCTGGTCACATCGTCAGGCCTGCGGGCACCATCTTCTATCCCTTCCTGGGACGCATCAATGTCGCCGGCAAGACGACAGATGAAATCCGCATGCAGTTGACACGTGGCCTGTCAGAGTACCTGACGGACCCGCAGGTGGATGTATTCGTCGCCCAGTTCAATTCGAAGAAGGCCCATGTCACTGGCGCGGTTGGCTCGCCAGGCACCCTTCCCATCACCAATGTGCCATTGACCATCGTGGATGCCATCAGTGCCGCGGGCGGGCCCACCGCTGATGCCTACTGGCATGAGCTCACCCTGATTCGTGACGGCAGGGAGGAACGGCTTTCGCTGTTTGCCCTGCTCAGTGAGGGGGACCAGACCCAGAATCGCCTGCTCCGGGACGGTGACCAACTGCACCTGCCCAGCGCCGACAACCAGGGGATTGCCATGCTCGGCCAGGTCGGGTCGCCCGGTAACCTGCGAATGAATCGTGAGCGCCTATCGCTGACCGATGCCCTGTCGCGTGCCGGCGGTATCAACGAAGAGCGTGGGGATGCCTCGGGAATCTTCGTTCTGCGCCCGCACTCGTTGGAAAGCGACAAGCTGGCCACGGTGTACCAGCTCGACGTGAGCGATGCCACCGCCTACATGATGGCCAGCAGATTTCCACTCGAGCCCAGTGATGTGGTGTATGTCACGACCGCGCCACTGGCTCGCTGGAACCGCGTGATAAGCCTGCTCCTGCCGTCACTGACTCTCCCGGGTGATATCGGTAGCAGCGGTGCGAACCTCGACGAACTGCTCTAGTCATGTTCCAGCGCATATTGGTCGTGTGTACCGGCAACATCTGCCGCAGCCCGGTGGCGGCGGCAATGTTGCAACGCCGGCTGCCCCGGCTGACGGTGCATTCCGCCGGTCTGGGTGCCCTGGTCGGGCAGCCGGTGGATGCTTGGGCACGACAGCTGGCGGAAGCCGACGGGCTTGACGTTGATGCCCATGAGGCACGTCAGCTGGATACCGGCATGCTTGCCGAAGCCGACCTGGTGCTGGTCATGACGGACAACCAGCGTCAGGCGTTGGCCAAGCGCTGGCCGGAGGCGCGTGGCAAGACGCTGCTGTTGGGCAAGTGGCTGAGCCAGCAGCAAGAGACGGACATCCCTGACCCCTATCGAAAGAGCCAGGACGTGTTCGAGCATGTACACCGACTGCTGCACGAGGCCACTCGCCTCTGGGCAGACAGGCTCTGATGCCCTCGCAAGGGCCCCATTCCCCTTATTGCAGCAGTAGAGCTAGCTTATGAACGAGACATCGCAAAGACAGGACGCGCAGGAAACAACCGTCGATCTCGGGCGCATGTTTGTCGCGCTGCTGGATCATAAATGGCTGATCGTGTTCATCACGCTGCTCTTCGCCGGGCTTGGGTATGTGCAGGGTCAGTTGGCGACTCCGATCTTCCAGGCCAATGCGCTGGTGCAGGTAGAGCGACGCTCGAGCGTGAGCCCCTTCGGTAACGTGGGCAGCGTCATCGGCGATGACATGCTCAATACTCCGGCGGAAGTGCAGATCCTGCAGTCTCGCATGGTGCTGGGCCAGGTGGTGGATCGCCTTGAGCGAGATGTCATCATTCAGCCCGTCGAACTGCCCGTCATCGGCAATTTCGTGGAGCGCCGCCAGATTCCCCGGCCGGAGTTCATGGTTGGCCAGCCCCATGTCTGGGGCGATGAATCCCTCGATGTGGCGCGCTTCGAGCTGGCGGACAATCGCCGCGGACAGAGGATCCTTGTCGAGCGCTTGCAGGAGGGCTATCAGGTGCTGCTGGACGATGTCCCTATCGGCAGAGGCCAAATCGGTCAGATGGAACGTTTTCTCGACGATGACCTGATCCTTCGTATCGAGGGCTTCGAAGCGGCTCCCGGGGCGCGCTTCCGGCTCATGAAACAACACCGTACCTCTGCAATAGGGGACATCAGTTCGCGGTTGCAGATTACACAATCCTCTTCCGAGCCGACTGCCGGCATGTTGCGCCTGCTCATGGTCGGTGATGATCCGGTCGAGCTGACCCGAACCCTCGACGCCGTGGCGGAGACCTTCCTGACCCAGAATGTCGAGCGCCAGTCGGCCCAGGCCCAGCAGAGCCTCGAGTTCCTGGAAGATCAGGCACCCGAGTTGCGCTCCCAACTGGCAGAAGCCGAGCAGCGGCTGAATGAATATCGCTCCAACCTGGATAGCGTTGACCTCGACAGCGAATCGCAGGCCGCCATCCAGCGCTACATCGAACTGGAAACCCGGTTGAATGATCTGGAGTTTCAGGAGGCCGAGCTGGCACAACGCTATACTCCCAGCCACCCCACCTATCAGTCCCTGCTGCGCCAGCGCAGGCAGATCCAGCAGGACCGCGAGGAACTGAATGATCGGGTGAACCAACTGCCCGCCGCGCAGCAGGAAGTGATTCGCCTGCGTCGTGATATGGATGTCACACAGGCGATCTACGTGAATGTGCTCAACAAGATGCAGGAGTTGGAGGTGGCCCGTGCCGGCACCATCGGCAACGTGCGCATCATCGACGATGCGGTGGTCAGCGGCCTGGTGTCCCCCAGGCGCGGCCGCATACTCATCCTGGCGACCCTGCTGGGGCTCGTACTGAGCGTCGGCCTGGTGCTGATGCGCGAGCTGCTGCGGCGTGGCGTCACGTCACCCGAACAGATCGAGGCGGCAGGGATTCCCGTCTATGCCACCATCCCGCTCTCCAATGGCCAGACACGACTGACCAAGCGCGTAAGGCGCCGCGCCATGGGAACGGCCAAGAATGTGGTCACCGGGGTGCTGGCCGAACGCGAGCCAGCCGATCTCAGCGTCGAGGCCGTTCGCGGGCTGCGTACCAGTCTGCACTTCGCGCTGCTGGAAGGATGCAATAACCGCATCATGATAACGGGCTCCAGTCCCGGAGTGGGCAAGAGTTTCCTTGGGATCAACCTGGCCTCGGTCTTCGCCCAGGCCGGCAAGCGCGTCGTGTTGATCGATGCCGACCTGCGCAAGGGGTACGTGCATCGCGCCTTCAAGCTGGACGCCAGCCCGGGGCTCTCCGACTACCTGTCCGGACAGTGCGACCTTGCCGACATCATCAGGCCCACCGGCATCGAGAACTATCATGTGATCAGTCGCGGCAGGGTGGCACCCAACCCTTCCGAGCTGCTGATGCAGTCTCGCCTGGCGGCGGCCTTGGAAGCACTCAGCGATATGTTCGATCTGGTGCTGGTGGATACACCCCCGATTCTCGCGGTCACGGACGCCAGTATCCTCGGCAAGCACTGTGACACCACCCTGCTGGTGGCTCGTTTCGAGAAGAACCCCGTTCGCGAGATCAAGGCCGCCAGGCGGCGACTGGAAGACAGCGGCATCCGGGTACGTGGCGCCGTGCTCAATGCCGTGGAGCTCAAGCCCTCGACGGCCAGTGGCTACTACGGCCACTACCAGTACCAGTACCGCTGATCGGCATCGCTCCGCGATAGCATCAGCCTCGCGGAAGGCTGTCCCCAGAAAGCCATCCGCAAGGAACTTTCCCCGGGCGGACCGACAACCTCCCCCAAGGAGCCTTCAACCGCATGAAGATTCTCGTGACCGGCAATGCCGGCTTCATCGGCTTTCACACCGCCAAGCGCCTGCTTGAACGGGGTGACAGCGTGGTCGGCTATGACAGCGTCAATGACTACTACGATCCCGCCATCAAGGAAGCACGCCTGGAATTCCTGCAGGCCATCGCCGACCGTTGCGGCAGCGAATATCACTTCATCCGCGACAACCTGGCCGATCAGGCGGCGGTGAACGACTGTTTCGCGCAGCACCGTTTCGATCGCGTGATTCACCTTGCCGCCCAGGCCGGGGTGCGTTACTCCCTGGAGAATCCGCATAGCTATGTGGAGAGCAACGTGGTGGCCTTCACCAATGTGCTGGAAGCCTGCCGCTACGCCAAGGTGCCCCACCTGACCTACGCCAGTACCAGCAGCGTCTATGGCGCCAACACCCGCATGCCGTTCTCCGAGCATGACGGCGCCAACCATCCCCTGCAGTTCTACGCTGCGACCAAGAAAGCCAACGAGATGATGGCCCACAGCTACAGCCATCTGTTCGGCCTGCCGACCACCGGCCTACGGTTCTTCACGGTCTACGGTCCATGGGGGCGTCCCGACATGGCCCTGTTCAGGTTCACCCGCCATATTCTTGCCGATGAGCCCATCCCGGTGTTCAACCACGGCCACCATACTCGCGACTTCACCTACGTGGATGACATCGTGGAAGGGGTGATTCGCGCCAGCGATCAAATCGCCGCGGCCAACCCAGAGTGGGACAGTGACGCACCGGACCCGGCGACCAGCAATGCTCCCTACCGGCTGTTCAACATCGGCAATAATGATCCGGTGAAGCTCAGCGCTTACATCGAGGCCCTGGAAGAGGCCCTCGGCAAGACTGCCATCAAGGAGCTTCTGCCGCTGCAGCCCGGCGATGTGCCGGATACCTATGCCGACAGCAGCGAGCTTGAGAACGCGGTCGATTACAAGCCTGCCACGCCGGTCAAGCAAGGCGTGGCCAACTTCGTGGCCTGGTACCGCGAATTCTACGGACAGTAAAAAAGTGATCGTAGCCAAATAAAAAAACATCAGCGCCCCGGATTTCGACGAGTTGGCCCGAGAAATGCGTGATCCTATCATCTTCGATGGACGAAACATGTGCGAGCCCTCCCGAATGGCCGACAAGGGCTTCATCTATTATTCGGTGGGGCGCAACGCCATTCTTGAGATCAGCACACTTCGTGCTTGCAGATAAAACATTCGATTTTACGTTACAGCTGGACGCAAAATTGCTTCTAAAGTTCTAACACTCCACGCTTTGATGAAAGCACCAAGCGCTGTATTTTCTCTTAATTCCGGGCTCGATACGTGTGATCAATGCCGCTAAATGTCTAACCAGCAGTAAATTTGTACGTAATGTTGCTATAGTGGCCACGGGCACTGCTGGTGCACAGGCTATCACTATGGCCTTTGCCCCAATCATTACCCGACTTTATGGGCCAGAGGCTTTTGGTGTTTTTGGGATCTATACCGCAATTTTAGCCGTGCTGACTCCCTTGTCAGCGCTAAGTTATCCGACTGCCATTGTGTTACCCAAGCGTGATGCAGATGCCATGAAGCTGGTTAGGCTATCCATAGGCGTCGCCTTGGGGATGACACTTCTGGCAGCACTTATTCTTCTGCTCTTTAAAGACTCCATTGTCAGTGCGTTTAACCTTCATGCCGTCGACTCGTTCATTCTGTTGCTGCCGCTGGCAATGCTGTTTTCGGCCGCAATGGGAGTGATGAATCAATGGATAATCCGTAAGAAGCAGTTCAAGATCAAGGCCAAGGTGGCAGTTCTACAGGCCCTTTGGATCAACCTTGCTAAAGCGGGAATTGGTTTTTTTACTCCCATTGCGGCTGTTCTTGTGTTTATAGCAACGGCGGGAAGTGCGCTCCACGCTCTGATGCTTTGGGCTAATATTAGAAAAAATCCCGAAGCAGGTATGAGTAAGTCAGACGTTGACTCTATAGAAGATGAAGCTAGCATTACGAGCCTGGCTTGGCGACACAGGGATTTTGCATATTACCGCACACCTCAAGTTGTGCTAAATGCCGCATCCAAAAGTTTGCCAGTACTGATGTTGGCAAGTTTTTTTGGACCTGCGCCTGCAGGATTCTATGCATTAGGAAAATTGGTTCTAGGCATTCCTACCACCTTGATCGGACAGTCTGTAGCCGCAGTTTTTTATCCGAGAATTAATGAGGCTGTTCTTAATGGAGAAAGCCCATATAAGTTGCTGATCAAGGCTACTGCAGCATTAGCGGTTGTTGGTGTCTTGCCATTTGCAACAGTAATTGCCTTTGGACCATGGTTATTTAGCTTTGTTTTCGGCCAGGAATGGTATACGGCTGGAGTATATGCTCAGTGGTTAGCGTTATGGTCTTATTTTGGATTTATAAATCGTCCGAGTGTGGGTGCAATACCAGTTCTTTCTCTGCAAGGATTTTTCCTAGCCTATGAAATCATGAGTATAGGAATCCGCGCCGGCTCGCTTTTCCTGGGATTTCTCATGTTTGAAAGTGCATTGATAGCAGTGGCTTTGTTTAGCCTATCAAGCGCAGGCTTGAATTTATTTTTAATCATTGCCACATTTGTAGCAGCCAAAAGATACAAGGATTAATTTGATCAAATGAGTGACTTTATATTTAGCTCAAATACCTTCCCGCAGGGTAAGCTAACGAAGTTTTTGGCTGCTATTTATTTGAATAAACATGTTGGTAGTAGCGAGTTTCATGGCGCATGGGGATCTTTATCGGTAACACCATCTCGCTACAACGGTTTTCAGCCGCTAGAAAACGAGCGTTACATTTGTGTGGTAATCGGTGGGCCAGTGCTTTATTTTCAAGATAATACTTTCCTTGGAAAAAGTGACGCTCACGCTGGCACTCGTGCTATCCTCGATCACTGGACTAGTGGCAATGCGGATTGGAGTGAAGATCTCAGTGGCCCCTTTGTAATTCTGGTAATAGATAAGCAGGAGTCACGGGTAGAATGCATTACCGACCTGATGATGTTCATCCCGGTTTACCAGTTTATAGACGTGGGCTCACTGTTTTTGGGTACGCACATAGATGCACTTGCTCAAGCTTGCGAGAAGCAAGATGCATATGACGAAGCTTCTTTGGTAGATTTTGTTCTTCATCATGCAGTAACTTACCCCTACACGGCATATAGTGATATCCGTCAGTGCCAACCAGCATCCGTGCAAAGTTGGATCAGTAGTCAAGGTGTTGGTGGGGGCAATCTATCAGAGCCAATTCCGTATTGGCAGCCAAATGAGCACAATCCTTACAGCACTCTTAAGGAAGCCGCGGAGGCTTTGCGCGAAGGGGTGAAAGGCTATATCGATCGGGTCACGGAGCCGTTGGAATATATAGCACAGTTTATCAGTGCTGGAGAAGACTCACGTGCCCTGGCGGGAATGCTCCCTGAGCAGATTAACCGTGATGCCTTTATTTTTCTCGACAGTATGAACAGAGAAGGGAAAGTGGCGAAAAAGGTTGCAGCTGCTTATGGCGCTAACTTCAAGCCAGATTATCGAAGTGAATTATACTATCTAAAAATCATGCCTGAAGCCAGTACTTTGGTAGGAGCTGGCCATCAATATACCCATGCGCACACTTTGGGATTTGATAAGAAGAATAATCTAGCACATTTTCGTGCTGTGTTCGGCGGCTATATTTCAGATTCGCTACTCAAAGCAAAGTACGCTAGAAAATCCAAGTGGACAAAACGTTTTTCATTTATTCCTCAGTTCTATATCAAGGGTGAAACTAGAACTCAACCCATATCTCATTTTTTGTTTGATGATAAGTTGCTTGAAGTTATTACCGAGCGAAGGCGTCAGCATTACTTTCGTGTTCACAAGATGAGACCCAAAAGCGCCCACGAGTGGTTTGAGCTTTGGCCGGCTACAATGAGGATTGCTATACCAAATTTGTACAGTAATCGGCGCCTGTTCGCCAGTTATGAAGTTTTTATGGCGAAAGAATCGGTCAAAGTAGCTTCTAGCGTGCCGGTTTCTTGGAAACTCAATCGACGACTTTTTAACGCTGCATTTAAATCAGCTTTGGAAAAATCACGACATATTTTTCATGCGGATGGACGGCTGCCGTATTATCCGTGGTGGGTAAACTCGCCGATTCAGTTTGTCATCAGATTATATCGAAAATTTTTCAAGAAAACAGGCAGAAATACTAAAAATGAAGGCCCGTGGGGTGACTGGCATAAAATTGTCTCTAGCTCATCTTGGTCCACCGAAGTTGATCGATACAGTAAGCTCATAGAACCTAAAGAAATTGCAAAGGTATTAAGGCAGCATGTCCTTAGCGAAAAATATGAAGGGCTATCGGTTGTACAAAAAGTTAACCTCATGCAGGTTTGCTATAATTGCACAAAATTTAGATCATGATCGGTGTTAAGGTTATTGCTCAATAAGTTGTGCGCTTCTGCCTAAGTGCATACATTAATATAATTTGATATCATCGATTAAATGTGAGCGAAGCACCGTTACTATCTCAATGTTATCCACAAGATATTTTAGCAGTTGATTTAAGGTAGATGCATAATCCTCGTATTAAATCTTAATTCAAGGGTATGGTTATTTAAACCTGAATCCGTGAGACCGCCCCCTGGAATGCTTCTAACCCACTGACATGCATGGCAATATAGCGAATATCGCCATTCACCCAGACAGTGCCATGCCCAACGTCAAGTTCCGCGCCAGTCGTCGTACCCTCACCAGCCATGCCGGGCTGTCGATCATCGGGCAGTGCTTCGAGATCGCCGGCGTCGACAGCATCGACGGACGCTTCCCCACCACGCTTGGCATGCGCACCAGCGACGTGGTCAAGAGCTACCTGGGCCTGCTGTGTCTGGGCATGAGCGACTATGACGCCATCGAAAACTTCCGCCGCGACAAGCCCTTCCAACAGCTGCTGACCCTGCAGAAGGTGCCGAGCACCGCCACGCTGCGACAGCGGCTGGAGAAACTTGCCGCCAACGACCTTCAGGCACGCACCGCCACCTGGTCGACGACCCTGCTGTCACTGGTCGAGGCACCGATCACCGCCGAGACGACACACGTCTGCCTGGACATCGATACCTTCGTCATGGACAACAGCAACTCGAAGAAGGAAGGCGTCTCGCGGACCTACCAGAAGGTCGATGGCTACACCCCTATCGCCGCTTATCTGGGCAACGAAGGGTGGTGCCTGGGCCTGGAGCTGCGTCCTGGCAAGCAGCACACCATGAAGGAGAGCAACGCCTTCCTGGAGCGGGTACTGCCTCGCGCCCAGGGCCTGACCGAGCAACCGATCCTGCTACGTGAGGACAGCGGCTTCGACAGCCAGGCGCACCTGGCGCTTCTCGAACGGCAGCGGCAGGCCTTTGCCGACGTGGGGCGCCGACTCGACTATCTCGTCAAATGGAACCCGCGTGGCTCGGCCACGACCGATCAGGACACCTGGCGGGCCGTGGCGGCAGACTATTGGGAAGAACTACGCCCCGGCAAACGCCAGGCGCTGTGGACGCAGACCGTCTCGATCCACGACGACAACAAGGCCGAATACGTCGTCCAACGCGTGATGCGCCTGGTAGAGCGCACCGCCGATCGCGATGGCCAGTTGCTGCTCGAACCGGACTATGAGTTGGAAGGCTGGTGGACCAGCCTGGGCGAGGCGCCGGAGGCGGTGATCAAACGCTACCAGGCGCATGCCACTCACGAGCAATTCCACAGCGAGATCAAGACTGATCTCGACCTGGAGCGGCTGCCGTCGGGAAAGTTCGCCACCAACGATCTGATCCTGCGCCTCGCCCAGCTGGCCTACAACATCCTGCGGCTGATGGGGCAACTGGGCATGACCGGCGAGCTGAGTCCAGTGCGCCATCCCGCCAAGCGGCGCCGGATCCGAACCGTGCTACAAGAGCTGGTGCATCGTGCGGCCCTCGTGATTCACGAGGCGCGGCAGATCATCCTCGACTTCGGGCAGGACTTCGGACGCATGACGGTGTTGAACACCCTGCGAAGCCGCCTGCGCTATCCCCGAGGCACGCCATACTGATCGCCTGTCAGACAAAGGCACCACGCAGAAGGCTGACGGTCACCGGCAGCCAGCATCACCGTGCCCGGCGGGTAGAAATGCATGACCAAACGGGTCATCGTCGCCGGCCGACGCCGCCATGGTCAGCTATGGCAGATATGCGTTCGGCGGTTGAGATGGAATCGGAGGTCAAAAAATGCTCGCAGACGGCGATAGGGAAAGTGTCGACGCCGGCATCACGGATTCAGGTAGAAGAGAGCGTGGCATTTTTGGCTCGTTTAGTTTAATCATGGCGACTACATTTCGTGCAACTTCCAGGGAGTGTTCCAGCAGTCCGCCGCGGTAGGCATGGTGATGTGATCGGCTAGCTGGCGCATTTAGAAATACTTCCAGGCGGTCCCTCCTTTCGATAACTCGCCTGATAAAGTTCTTAAGATGAACTGACTTTAGTGAGCGTACAGATGCTACCAATTTATCCAATGATTCGGGAGCAGAGCAGTACACCCTGGGCAAACTGTGCAAGTATGGCTGCATATTGACTTCGTCGCGTGATGCCAGGC
>NZ_JAWSUJ010000071.1:0-21549 GCF_033549285.1 Halomonas sp.
ATCACCCACGACATGCCCTTCGAGAAGATCAACGAGGCCTTCGAGCTGCTGCACCGGGGCGAGAGCATCCGCACCGTGCTTCACTACTGAGGCTTCGCTACCGGGGCAGCGTGACCGACAGGTACCGCCTGGCCCCCATTACGACGCAGGTGATCGCCATGCTGACAAGACTACAAGAGGAGCGGAAGCCCATGAGCCTGATGGACACCCTGAAGCGCTGGTTCGGCGGCCAGGGGGCGACATCCTCGACAGCGCCCCAGCAGGGCCGTGACCGACCCGAATCACCCGCAGCGACATCCTCCGCAGCAGCCACCACCCAGGGAGCCACCACCATGAGCGACATCAGGATCCATCCCGCCGTGGACAGCGGTGTGCGTGCCGGCAGCGACAGCTTCAACGGCGGCACCCTGCATTGCCACTGTTCCGACAATCCCGTGGAGGTGACCGTCAAGGCACAGTGCGCCCACAACCATGTGTGCGGTTGCACCAAGTGCTGGAAACCCGAAGGGGCCCTCTTCTCGAT
The DNA here is from genome assembly GCF_033549285.1 of Halomonas sp. GTDB lineage: Bacteria > Pseudomonadota > Gammaproteobacteria > Pseudomonadales > Halomonadaceae > Halomonas. The sequence continues at coordinate 524 of NZ_JAWSUJ010000071.1, forward strand.
GGTCGCCGTGGTGCCCCGCGAAAGCCTCAGCGTCACGGCCAACGAGCACAAGCTGGAGGTCGTCGATCCCTCGGCCGCCATCCAGCGCCATGCCTGCAAGGAGTGCGGCGTCCACATGTTCGGCCGCATCGAGAATACCGACCATCCCTTCCACGGCCTGGACTTCATCCACACGGAACTCTCCGACGACACGGGCTGGGCGGCGCCGGAGTTCGCTGCCTTCGTCTCATCGATCATCGAGTCGGGCGCCAACCCGGACAACATGGACAAGGTCCGCGGCCGGCTCAAGGAGTTGAGTCTGGAGCCCTACGACTGCCTGTCGCCTCCGCTGATGGATGCCATCGCCATCCATACGGCCAAGGCCAAGGGCGTGCTGTAACCCCGAGCATCGCGGCGTGACAGGCACCAACGCCATCGGGCGCCCCTTGGGGCGCCCGATGGCGTTCCGGCCGCTCGACTTTACTTGAAGTTCTTCTTCACCATCTTCTGGATCTCGCCGACGATGCCGCTGCGAAAGCTCAGCACGCAGATCACGAAGATCAGGCCGAGGATCACGCTCACCCAGTTGCCCAGCGGCGACTGGGCGAGCTGGGTCTGCAGGCTGACCACCAGTCCGGCGCCCACCACGGGGCCGAACAGGGTGCCGACACCGCCCAGCAGGGTCATCAGGATTACCTCGCCGGACATGTGCCAGTGGGCGTCGGTGAGCGAGGCGAGCTGGAAGACCACCGTCTTGGTCGAGCCCGCCAGGCCCGCCAGGCCCGCGGAGAGCACGAAGGCCACCAGCTTGTAGGCATCCACGTTGTAACCCAGCGAGACGGCCCGCGGCTCGTTCTCACGGATCGCCTTGAGCACCTGGCCGAAGGGCGAGTGAACGGCGCGCTGGATGATGGCGAAACCGATCACGAAGACCGCGAACACGAAGTAGTACATGTTGAGGTTGTCGGCGAGGCTGATCAGCCCGAACAGCTCACCCCGCGGCACGCCGTGCAGGCCATCCTCACCGCCGGTGAAGGGCGCCTGGATGAAGAAGAAGAACATCATCTGCGCCAGCGCCAGGGTCACCATGGCGAAGTAGATCCCCTGGCGGCGGATCGACAGCACCCCGAAGAAGGTGCCGAGCACCACGGCGGCGAAGGTGCCGATCAGGATCCCGAGTTCCGGGGTCAGCCCCGGGTAGCTGGCCAGCATGATGCCGGTGAAGTAGCCGCCGGTGGCCAGGAAGGCGGCGTGCCCGAAGGAGAGCAGGCCGGCATAGCCGAGCAGCAGGTTGAAGGCGCAGGCGAACAGCGCGAAGCACAGCACCTTCATCAGGAACACCGGGTAGATGGCAAGCGGCGCCAGCAGGCCGATCACGATCAGGACCAGGTAGAGGCCATTGCGGCGCAGCCGGGCATTGCGCTGACGCTGCATCGCGGGGGTCAGGTGTTGGGTCGTGGCCATCACGTCATGCCTCCTTGCCGAAGAGTCCCGCGGGGCGCAGCAGCAGCACCAGGATCATCACCAGGAAGATCACGGTGTTGGCCGCCTCGGGGTAGTAGACCTTGGTGAGGCCCTCGATCAGGCCCATGGCCAGGCCAGTGATGACGGCGCCGAGGATCGAGCCCATGCCGCCGATCACCACCACGGCGAAGACCACGATCAAAAGGCTCGACCCCATGGTCGGTGACACCGGGTAGAGTGGCGCAGCCAGCACCCCGGCGAAGGCGGCCAGGGCCACGCCGAAGCCGTAGGTCAGGGTGATCAGCTGGGGCACGTTGACCCCGAAGGCCTGCATCAACGCCGGGTTCTCGGTGCCGGCGCGCAGGTAGGCACCGAGACGGGTGCGCTCGATGATGAACCAGGTGCCCAGGCAGACCACCAGCGCCGCCACCAGCACCCAGGCGCGGTAGGTGGGCAGGAACATGAAGCCCAGGTTCATCCCGCCCTGCAGGGCCGCGGGCGTCGGGTAGCTCGAGCCCGAGACGCCGAAGAAGTTGATCAGGGTGCCCTCGAAGATCAGTGCCAGACCGAAGGTGAGCAGCAGCCCGTAGAGATGGTCGAGGTGGGCGATACGCCGCAGGATCAGGCGCTCGATCACCATGCCCAGCCCTCCCACCACCAGCGGGACGAGCAGTAGTGCCACCCAGTAGTTGAGCCCCAGGTACTGCAGGCCCAGCAGGGTGGCGAAAGCGCCCAGCATGTACATCGCGCCGTGGGCGAAGTTGACAATCTTCAGCAGGCCAAAGATCACCGCCAGCCCCAGGCTGAGCAGGGCATAGAAGGCGCCGTTGATCAGGCCCAGCATCAGCTGGCCCATGAACACCATCAGCGGCACCCCGAAAATCATTGTCATGTCATGGACCTCCCGTCAGAGGGGCGGCGGCCGAGGCCGCCGCCGGTTCCGGCCGTGCTCAGTTGTTGACCAGGTCGCACTGGCTCTCGGAGAGCGGGCGGTAGGCCTCCTCGGCGGGGATGGTGGCGAGGATCTCGTAGAGATCCCACTCGCCGGTAGACTCCTCCGGGGTCTTCACCCGCGCCAGGTACATGTCGTGGACCATGCGGCCATCCTCGCGGATGCGGCCATTGCGCGAGAAGAAGTCTTCCACCGGGCGCTCGGCCATGGCCGCACGGATGGTCTCGGGATCGTCGGTCCCCGCCTCGGCCACGGTCTCCAGGTAGTGCATGGTGCTGGAGTAGATGCCGGCCTGGACCATGGTCGGACGCTTGCCCACCCGCTCGAAGTAGCGGTCGGCCCACTCGCGTGCCTGGTCATCCATGTTCCAGTACCAGCCGGTGGTGAGCAGCAGGTTCTGGGTGTCCTCGAGCCCCATGGCGTGGACGTCGTTGAGGAAGATCAGCAGACCGGCAAGCTGCTGGCCGGACTGGGTCAGGCCGAACTGGCTGGCGGTGGAGATGGCATTGACGGTATCGGCACCGGCGTTGGCCAGGCCGACGATCTTGGCGCCGGAGCCCTGGGCCTGGAGGATGTAGGACGAGAAGTCGCTGGTCGGGAAGGGGTGTCGCACGCCGCCGACGATCTCGCCGCCGTTCTCCTCCACCACCTTGGTCACGTCGCCCTCGAGGGCATGACCGAAGGCGTAGTCGGCGGTGAGCATGAACCAGGTGTCGCCGCCCTGCTCCACCACTGCCTTGGCCGTACCGTTGGCCAGCGGGTAGGTGTCGTAGACCCAGTGGATGTGGTTGGGCGTGCAGTGCTCGTTGGTGATGCTGGAAGCCGCGGAGCCGGAGACGATGCCCAGGCCGTCGTTCTCCTCGATCACCTTGGTCGCGGCAATGGTCACCGAGGAGGCGACGAGGCCGGCGACCAGGTCGACGCTGCGAGTGTCGAACCACTCGCGAACGGTGTTGGCGCCCACGTCGGCGCTGTTGCGATCATCGGCGCTGAAGACCTCGATCGGCGCGCCGTTCACCTCGCCGCCGAAGTCCTCCACGGCCATTTCCAGCGCGGCCAGGCCGCCGGGGCCGGCGAGGTCGCGGTAGGTGCCGGACATGTCGGCCAGGTAGCCGATACGCACCTCGCTGTCGCTCATCTGGGCCTGGGCGCCACTGGCCATCAGGGTGGCGGCGGCGAGGGCGATGCTGCTGGCAAGCGTCTTCCTGTTGAAGGTCATGATGTCATCTCCGTGGCCCCGGGTGGGGCCGCTTGTTGTTGTCGATGCGGATTGCATTGCGGTGGATGAACTGCAGGGAGGACGGCAGGCCGTCAGACCCCCAGCAGGGAATTGAGGTGCTCGCGCCGCGAGGGCAGCTCGGCGGCACTGATCTCCTCGATGATGCGGCCGTGCTCCATCACGAAGTGGCGGTCGGCCAGCGGTGCGGCGAAGCGGAAGTTCTGCTCCACCAGCACGATGGTCATGCCGCGCTCCTTGAGCTTGACCAGCACCTCGCCCAGCGCCTGGACGATGACCGGGGCGAGCCCCTCGGTGATCTCGTCGAGCAGCAGCAGTCGCGCCCCGGTGCGCAGGATGCGCGCCATGGCCAGCATCTGCTGCTCACCCCCGGAAAGCCGGGTGCCCTGGCTGTGGCGCCGCTCGAAGAGGTTGGGGAACATCGCGTAGATCTCGTCGATCCCCATCCCGCCGCTGCGCACCGTGGGCGGCAGCAGCAGGTTCTCCTCGACGTCGAGGCTGGCGAAGATGCCGCGCTCCTCGGGGCAGTAGCCGATGCCCAGCCGCGGGATGCGGTGCGGCTTCATGGCCAGGGTCTCGGTGCCGTTGATGACGATCGACCCGGTGCGGTGGCCGACCATGTTCATGATCGCCTTGAGGGTGGTGCTGCGCCCGGCGCCGTTGCGCCCCAGCAGGGTCACCAGTTCGCCGCGCTTCACGTCGAAGTCGACGCCGTGGAGGATATGCGACTCGCCGTAGAAGGCGTGCAGGTCGCTGACCCGCAGCATCTCGGCACCGTCCAGGTCGTGGTAGTCGGTGACTTTCTCGGCTGCCTGGCTCATGCGCTGGCCCCCTCTTCCGCCGCGGCATCGCTGCCCATGTAGGCCTCGCGCACCTGGGGGTCGCGCGAGACCGCCTGGTAGTCGCCCTCGGCCAGCACGCTGCCGCGAGCCAGCACGGTGATGCGGTCGCACAGCCGGCTGACCACGCTGAGGTTGTGCTCCACCATCAGCACGGTACGGCCCTTGGAGACCCGGCGGATCAGCTCGACGATGCGGTCGACGTCCTCGGCGCCCATGCCCTGGGTGGGCTCGTCGAGCAGCATCAGGGTGGGCTCCAGCGCCAGGGTGGTGGCCACCTCCAGCGCCCGCTTGCGCCCGTAGGGCATCTCCACGGTGAGCACGTCGGCGTACTCGCGCAGGCCCACCTCGTCGAGCAGCTCCAGGGCCCGCTCGTTGAGGTGCTCGAGGCTCTTCTCGGATTTCCAGAAGTGGAAGGAGGTGCCCAGCTTGCGCTGCAGCGCCACCCGCACGTTCTCCATGGCGGTCATGTGGGCGAACACCGCCGAGATCTGGAAGGAGCGCACCAGGCCCAGCCGGGCGATCTCGTTGGCCTTCATGCCGGTGATCGGCTTGCCGCGATAGAGGATCTCGCCGCGAGTCGGCGGCAGGAACTTGGTGAGCAGGTTGAAGACGGTGGTCTTGCCGGCCCCGTTGGGGCCGATCAGGGCGTGGATGTGCCCCTCCTGGACCTGCAGGTTGACGTCGTCCACGGCGGTGAAGCCGCGAAACTCCTTGGTCAACCCGCGAGTTTCCAGTATGAACTCCTGGGTCATGGTTCGTCCTCTCTGGATCGCTCGGGCGATCCGCCGTGGATGCTGTTGTCGTTGTTGTCGGCCGCTGTTGTGGTTGTGGCGGTTCCGGCATCGAGGGCCTGGGTGACACTTTCAGGCGGCTCCGGAGAACACTCTGCACTTTACGTTAACGTAAGCTAGAGGACTGACCACGGTACGGCAATAGGAGAAGCACCGAACTCGACCAATGGTGTAGACGCCCGCGGGATCAATAGCTTGCAAACCATGTCGGGCAAAAAAAGACGCGATGCCCCTTGCGGGACATCGCGTCTGCTGTGGCTCGAGGCCGCTGCTGCCGAGTGGCCGTCAGCACTCGATGGCATTGACGGCCAGGCCGCCGCGGGAGGTCTCCTTGTACTTCTCCTGCATGTCGGCGCCGGTGTCGCGCATGGTGCGGATCACGTGGTCCAGGGAGACGAAGTGCTCGCCGTCGCCGCGCAGGGCCATGCGTGCGGCATTGATGGCCTTGACCGAGGCGATGGCGTTGCGCTCGATGCAGGGCACCTGCACCAGGCCGCCGATCGGGTCGCAGGTCAGCCCCAGGTTGTGCTCGAGGCCGATCTCGGCGGCATTCTCGACCTGGCCCACGCTGCCGCCCATCACCTCGGCGAGGCCGGCGGCGGCCATGGCGCAGGCCGAGCCGACCTCGCCCTGGCAGCCCACCTCGGCGCCGGAGATGGAGGCATTCTTCTTGCACAGGATGCCCACGGCGCCGGCGGTGAGCAGGAAGTCGACCACCTCCCGCTCGCAGGCTTGTGGCTGGAACTTCATGTAGTAGTGCAGCACCGCCGGGATGATCCCCGCCGCCCCGTTGGTGGGCGCCGTGACCATGCGGCCGCCGGCGGCATTCTCCTCGTTCACCGCCAGGGCGAAGACGTTGACCCAGTCCATGGCCGAGAAGGTCGAGGCGATCAGGCTGTCATCGCCGTCCATGGCCAGCAGCCGACGGTGCAGCGAGGCCGCCCGACGACGGACCTCGAGCCCCCCGGGGAGCACGCCCTCGGCGGCGAGCCCGGTCTGCACGCAGGCCTGCATGGCCTGCCAGATCTCCCACAGGCCCGCGCGCACCTCGGCCTCGCTACGCCAGGCCTTCTCGTTCTCCATCATCAGCTCGCTGATGCGCAGGCCATGCATGCGGCACAGCGCCATCAGCTCGGCGGCGGAATGGAAGTCATAGGGCAGCGCCGTGGTGTCGCTGTCCAGCTCGCCGGAGCGTGCCTGGGCCTCGTCGACCACGAAGCCGCCTCCCACGGAGTAGTAGACGTTGCGATAGAGCGTCTCCGCATGCCCGTGGGCGACCAGGGTCAGGGCGTTGGGATGGTAGGGCAGGCTCTCGTCGTGCCACTGCAGGTCCCGGCTCCAGTGGAAGGGAATCGCCTGGTGGCCGTCGAGGTGCAGGGTCCGTGACTCGAGCAGCGCCTCGATGCGCGGGGCGACGATGGCCGGGTCGATGTGCGACGGATGCTCGCCCATCAGCCCCATCACCACGGCCCGGTCGGTGCCGTGGCCCTTGCCGGTGGCGGAGAGCGAGCCATGCAGGTGAATCTCCAGGCGCGTCACCCGCTCCAGCAGATCGCGACGCTTCAGCACCTGGACGAAGTCATGAGCCGCTGCCATCGGCCCCACGGTGTGGGAGCTCGAGGGCCCGATGCCGATCTTGAACAGGTCGAAGACGCTGATTGCCATGGAAGAACCTCGCGTGACTGACAGGGTGGCCGGGGCGGAGCCTGAAGCCTCCGGGTTCAGCGCTACTGAACGTTTCTGGCCTTGGGTTGACGTTGCCTCTATGCTGGTGCCGCATCACCCCGGCAGCAAGCCAGAATATCTCGCCCCCAGTATAGCCCAGCTAAACCATGAGCCGACTCCTGCACGCCCAGACCCATGCCTGGCTGAAGGTCTTCGCCATCAGCGCCCGCCACCTCTCCTTCACCCGGGCGGCGGAGGAGCTGCACGTCACCACCGGCGCGGTGAGCCAGCAGATCAAGCAGCTCGAGGAGCGCCTGGGCTTCAAGCTGTTCCGTCGCCTGCCCCGGCGGCTGGAGCTGACCGAGGAGGGCCGCCGGCTGGCCGCGGTGGTGGACGAGGCCTACCAGGCCGTGGGCCTCGAGGTGCGGCGACTGCGCAGCGGGGTGATGAGCGGGGTGATCCGCCTGCGCTCGGTGCCCTCCTTCCTGCACAAGTGGCTGATGCCGCGCCTGCCCCGGCTGCAGGCGCGCTTTCCCGACATCGAGCTGCATGTCAGGGCCGAGGACAGCAGCCTTTCGCTGCGCGACGGTGACTTCGACCTGGCCCTCGACCTCAACGACGGCCAGGCGCCGGGGCTCTCCATCACGCCGCTGATGGAGGAGCACATCTTCCCGGTCTGTGCCCCGGCCCTGCTGCGGGGCCGCCCGCCCCTTCGCCACCCCGCCGACCTCGCCTGGTACCCGCTACTCCACGACGTCACCGCCTGGCGCGGCAGCCACGAGCACGCCGAGTGGGAGCGCTACCTGGAGGCCATCGCGGCCCCGCCCCTCAACCTGCGCCGGGGCTACACCTTCAACCGCAACCACCTGACCATGGAGGCGGCCATCGCCGGCATGGGGGTCGCCATTGCCCGCCAGACCCTGATCCGCGGCGAGCTGGAGAGCGGCGCGCTGATCGCCCCCTTCGCGCAGCGCGTGCCCACCGGCATGCGCTACGGCATCGTGCATGCGCCGGGCGCCCTGGACGACCGCCGGGTAGCCGCGGTGCACGACTGGATCGTCGAGGAGGCCCGCCGCGCCGCCCCGGCAGGCCTGCCGGTCGAGTAGGCACGCGAGGGACGGGACGGTAGAATAGCCAACCCTGATGACCTGCCTGAATGGACTCGCGATGCCTCCCCGCCTGCCCCCCGACCGCCCCATGCCGATCGGCTTCGCCGCCACCTGCCTGAGGGCCAGCCTCTATATCCTGCTGGTCGCCGGCATCGCCCAGGGCATCTACTACGAGGCCCTCTACCAGCCCTTGCACCACTTCTCGGAACGGGGCTTCACCGAGCTTGCCCAGAGCGGCATGCTGGCGCTCGCGACGCTGCTGCTGCTCTACGTGAGGGTCGGACTGCGCGAGCTGCCGCAGGTGAGCCTGCTGCTGCTCGCCTTCGTGGCCAGTTCCCTGGTGCGCGAGCAGGACGCCCTGCTGGATGCCCGCGTCTTCGACGGCGCCTGGCAGCTGCTGGTGGCGCTGATCATCCTGCCGAGCCTCTACGGCGTGATCCGCCACCGCCGCGAATTCGCGGCACAGTTCGCGGGCTACGCCAACAGCCTCTCCTTCGGCCTGTTCGCTGCCGGCTTCCTGACCACCTATGTCTTCTCGCGACTCTATGGGCGCAGCGAGATGTGGCAGGCGATCCTGCGCGAGGACTATGCGCGCACCTTCAAGGATGCCGCCGAGGAGGTGGTGGAGCTCTTCGGCTATGCGCTGATCCTCATCGCCATGATCGAACTGGCCCTGCTGGCACGCCGCTGGTCCCTGGCGCGTCGCGCCGGCTGACCGCCCCCCGAATGCAACAAGCCCCGCAGGCGATGCCTGCGGGGCTTGTCGTTGGGGCGGGCACGATGTCCTTCCCTCCTTCCCGGCGACTACTCGTCGAGGAAGGAGCGCAGCGGCTCGGAGCGGCTGGGGTGGCGAAGCTTGCGCAGCGCCTTGGCCTCGATCTGGCGGATCCGCTCGCGGGTGACGTCGAACTGCTTGCCGACCTCCTCGAGGGTGTGGTCGGTGTTCATGTCGATGCCGAAGCGCATGCGCAGCACCTTGGCCTCGCGGGCGGTGAGGCCGCCGAGCACGTTGCGGGTCGCCTCGATCAGCCCCTCGCCGGTCGCCGAGTCGATGGGCAGCAGGATGGTGCCGTCCTCGATGAAGTCGCCCAGGTGCGAGTCGTCGTCGTCGCCGATGGGCGTCTCCATGGAGATCGGCTCCTTGGCGATCTTGAGCACCTTGCGCACCTTGTCCTCGGGCATCTCGAGGCGCTCACCGAGCTCTTCCGGGGTCGGCTCGCGGCCCATCTCCTGCAGCATCTGGCGGGAAACACGATTGAGCTTGTTGATGGTCTCGATCATGTGCACCGGGATGCGGATGGTGCGCGCCTGGTCGGCGATCGAGCGGGTGATCGCCTGACGGATCCACCAGGTGGCATAGGTGGAGAACTTGTAGCCGCGACGGTACTCGAACTTGTCCACCGCCTTCATCAGGCCGATGTTGCCCTCCTGGATCAGGTCCAGGAACTGCAGGCCGCGGTTGGTGTACTTCTTGGCGATGGAGATCACCAGGCGCAGGTTGGCCTCGACCATCTCCTTCTTGGCCCGGCGCGCCTTGGCCTCGCCGATGGAGAGCCGGCGGTTGACCTCCTTGATCTCGGTCACCGGCAGCTGGATCATCTCCTCCTCGAAGGCGATCTTGCGCTGGGCACGCTGGATGTCGCCGCGCAGCGGCTCGAGACGCGCCGCGTACTTCGGGTTGGCGGCACTGAACCCGTCGAGCCACTCGGGGTTCGACTCGCTGCCCGGGAAGGCCTTGATGAAGGTCTTGCGCGGCACCTTCGCCTTCTTCACGCACAGCTGCATGATCGCCTTTTCCTGGGCGCGCACCTGCTCGACGCTGATGCGCACCTGCCCCACCAGGCGCTCGAAGTGCTTGGGCACCAGCTTGATCGGCGAGAACAGCTGGGCGAGACGCGCCAGCTCCTCCTGGGCCTCCTTGGAGCCGCGGCCATGGGCCTCGATGGCGGCCTGAGCCGCGGCGTTCTGCTCGCGGATCTGCTCGAAGCGGGCCCGGGCCTCCTCGGGGTCGGGGCCGCCGGTCGTCTCCTCCTCGGCCTCGCCGTCCTCGTCGTCGGCATCGCCCTCGGCCTCGTCGCGGGGCTCCTCCTCGGGCACCTCCGCCTCGGCCACGCCGGGAATGCCCTCGTCGGGGTCGATGAAACCGGAGAAGAGGTCGGAGAGGCGCCCGGGGGCCTCCTCGTCCTGGGTGGCATCATAGGCGTCGAGGATGGAGTCCACGGCACCGGGCAGGTAGGCCAGCGCCGACATCACCTCGCGGGTGCCCTCCTCGATCCGCTTGGCGATCTCGATCTCGCCCTCGCGGGTCAGCAGCTCCACCGTCCCCATCTCGCGCATGTACATGCGCACGGGGTCGGTGGTGCGGCCGACGTCGCTCTCCACGGCGGCGAGTGCGGCAACGGCCTCCTCGGCGGCCGACTCGTCCGTGGAATGATCCGACATCATCAGGGTGTCTTCATCGGGGGCTTCCTCGACGACACTGATGCCCATGTCGTTGATCATGCCGATGATGTCTTCCACCTGATCCGGGTCGGCGATATCCTCGGGAAGGTGGTCGTTGACCTCGGCATAGGTCAGGAAGCCCTGTTCCTTGCCGCGCGCGATCAACTCCTTCAGACGTGACTGCTGCTGCGCATTTCCAGCCATAGAAACCCTATCTCGACGAAGAAGAATGAAGCACCTGAAGCACTGAGGCGGTGAAAACTCGATAAGCCGAACAGTATAGCGGGTGAAACCACCTTTCTGCCAGTTCGGTGTATTTGCGCGGTCATTCAGGTGTGTTAGGTTGTCAGGTTGCGCCGTTGGCGGGCACTTCCCTCTATATGGTGATAGTAGGAGAAAATTCAACCCCGCCGCCAATTTCCCGCCGCGGGGAGGGGCCTTGCCTCACCCCTTGAGCTCGGTGAGCAGCCCCATCAGGCGCTGGCGCTCCTCCTGCGACAGCCGCTCTCCCCGCTTCTGTTTTGACAGCAGCGCATCGACTTCCTCCTGATGCGACGGCCTGAGGCGATGCCGCCGGAAGTGCTCCACCAGCCCGTCCAGCTCGGCGGCCCGGGCGCTCGACGGAATGAGCAGCTCGCGGCGCGCCAGCTCGGCGAGCCGCTCGCCCTCCGGGGTACCGTGAAAGTGGGCGAGCAGCACCTGGGCGCTGCGATAGCGCCCCGCCCGTAGCAGTCGCTCCACCTCGCGGCACAGCCGGGCCTCCGGGTCCTCCCCGGGATACCAGTCGCTCTCCTCGGGCAGGCGCTCCACCAGCCGCGGTTCGTGGACCAGCAGCTGCAGTACACGCCCCATCAGGCCCAGCGCCCCACCTGCCGCGCCGCCCCCTCGCGGAGAACCGGGCCTGGGTGGCTCCTCGCGTCCGGGCTCCGCGGCGAGGGGCGGCTCGGCCTGAGGCGCTTCACGGGGCGTGACCAGCGCCTCGAAGCGCGACTGGTCGACGCCGGTGCGCCGCGAAAGCTCCGTCAGCAGCAGCGACTTGAGCACCCCCTCCGGCAACCTGCCGATCGCCGAGAGCACCTGGCTGGCGAAGCGCTCGCGTGCCTCGATCGTCGCCAGGTCGCGTCCCTCGGCGGCGTGATCGAAGAGGAACTCCGACAGGGGACTCGCGCAGGTGATGCGATCCTCGAAGGCCTCCGGCCCCTCCCGGCGCACCAGGGTGTCGGGGTCCTCCCCCTCGGGCAGGAACATGAAGCGTGCCTGGCGCCCGTCGATCATCTGCGGCAATACCGTCTGCAGCGCCCGGGCGGCGGCCTGGCGACCGGCCCGGTCGCCGTCGAAGCAGAACACCACCTCGCCGACCATCCGGAACAGCCGCCCCAGGTGCTCCTCGCTGGTGGAGGTGCCGAGGGTGGCCACGGCATTGCGGATGCCGAACTGGGCCAGCGCCACCACGTCCATGTAGCCCTCGACGATCACCAGCCGCTCGAGCCGCGAACTGGCCTGCCGGGCCTCGAAGAGGCCGTAGAGCTCGCGCCCCTTGTGGAACACCGGCGTCTCGGGCGAGTTGAGGTACTTGGGCTTGGCGTCGCCCAGCACCCGACCGCCGAAGGCAATGGTGCGCCCGCGGATATCGCGGATCGGGAACATCACCCGGTCGCGGAAGCGGTCATAGGTCCGCCCGCTCTCCTCGCGATGCACCAGCAGGCCATACTCGATCTGCACCGCCTCACTGATGCCGCGTTCGGAGAGGTGGCGCTTGAGCGCCTCCCAGCCGGCCGGGGCATAACCGATGGCGAAGGCCTGCTGGACCTCCGGCGACAGCCCGCGCTCGGCCAGGTAGCGCCGGGCGCCCTCCCCTTCCGGCATCTTCAGCCGCTCGCGGTAGTAGCTGGCCGAGAGCTCCAGCAGGTTGACCCCCTCCTTGCGCTTGCGCTCGCGGGCCTGGGCGCGCGGGTCGTCGGCCCCTTCACGCGGCACCTCCATGCCCAGCCGCGCGGCGAGCTGCTCCACCGCCTCAGGGAAGCGCAGGTTCTCGTACTCCATCAGGAAGCGCAGGGCATTGCCGTGGGCGCCGCAGCCGAAGCAGTGATAGAACTGCTTGTCGGCGCTGACGGTGAACGAGGGCGACTTCTCCTGGTGGAAGGGGCAGAGGCCCGAATGGTTGCGCCCGGCCTTCTTCAGTTTCACGCGCTCGCCGACCACCTCGACCACGTCGACGCGGGCCAGGAGGTCATCGATGAAGCGCTGGGGAATCTGACCGGACATGCGCGGGCACCCTGCGGGGGACGGGAGAGGCGACGAAAAACAAGCGGCCACCGTTAGGCGGCCGCTTGGCGTCCCTCTTGAGGCGACAGGGGCCGGATGCCCCTACCGACTCCAGTACGGATCAATAGAGCCGTTCGAAACGCTTGCGCTCACGCTGAAGCTTCTTGGCATGGCGCTTGACGGCCGCGGCCGCCTTGCGCTTGCGCTCTGCGGTCGGCTTCTCGTACTGCTCGCGACGACGCACTTCCGAGAGAACACCGGCTTTTTCACAGGAACGCTTGAAGCGACGCAGCGCGACGTCAAACGGCTCGTTATCACGTACTTTGACAGAAGGCATTAAGCACTCACCTACCTTGGGTAACTTGAGTTCGGTTTGTACGCACACCTTGCGAGGACCACTCGCCCTCACGCAACGAAGGCCGGAATCGCCAGGCGAACCGGAACGATGCGTGTCAGGCGGAAGGCCGCTCCTGGGTGCACGACCCAGTCTTGCAGCGGACAGTATTCTAGTCGCCACATCCAGCGCGTGCAAATCGTTTCCGCACTGCGTCCGCACTGCGCCTGCGAGGCAAAAGGCGTAGAATGCCACCTTCCATGTACCACCGAGCCATCATCATGCGCGTACTGGGCATCGAGACCTCCTGCGACGAGACCGGCGTCGCCCTCTTCGACACCGGGCGCGGCCTCGTGGCCGACGCCCTCTACAGCCAGATCGCCATGCACGCCGAGTACGGCGGCGTGGTCCCGGAGCTCGCCTCCCGGGACCATACCCGCCGCCTGCTGCCGCTGATCCAGCAGGTGCTGGACGAGGCCGGCCTGGCGCGCAGCGAGCTCGACGCCATCGCCTACACCGCCGGCCCCGGGCTGGTCGGTGCACTGATGGTGGGGGCCAGCACCGCCCATGGCATGGCCCGGGCGCTGGAGATCCCGGTGCTCGGCGTCCACCACATGGAGGGCCACCTGCTGGCCCCCATGCTGGAGGACGCGCCCCCCGACTTCCCCTTCGTGGCCCTGCTGGTCTCCGGGGGCCATACCCAGCTGGTCGAGGTGCGTGGCCTGGGCCAGTATCGCCTGCTCGGCGAGTCGGTTGACGACGCCGCCGGCGAAGCCTTCGACAAGGCGGCCAAGATGCTGGGCCTCGACTACCCCGGCGGCCCCCAGGTGGCGAAACTGGCCGAGGCCGGCGACCCTGGCCGCTTCCGTTTCCCGCGGCCGATGACCGACCGCCCGGGGCTCGACTTCAGCTTCTCGGGGCTCAAGACCCACACCCTGACCGCCATCCGCCAGCTCGAGCAGGCCGGCGGCCTGGATGACCAGGCGCGGGCCGACGTGGCCCGCGCCTTCGAGGAGGCGGTGGTCGATACCCTGGTGATCAAGTGCCGCCGCGCGCTGGACGCGACCGGCCTCAAGCGCCTGGTCGTCGCCGGCGGCGTGAGCGCCAACGTGCGGTTGCGCGAGCGCCTGGAGCGGGAGTGCGCCAAGCGCGACGCCCGGGCCTACTACCCCCGCGGGCGCTTCTGCACCGACAACGGGGCCATGATCGCCTATGTCGGGGCCCAGCGCCTGATGGCCGACGAGCACGACGAGACCGGCATCATGAAGGCGGTGCCGCGCTGGCCGATGGATACCCTTGAAGCACCCGCCGGCTTCCGAACGGAGTCATGATCGCGCCCTTGAAGGTCACAGCGCCCAGTGCCTGATGGCCGGCGAGCACGACGAGACCGGTATCATGAAGGCGGTGAAGCGCTGGCCGATGGATATCCTTGAAGCACCCGCCGGCTTCCGAACGGGGCCATGATCGCGCCCTTGAAGGTTACAGCGCCCAGTGCCTGATGGCCGGCGAGCACGACGAGACCGGCATCATGAAGGCGGTGCCGCGCTGGCCGATGGATACGCTACGCGAGCCGTAAGCTGGAAGCTTAAAGGGGCGGCTCGTCGCCGCGCCCCAGGCGGCGGATATTGAGCACGTGGCGCCCCAGCACCAGCAGCGTGAAGACGATCACCACGCCGGCGAACTCCGGCGCCAGCCAGAGGCTTGCCAGCGGCGCCATGGCGGCACTCGCCAGGGAGGCGATGGCGGCCGTGCGCACCCGCCAGGCCATCAGCATCCACAGCGCGGCGCAGCAGAGCGCCACCCAGGGCGTGAGTACCAGCATCACGCCGAAGGCACTGGCCACGCCCTTGCCGCCCCGGAAGCGATGCCAGGCCGGGTAGCTGTGGCCCAGCAGCACGCCGAGCCCCACCAGTCCCAGCCCCCAGGGCGGCAGGCCGAGCCACATGGCCAGCCACAGCACCGGCATGCCCTTGGCCACGTCCACCACCAGGGTGGCCAGGGCCAGGCGACGACCGTGCAGGCGCAGGACGTTGGAGAACCCCGGATTGCAGGAGCCGGCCAGCCGCGGGTCCCCCAACCCCGCCAGGCGGCATACCGTCAGCGCACCGAGCCAGGTGCCGCTCAGGTAACCGATCGCCATCAGCGGCAGGATAAGGTCGAGTGGCGCCTCCACGGGCGGCCTCCTGTAGGGTGAAACCCCGATTCTGCCAGCCATGGGCGGCGCGGGACAGACCGGCCCCAGGGCTATCGCAGATAACCGTACTGCTCGGGGCTGATCCGTCGGCAGGCCTACGAGGACGCGCTGTAAACCCCTCCATGGGCGCTTCCGACGCCATCCCTGGCGTAGGACATCCTCTTCGGCCTGCCCCCGGCGTCCCTCGCTAAAGCCAACTGCAATAGCCCTGAGGCCGGCCCTCCGCCGGTGTCGCCTCAGGCCCCGCTGGCGTACAATCGGGCGCCTGCAGGCGGAGCCGGCACATCGCCCGGCCCGCGACCACCCATGGCCCGGGGAGCCCCGATGGATCTTGTGCTGATCGAAGCGCTCGAGGTGGACACCGTGATCGGCGTCTACGACTGGGAGCGCACCATCACCCAGACGCTGCGGCTCGACCTGGCGCTGGGCACCGATATCCGCCCCGCGGCGGCCGGCGACGACATCGATCTGACCCTGAACTATGCCGCCATCAGCGAGCGCATCGCGGCCTTCGCCGGCGAGCATGACGTCGCCCTGGTGGAGACCTTCGCCGAGCGCCTGGCCGAGACCCTGCGCGTCGAATTCGGCATTCCCTGGCTGCGCCTCACCGTGCGCAAGCCCGGTGCCGTGCCTGCCGCCGCCGCGGTGGGCGTCTGCATCGAGCGCGGCCAGCGGACGGGAGGCGCCTGATGGCCCAGGTCACCGTCAGCATCGGCAGCAACATCGAGCGCGAGCGCCACGTGAGGGCCTGCCTGGATGCCCTGGCCGCGACCTTCGGCCCGCTTGCCATCTCGCGGGTCTTCGAGAGCGAGCCCGTGGGCTTCGAGGACGGTCGCAACTTCTACAACCTGGTGGTGGCCTTCGACAGTGAGCGTCCGGTGGGCGAGCTGCAGGCCTGGTGCAAGCGGCTGGAGTTCGCCAATGGCCGCCGCGAGGGCGTTCCCAAGTTCAGCCCCCGGACCCTGGACGTCGACCTGCTCACCGTGGGTAACCTGACCGGTCGCCACGATGGCGTCGAGCTGCCCCGGGACGAGATCCTCCACCATGCCTTCGTGCTGAAGCCGCTGGCGGAGCTGCTGCCCGAGGCCCGCCACCCGCTCACCGGCAGGCGCTACCGCGCCCACTGGGACGAGTTCGAGGCCGGCCAGCAGCGCCTCTGGCCGGTGGAGTTCGTCTGGCAGGGCCGGCGCATCTCCTCGCCGGAGTGAGCCTCAGGCCTTCCCCTCGGGACCGGCGAGCGCGCCATCGATGGCCTCCCAGCGCCGCCGCGCCAGCTCCTCGCCCAGCTCCCGCCCCCGGTAGCCTTCGGCCACCAGCACCTTGGGCAGGACCTGCCGGGCCAGGCGCCAGGCCAGGGCCAGGTCCGCGGCCAGCGCCGGGGCCTCGAGGCTCACCAGGCTGATCAGCGGCGCCACCCGGTCGCCGCGACGCCAGGCGTCGATCCCGTCGAGCCAGGCCATCACCCGGGCGCCGTCCAGGCCGTGTCGCGCCACCCGAGCCAGCAGGTGGCGGGTCCGGGCCGCCTGGCTGGCCAGCTCGCGATGAGCACGCGGCAGGCGCAGCCGCTCGGCCAGGGCGTCGCGGTCCTCGTCGTCCAGGTGCTCCACCAGCCGCGCCCAGCGCCAGCGGGCCTGCGACTCGGCCTCGATGTCCTCCGGCAAGCGGTGCAGGCGCCCGAGTGCCTCGTCGAGGCTCGCCGCGTCGGCCGCCAGCTCCGGCATCAGCACCGCCAGGGCACCGCAGTCGTGCAGGACCTGGAAGTAGACCTCCGGCCAGGGCTCGGAGAGCGCCTTCTCGGTCTCGGTCCAGACGCGCTCGGCCACCAGATGGGCCAGCTCGCCGCTCGCCACCAGCTCGCGCATCAGCCGCCACGTCTCCTCGGCGATGACGAAACCCAGGCCGGCATAGCGGGCGAGGAAGCGCGCCGTGCGCAACACCCGCAGCGGGTCCTCGACGAAGGCCGGCGAGACGTGGCGCAGCAGGCGCGCCTCCAGGTCGGCCAGGCCGCCGTGGGGGTCCACCAGCGCGCCCTCCGGGGTCTCGGCCATGGCGTTGATGGTCAGGTCACGGCGCGCCAGGTCCTCCTCCAGGGTCACCTCGGGGCTGGCATGGACCACGAAGCCGGTGTAGCCGTGACCGGACTTGCGCTCGGTGCGCGCCAGGGCGAACTCCTCGTGGCTCTCGGGATGCAGGAAGACCGGGAAGTCGCGCCCCACCGGCTTGAAGCCGCGCCGACGCATCTCCTCCGGGGTCGCCCCCACCACCACCCAGTCGGTGTCCTTGACCGGCCAGCCCAGCCGGGCGTCGCGCACCGCCCCGCCGACCCGGTAGACCTCGAGCCCCTGCAGCTGTGGGTCCTCGGCCTCGGCCATGGCTCAGCGCTCCACCCGGTCGGGGTGGCGAAGCTGCCAGTCGGTGAAGCCGCCATCGAGGCTATAGACCTCGGGGAAGCCCTGGCCGGCCAACCAGGCCGCCGCCTGCTGACTGGAGTGGCCGTGATAGCAGACCACCACCAGGGGCCGCTCGCGCGACACCTCCTCGATGAAGGCGCCCACCGTGTCGTTGTCCAGGCGGCGGCTGCCGGGGATATGGCCCTGCGCGAAGCTCTGCGGGTCACGGATATCGACCAGGGTGAGGGCCTGGTCGCCCTCGAGCCAACCGCCCAGGGTCGGGATGTCGAGATGCTGGAAGGTTGTCATGGCAGCCTCGTGTTCGGGGAAAGGGGAGTCAGCGCTGGCGGCTCGGGACGCTGGTGCGCCTGCCGCTCTCGAGGTCCAGGGCGGTCAGGTGGCTGCCCCAGACGCAGCCGGTATCCAGCGCCTCGGCGCGCACCTGGCTCGCCGGCGTCTCGCCCTGCAGCGCGGCCCAGTGGCCGAACAGCAGCCAGGGGTCGTCGTCGCGGGGAAACTGGAACCAGGGGGCGAAGCCCGCCGGGGCGCTGTCGAGCCCCTCCTTGGCGGCGAAGTCGAGACACCCCGCGGCATCGATGAAGCGCATGCGCGTGAAGACATTGATGATCATCCGCAGGCGGTCGATGCCGTCGAGGTCGTCGCGCCAGCAGGCCGGCGCGTTGCCGTACATCTGCTCGAGGAAGGCCCCGGCCCGTTCGCTGGCGAGGCGCGACTGCGCCTCGCCAGCGAGCGCGGCGGCCTGCTCGACCGACCACTGCGGCAGCAGGCCGGCGTGGGTCATGACGGTATCGCCTTGCACCTCGGAGCCCCGGCGCACCAGCAAGGGGCGCGACTGCAGCCAGTCGAGCAGGCGCTCACGGTCCGGGGTAGAAAGGATCGCCGAGAGGGTGTCCTTGCGGTTCTCCCGGGCACCGCCGCGGGCCACCGCCAGCAGGTGCAGGTCGTGGTTGCCCAGCACGGTGGTGGCGGATTCGCCCAGCGCCATCACCTCGCGCAGGCAGGCAAGCGAGCCGGGGCCTCGGTTGACCAGGTCGCCAACCAGCCAGAGGTGGTCGCGGCGCGGGTCGAAGTCGAGCTTTTCGAGCAGGGCCACGAACTCGTCGTGACAGCCCTGCAGATCGCCGATGGCATAGGTGGTCATCGCGGCTCCCTGGGGTCGGTTAAGTAGGGTCGGTGAGATAGGGTCGGTTTGGCTAGGTCAGTGCACCTGGTTGGGTCCGGCCAGCCGGAAGGGGGCGACGGCCACCTCGAAGGGACGCTGGCTGGCGGTGTCGACGCAGGTATAGGCGCCCTCCATCACCCCCACCGGGCCGTCGAGGATCGCCCGGCTGGTGTAGCGGAAGGTCTGGCCGGGCCCGATCAGCGGCTGCTGGCCCACCACGCCCTTGCCGCGTACCTCCTGCACCTTGCCGCTGCCCTGGGTGATCTTCCAGTAGCGGGCGAGCAGCTGCACGCTGTGCCGGGAGGTGTTGTGCACCGTGACGGTGTAGCTGAAGACGAAGCGCTGCTCGTCGGGCGCGGACTCCTCGATGCGGAAATCCGGCGCCACGTCGACGCGAATGGCATGATCGAGCCCTTCCGGGGTGGTCAGGGTCATGGGGCCTCTCCTTGCCCGGCCGCGGCCAGGTGGTTGGCGATGCGAACGAACTCCTCGACGCTGAGCGTCTGGGGACGCCGCCCCGGGTCGATCTCCAGTGCCTCGAGGGTCGCGGCGTCGATGCGGCCCTTGAGGTTGTTGCGCAGGGTCTTGCGCCGCTGGCCGAAGGCCTCGCGCACCAGGGTGAAGAGCAGTCCCTCGTCACGGGCCGGATGCGGCAGGGCGTGGTGGGGGGTGAGGCGCACGATGGCCGACTCCACCCTGGGGCGCGGCACAAAGGCCTGCGGCGGCACCGTGAACAGCGCATCGACCCGGCAGTGGTACTGGGCCATCACCGAGAGGCGCCCCCAGTCGGGACCGCCCGGGACGGCGGCCAGGCGCTCCACCACCTCCTTCTGCAGCATGAAGTGCATGTCGGCCACGGCATCGCCGGCTTCCAGCAGGTGGACGATCAGCGGCGTGGAGATATTGTAGGGCAGGTTGCCCACCACCCGCAGCGCGGCCCCATCGCCTCTCAGGGCCCGGAAGTCCACCTTCAGGGCGTCGCCCTCGTGGATGACGAAGCCGGGCTTGTCGAAGAACTGCACGCGCAGGCCGGGAATCAGGTCCCGGTCGAGCTCGATCACCTCGAGATGGCCGCCGGCCGCCTCGAGCAGCGGTTCGGTCAGCGCACCCTGGCCGGGGCCGATCTCCACCAGCCGGTCGCCGGGGCGGGGCCCGATGGCCCGCACGATGCGCGAGATGACGCCGGGGTCGCGCAGGAAGTTCTGGCCGAAGCGCTTGCGGGCCCGGTGAACCGGGGAGCGGGATGCCATTCAGGGTCGTCCTTCTAATGGTACGGAATTCGAGGGTCAGAACGGCGACTCAGGCCGTCCGGCGCTGCGCCATCTCGGCGGCCAGGGCCACGGCGACCCGCAGGCTGCCGAGGTCGGCGCGCCCCGTGCCGGCCAGGTCGAGGGCCGTGCCATGGTCCACCGAGGTGCGCACCAGCGGCAGCCCCAGGGTGATGTTGGCGGCGCGGCCGAAGCCGGCATACTTCAACACCGGCAGCCCCTGGTCATGGTACATGGCCAGCACCGCATCGACGCCCTCGAGGTGGCGCGGGGTGAACAGGGTATCGGCGGGCAGGGGCCCGTCAAGGGCCAGCCCCTCGGCCCGCAGGCCCTCCAGGGCCGGAATGATCACGTCGAGCTCCTCGCGGCCCAGGTGGCCGCCCTCCCCGGCGTGGGGATTGAGCCCGCAGACGGCGATGCGCGGCGCCGTGATGCCGAACCAGCGCTGCAGGTCGGCGTGGAGGATGCGCAGCAGGCGCTCGAGCCGGGGCACGGTGATGGCGTCGGCCACCTCGCGCAGCGGCAGGTGCGTGGTGGCCAATGCCACCCTCAGGGCCGCCTCGCCCCGCCAGCCCGCCTCGCGGGCATGCAGGGCGCTGTCGGTGGCGAGCATCATCACCACCTCCTCCACCCCGCAGGCGTCGCGCAGGTACTCGGTGTGGCCGGTGAAGCGGGCATGGCCGGCGTCGAGGATCACGCCCTTGTGCAACGGGGCCGTGACCATCCCATCGGCAGCGCCGGCGCGGCAGGCGTCGATCGCCACGTCCAGGGTCTCGAGGACATGGCCGGCATTGGCAGGGTCGAGCCGGCCGGGGCGCGAGGGAGCCCGCAGCGCCACGGACCACACCGGCAGCACCCCGCGGCGCGGCGCCGGCGGCGGCTCGCCGGGAGCGAGCCGCCGGATCTCCACC
>NZ_JAWSUJ010000072.1:0-1575 GCF_033549285.1 Halomonas sp.
CCTTGCGCTCTGAGATGTCGTTCATGATGGCCACGAAGTGGGTCACCACACCGTCGTCATCGTGGACCGGCGAGAGGAAGACCTGATTCCAGAACGGCGAGCCGTCGCGGCGGTGGGCGCGCAGGGTGATCGAGAGGGTGCGCCCCTCGGCCAGGGCGGCGCGGATCTGCGCGACATCCCGCTCGTCGGTGTCCGGTCCCCCCAGGAAGCGGGGCGAGTGGCCCAGCACGTCCCGGGCCAGGTAGCCGGTGATGCGGGTGAAGGCGGGGTTGACGTAGACCGCCGGGTGGCCGGGCTGCCGGGCGTCGGTGATGACCACGGCGTTGCTGCTGGCCTCCAGGCTGCGTTCCAGGATGCGCTGGCGCTGGGCGGCGGCAAGGCGCTCGCTGATGTCCTTGGCGATGCCGAAGACGCCGTCGACGTGGCCATCGACCAGGATCGGCAGGAAGGTCACCTCCAGGTCCTGGGGCGCGGCGTCCTGGCGGTGGTAGCGCATCGTCAGGCTGTCCGGCCGCCCGCTGGCGGCCGTCTGGAAGCCGGCCTCCACGCGCTGCAGGTCGGCGGGAGTCGTCGACTCCTCGTGCACGATGTCGCGGAGGGTCAGGCCCCGCCAGTCGCGCTCCCCCATCCCGATGATGGCCTGGGTCATGGGGTTGAGGTTGCGATAGGCCCCGTGGCGGTCCATGGCGAACACCGCATCCGGGTTCTGGGTGAACAGCGACCGGAAGCGCTGCTCGCTGGTGCTCAGGGCGCGGGCCTGCTCGTCGCGGATCGCCACCAGCGAGCGGCCGATGATCAGCTGGTAGGTGAGCAGCAGCCCCACCAGGCCGGCCCCGAGGGGCAGGCTGCCGGGCAGCGAGGCGAACAGCGGGGGCGTGGCAGCCGCCGTCAGGGTGAGCCGGGGCCCCTCGGGCAGGCGGGCCTCGGCGGTGGCCAGCGGATGCCAGCCATCGTTCGGCGACGGGGCCGGCAGCACGCTGATCGGCTGGCCATGGCCGGCGATGGTGATCCGGAAGTCGCCGGTGTTGCGGCGCAGTGTCTCGTGGATCAGCACGTCGAGGTCGAGGACCGCCAGCATCATCTGCTCGCTGCCGCCGCTCGCGCGCACCGCCAGGGTGATCATGCGCGGCCGCGCGGGATCGGGGAAGCGCCAGGCCATCTCGCCGCCCTGTCGCTCGACCTCGCGAAGCCACGCCAGGGTCTCCGGCTCCACCAGCCGGTCCATCAGCCACAGCAGGGCCCGGGGGTGCCGGCCGCGGCGCCACAGTGACTGCTCCTCGCCGTCGAGGAACACCAGGGCCTGCAGGCTCGCCTCGTCGCCGAAGTAGTTGCGCGCCTCCTCCTCGCGTACCTGCTTCTCCGGCAGGCCGCCGGCCGCCTGCCAGCGCTTGGCCATGCGCTGGATGAGCTCGGCCCGCGAGCGGGTGACCTCCTCGAGGCTGATGGCCAGATTGCCGGCCAGCTTCTCGGCGCTGGCCAGCCGCTCGTTGTGCTGGGTCCAGCTGCCCAGCAGCCACAGGGCCATGCTCAGATAGCCCAGGAAGGTGGCGGCGGGATCGTGGCCAAAGCGGTAGG
>NZ_JAWSUJ010000072.1:1585-21371 GCF_033549285.1 Halomonas sp.
AGTTGCGGAGCTCTTGCGGACCCAGGTGCTCAGGGCGACGCCGGCCACGCCGACGGTGACGGCGCGACGCGGCAGGGCCAGGATGGGCCGGCTGCGGTGGTCGGCGATGATCAGCATGCCGGCCCCCAGCACCCCGCTGAAGAGCGCCCCCAGCAGGGTGAAGTCGTGGGCCAGCCAGGCGAGCAGGGGGCCCGTGTCGGGGTTCAGCAGGGCCGCCACCCCCAGCAGGCAGAGGACCAGGGCCAGCCCCCCGGCCGTGCGCCAGACGCGACGCCGCCACCGGCTCGCGAGCCCTATCGCACAGCACAGCGCGACCAGCAGGGTCAGCAGCGCCGGGGTCGTGTTCAGCCTGGGCCGGCCGGTCAGCCAGGAGAGGCCGTCGTCCTCGGCCCCCGCCAGGAGGTTGTGGCCCAGGCTGTAGCCGGCGAAGAGCAGCATGCCGAGCAGCACCGCGACCCGGCAGCAGCGGCTGCCGCGCACCACGCCGGTCAGGCCGGCCCCGATCATCAGGATGGCCAGCGAGCCGTCCAGGCTGATGTCCAGCTGCGGCGGCACCGGGAACCGCGGGAAGAGGTCGAGCAGCAGGCCACCGAGGCCCATCAGCAGGCTGCCGGCCAGCAGGATCAGCAGGCTCGCCTGGAGGGCGAGGTCGCGGTTGTTGAGCTCCATCCGGTCGTCCATGTCCTGGTGTTATTGTCTTGTTCGCTGCTGCTATTGCATTGCACCAATCGGTCAGGATGGTCATCCTGAGGGGCAGGGTCCGGCTTGGCAAGCACCGTCCGCGGAGACCTTGCGGGCACTCCGTCAACCCTGGCTAAACCCTCGGATATACCTGGCGTGCCCGGCCCGGCCGATGGCCCACCTGCCCGTGTTCTCAAGCGAGGTATCGTCATGCTGCTCGAAGGATCCTGCCACTGCGGCGCGGTGCACTTTCGCGTCGACGCCCCCCACCCCTATCCCTATCAGCGCTGCTACTGCTCGATCTGCCGCAAGACCGCCGGCGGTGGCGGCTATGCCATCAACCTGGGCGCGCGTGCCGATACCCTCGAGGTGGAGGGCGCCGAGCAGACCCGGGTCTACCATGCCGTGATCGACGGCGAGGAGAGCCCGGGCGAGCGTCACTTCTGCGGCCGCTGCGGCAGCGCGCTGTGGGTCTTCGACCCGGGCTGGCCCGAACTGGTGCATCCCTTCGCCTCGGCGATCGACAGCGAGCTTCCGGTCCCCCCCGAGCGGGTTCACCTGCTGCTCGACAGCAAGGCCTCCTGGGTGGAGGTCGAGGCCCGCGACAACGACAAGTGCTTTACCGGCTACCCCGAGGAGAGCCTCGCCGAGTGGCACCGGCGCCTGGGCCTGGAACGCTAGCCGCCGGGACTGGCAGCGCGGCATGGCTGTGCCACAATGGCGCTGCCCGATGGGCGGGTCGGTCGGCACCCGGCAAAGCGATCCATGGCACGGCGAGCAATGCAAGGTGAGCAAGGCACGGTGAGAGAAGGAGCGCGGCAATGACGGAACAGGCGGCTAGCAGGGACGGGATCCCGGTGGGCATCAGCGCCTGCCTGATGGGCGAGCAGGTGCGCTACAACGGCGGGCACAAGCGTTCCCGCTACTGCCTGGAGGTCCTCCAGGACCGCTTCGCCTTCGAGCCCTTCTGCCCCGAGCTCGAGGCCGGCCTCGGCGTGCCCCGCGACCCCATCCGCCTGGTGGGGCTGCAGGGCGAGGAGCCCCGCGTGCAGGGCACCCGGGATCCGAGCCTCGACGTCACCGAGCGGCTGGCCGAGGTCAGCGAGGAGTTTGCCGCCCGCCACCGCCACCTGCGCGGCTTCATCCTGATGAAGGGCTCGCCGAGCTGCGGGCTGGAGCGGGTCAAGGTCTACCATCCCAATGGCATGCCCAGCCATGCCGACTCGGGCGCCTTCGTGCGCGCCCTGCGTCGCCACTTCCCGGAGCTGCCGCTGGAGGAGGAGGCGCGTATGAACGACCCGGTGCTGCGCGAGAATTTCATCACCCGGGTCTACGCCTTCGACGACTGGAAGCGCCGGGTGGAGGCCACCCCCAGCTATCATGCCCTGCTGCAGTTCCACAGCCGCCAGAAGTACCTGCTGATGGCCCATCACGTGGAGGCCTATCGCGAACTGGGACGTTACCTGGCCGAGTCGAGCAAGCTGCCGCTGCAGGAGGCCATGGCCCACTACCTGCAGCGCTTCATGGCGGCGCTGGGTCGGCCGGCGACCCGAAAGACCCACGCCAATGCGCTGATGCACGTGCTGGGTTACCTCCGGGAGGCGGTGGACGGCGAGACCCGCCAGGACCTGCTGGCGGCCATCGAGGACTATCGCCTGGGGCACGTGCACCTGGTGGTGCCGATTCGCCTGCTCAACCACTACGTGAAGCGCCACGGTTCCGACTATATCCGCGAGCAGACCTACCTGGACCCGCACCCCTACGAGCTGGGGCTGCGCAATACCATCTGACGGTGTTCCCGGCCCCCGGAGCTGTTTCCTCGATCAGGGCTGCCGCTCATCCCGGGTCGAGCGCAGCAGCACCCGGTCCAGGGCCCGGGTGCCGAGCAGCCGCCTGAGGGTGCCGAACAGGTGGGTCGGCAGGGTCACGTAGTAGCGTGCCCTGGGGCGCGGGCTCTCCAGGGCATGCACCAGCTTGTCGACCACCGCTTCGGCGCCGAGGGTGAAGCGCCCGCCACCGTTGTCGCCGGCGAGCCGCGCCTCGACGGCCCGGTAGGTGTCGGCATGGGCGCTGTGGGCGGTGTCGATATGCGCCTTGAAGGCGCGATAGGCGTTCTCGCGGAAGCGGCTGGTGATGGGCCCCGGCTCGATCAGGCTGACGTGGATGCCGCTGCCGGTGAGCTCCAGGCGCAGGGTGTCGGTCAGCCCCTCGAGGGCGAACTTCGAGCAGACGTAGGCGCCGCGGTAGGGCAGGGCGGCCAGGCCGAGCACCGAGCTGTTCTGCACGATGCGTCCGTGGCCCTGGCGGCGCATCGCCGGCAGCACCCGGCAGGTGAGTTCATGCGTGCCGAGCAGGTTGGTCTCCAGCTGGGCGCGCAGCACCTCGCGGCCGAGGTCCTCCACGGCCCCGGGCTGGCCGTAGGCGGCGTTGTTGAACAGCGCATCGAGCCGTCCGCCGGTCGCCTCCAGTATCGTCGCGACGCAGGCCTCGATCGAGGCGCTGTCGTCGAGCTCCAGCGCCACGGCCGTGAGTCCCGAATCCCGCAGTCCGGCCAGGTCCGCCTCGCGCCGGGCGGTGGCGAACACGCGCCAGCCGCGGCCGGCCAGGGCATGGGCGGCGGCGTGGCCGATGCCGCTGGAGCAGCCGGTGACCAGCACGCTGCGGGTATCGGGAGAGGCGGGCATCGGCGGGCTCCAGGCAGGGGGAAAGTCGGGGCCGGCGCGTCGCAGGCCGGCCCGTGCACCCCGCACTCTGTCCCCAGGCGCCTGGCCATGCAAGCCGACCACTTAGCCCCTACAATGCGCCCCTGTTCCGAGATAGCCACGCCATGCCCGATATCCTCTCCCATGCCGAGCGCTTCGCGCGACTGACCGCCCTGCTGGCCGAGTGGCAGCCGCTGTGGCGGCCCATGCCGTTCCAGCATCGCCGGGTTCCCTGGGCCGAGGCGCATCCCGACCTCGCCGACCGCCTGCGCTCACTCGATGACGATGCATGCGCACGGCTGCAGGCCGAGCCCTTCACCGCCTCTCCCCTGGCCGAGCACCTGCCGGTGGCCGAGCTCGCCGCCCTGGTCGCGCTCCCCGAGCTGCCGGCCGAGGGAGCGTGCTTGCCCGCCGCGTGGGCCGAGCACATGGGCGGGCGCAAATGGCAGCAGGTCGCGGCCTTCGTGCCCCGCATGGCCGCGTTGCCGGGGGCCTCGCTGCTGGAGTGGTGCGCGGGCAAGGGCCACCTGGCCCGGACGCTGGCGCGCCGCCTCGACCGCGAGGTCACCGGCCTGGAGTGGCAGGCCGCGCTCTGCCGCGACGGCCAGGCGCTGGCCGAGCGCCAGGGGGCCCGGGTGCAGCTGGCCCAGCAGGACGTGCTGGCCCCCGATGCCGCCCGCTGGCTCACGGCGGACACCCAGGTGGCGGCCCTGCATGCCTGCGGCGACCTGCACGGTCGGCTGATCGAGCTGGCCGCCGAGCGGGGCAGCGCCGTGACCCTGGCGCCCTGCTGCTATCACCGCACCACCGAGGCGCACTACAGGCCGTTCTCGCGATCGGGGCGCGCGCTGGTCGCCGAGCACGGCCTGTCGCTCTCCCGGGAGGACCTGGCCATGGCGGTGCAGGAGACCGTGACTGCCCCGCGCCACGTGCGCCGCCATCGCGAGCGGGCCAACGCCTGGCGGCTGGGCTTCGATGCCCTGCAGCGCCAGGTGCGGGACCGGGATGCCTACCTGCCGGTACCGAGCCTCGCCTATGGCCGCCTGCCCGAGAGCTTCGCGGGTTTCTGCCGCTGGGCCGCCGAGCGCAAGGGGCTGGACCTGCCGGCGGGCATCGACTGGCACGCCTTCGAGCAGGAGGGCCGGCGGCGCCAGGCCGAGGTCACTCGCCTGGAACTGGTCCGCCACCTCTTCCGCCGCCCGCTGGAGGTGTGGCTGGTGCTGGACCGTCAGCGCCGGCTCGAGGAGGTGGGCTTCAAGGTCGAGCTCGGCACCTTCTGTGCCCGCGAGCTGACCCCGCGCAACCTGCTGCTGCGGGCCTCGCGGGTCTAGATCGAGAGCTTCTACACTTCAGCTGTTTCCCTTGTCAGTAGGAATCCGTCCGGGAGGTGTGACATGAGCGATACCAGGACCTATCACGGCGCCTGCTTCTGCGGAGCCGTCCAGCTGAAGGTGACCGGCGAGCCGGAGGCCATGGGCTACTGCCACTGCGAGGACTGCCGACACTGGTCGGCGGGCCCGGTGAATGCCTTCACGCTCTGGAAGCCGGAGGCGGTGGAAGTGGTCCAGGGGGGCGACATCCTGGACAGCTATCACAGGACGCCGGCCAGCCTGCGCCAGTGGTGTCGCAGCTGCGGGGGCCATGTGCTGACCGAGCATCCCGGCATGGGGCTGGTCGACGTCTATGCGGCGATCCTTCCCGACCTGACCTTCGAGCCGGCCCTGCATGTCCACTATCAGGAGTCGGTGCTGCGCATTGCCGATGGCCTGCCCAAGATGCGCGACGTGCCCGCCGAGATGGGCGGCACGGGGGAGACCCTCGATGAGTGACGTGACCGGAGGGCGTCACTGCCCCTCCCGCGCCTCCAGCCAGGCTCGGAAGTAGTCCTGGATGCGCCCCAGGGTGCGGGCATACCAAGCCTCGTCCTTGGCCAGGGCGTTCTCGGCGTTCAGGGGGTGGGTGGGAATGTGCAGGCGCATGTCCACGCCGCTGTCGGGGTGGGTGGTGACGCGTACCGCCGCCGAGCGTCGGGCCGGGCCGTAGGGGATGTGGCGCGACAGGTCGGCGAGGCGGTCGGTGGTGGTGGCGAAGCGCAGGAAGTCGCGGGCCATCTCGGGGTTGGCGGCGCCGCGGGGGATCGCCCAGGTCTCGTGCTCCTGGACCTGGCCGTCCCAGAGGATCTCGATCGGCACCCCACGGTTAACCATCGCATCGAAGAAGCGGCCGTTGTAGCCCGAGGCCATCACCACCTCGCCCTCGGCCAGCAGCCGCGGCGGGACGTCGCCGGCCTCCCACCAGCGGATCTCGTCCAGCTCGTCGAGGCGCGCCAGTGTCAGGTCCAGGCCGCGCCGGGTGCTCAGCAGGCCGTAGAGCTCCTCGTGGGGCACGCGATAGGAGAGCAGCGCCCACTCCAGGTTGACCGCCGGGGTGCGCTGCAGCGCCCGAGGCCCGGGGAAGCGCCGCTGGTCGAAGAGGTCCGCGATGCTGTCGGGGCGCTTGCCGGGGAAGGCATCGCGGCGATAGGCAACCACGGTGGCGAAGATGCTGTGGGTGATAGCGCAGCGCCCGAAGCTGTCCGGCAGGAAGTCCTCCTCCGCTGGCGTGCCGTCCGGAGCCGGTGCCAGCAGCGCCGGGGAGAGCGGTTCCAGCAGCCCCTCCGCGCAGGCGGCCATGGCCTCGCTGCGGGTCATGTCGATCAGGTCCCAGGGCACCTCGCCCTCGGCCACGGCGCGGCGCAGGCCCTCGAGCCCCCCGTCGTACTGCGCCACCTCGATGGGCGTGCCGGTGGCGGCGGTATAGGGGGAGAAGAGGGCGGCCTGCTGGGCGCGCTCGTAGGCCCCGCCCCAGCTCAGCACGGTGAGGGCGTCATCGTCCGCCTGCCCGGGGTCGGCGGCGAACAGCGCCAGCCACAGTAGCGCCAACCTCGGTGCGCTCGCCGGCCACCGGCTGCGCTCACCCCGTGCCATGTTCCTCACGCCTCAGTTCGTCGCTGTGCGCCAGGTAGGCGCGGGCGATGCTCGACTCGAAGACCACGCCCCGGAAGGCGTCATCCGCGGCGGGGTCGACCACCGGCAGGGCCTCGCCGGTGACGTCCTGCAGCTCGGCCATGGCGTCCCATAGCGAGGTGTCAGGCCTCAGTACCGGCCGCGCCAGGGTTGCCACCTCGCCGACCCGCGTCGGCCCGGTCGATGATTCCCGGGCGGCCTCCAGGTCGGCCAGGCCCACGCAGCCCCGGTAGCGCCCCCGGTCATCGACCAGGTAGCCCTCGCCATGCCGGGCCCGGCACAGGGCGGTTACCGCCTCGGCCACGGGGGTCTGCGGGTGCAGGGTCACGCAGTCGTCGGTCAGGTGCTCGGCCACCGGGGTTGTGCGCAGCACGGCACGCCCGCGCCCGGCGGAGAGGTCCAGGCCGCGTTGCTCGAGCTGGATGTCGAACAGCGAGCGGCCGAAGAGCTGGGCGGCGATGGGGCTGGCCAGGGTCACGCTGGCCAGGGCGGCGGTGGTCAGTGCATAGCTGCCGGTCAGCTCGAAGACGATCAGCAGGCTGGTCAGGGGCGCGCCGATGACCGGCGAGGTCACCGCCACCATGCCGCACACGGCATAGAAGACGAAGGTCTCCTGGGGCGCGCCGCTGAACTGGCCGACCAGGCTCCCGCACAGGGCGCCGAAGAGGGTGCCGATCACCAGCGCCGGGCTGAACACCCCGCCGCTGAAGCCCATGCCCAGGCAGAGCCCCGTGGCGGCGATCTTGAGCACCAGCACCAGCAGCAGCTCGGCGCTGCCGAAGGCGCCGGCGATGGTGGCGAAGCGCAGCGTCTCCTGGCCCATGCCGAGGATGTCGGGCACCCAGAGGGCGGTGAGGCCCAGCAGGGTACCGGCCAGGGCCGGGCGCAGCGATGGCGCGAGCGTCAGGGCGCCGGCCAGGCGCGTGACCCCGAGGATGGCATGCATGTAGGCCCCGGCGACCAGCGCCCCCAGGCCGCCGATGGCCAGGAAGGCCACGAACTCCCAGGGGCGGGGCACGGCGGTCTCGGCGACGTGGAAGAGGGCGCCGCGCTCTAGCACATTGGTGGCGATCACGTAGCCGACCAGCGCCGCCGCGGCCACCGGGGCGAAGGCACGCAGCGCGTAGTGGCGCAGCACCACCTCGTGGGCGAAGACGATGCCCGCCAGGGGCGCGTTGAAGGCGGTGGCGATGGCCGCGGCCACCCCGCAGGCGATGGTGATGTTGTCGTCGGAGCGTCCCAGCCGCAGCAGCCGGGCGCCCAGTGAACCCAGGGTGGCGCCCAGGTGCACCAGGGGGCCGTACTGGCCCACCGAGGCCCCGCTGCCCAGCGAGACCAGGGCACTCAGTGCCGAGATGCTCCCCGCCCGGGCCGGCAGCCGGCCCCGGCGGGTCTGCACCGCGGCGATCACGTCGGCCGGGGCATGGGGGCGCCGTTCGGGGATCGCGCGATGCAGCTGCCCGACCACCAGGCCGCCCAGCGCCGGCACCGCGACCGTGGCGGCCAGCAGCAGGGCGGGGTGGTCGAACATCATGCGGCTGCGCGGCGAGATCAGCAGCAGCTCGTTGAGGGCCAGCACGGCGCTGACGAAGGCCACGGCGGCGAGGGCAGCGACCGCCCCGACCAGCGCCCCCAGGAGCACGAGGCCCAGGAAGCGGACCACGGCCAGCGGGCCGCGACCGGAAGCGGGGCGTGCCGGAAGGGTGTCCATTCCCAAGGTGTAGGTGGCCTCTCGGCCCAGGGCAAGTGACGCCCCGCCTGCCAAGGCTTGCCTCGGCGCCCTCCCGGGCGCGACGGGTCAGGCGGCCCGGGCGGGGTCGGCCGCGGCGAAGCGGCGGTGCAGCCAGGCGTTGATGTCGTCGGACTCGTAGAGCCACTCGTTCGAGCCGTCGTCGTGGGCGATCTTCAGGCAGGGGACCTTGACCCGCCCGCCGCCCTCTTCGAGCGCGCGGCGGTGGTCGGGGTCTTGCTGGGCATCGCGCAGCTCGATGTCAAGGCCCAGGCGGGCGATCTCCTTGCGCACCTTGATGCAGAACGGGCAGGTGCGGAACTGGTAGAGCGCCAGGTTGCGGCAGGCCTCGTCGACCCGGGCCTGTTCCTCCGGGCTGCGCTCGACGGCCTGGGGAGTGGAGAGCTTCTCGGAGACCAGCATGACCGGCGCCAGCACCAGGCGCAGGCCGCGGAAGAAGGTACGAATCAGGATTCTCATCGGCGGTGGTGATCCTCGCGGACGATGGATGGGTCAGGGGCGCCCATGATGCCTGTCGTGGCCTTCGGTTGCGAGAACGTCGACGGGCCGCGACCGGCAGGGTCGCGGCCCGTCTCGCCTCGCCTCAAGTTGGCTTGTCAGTGGTGTCGGCTGAAGTGGCCGTGCGGGCTGGCGGTCATCAGGCGGTCGAACTCGCTGCCGCTCATGTGCACCAGGGTCTCGTGGTCACCGGCCTCGAAGTAGATGTCGGGCTGGTGGCGCAGCAGGTCATCGATGTAGACCTGCAGGCCGTAGGCCTGACCCACCGGGGTGGTGGCGCCGGGGTCGCAGTCCTTGAAGCAGTCGGCGATCTCGTCCTCCGAGGCGAGTTCGACCTTCTCGTGGAAGAGCTCAGAGAGCCGCTCGAGGTCGGCGTCGCGGGTGCTCGGGAGCACGGCCAGGCGGTAGCCCGTATCGCCATGCACCATGACCGCCTTGGCCAGCTGGTTGCCGGCGATATGGGCCTGCTGGGCGATGCGGCTGGTCGTCACTTCACGCGGGTGGGGCACCTCCTCGAAGTCGATGTCACAGGCTCGGAGGTACTCCCGTATCGTCATGGGCATGCTCATGACACTTCCTCCTTCGGCCTCGCTGGGCCGGGAACAAAGGTGATTGCCTCCCTTGCGTCGATGGTGCGCTCCATTCCTTCAGCATAGCTGCTACCGACCGACGTCGGGATGCCCATAGAGGGCCGACGGATCGCCGTGTCGGGCGCTCAGCTCGCGGGGGTCGGGAAGCGTGCCAGCACCTCCCGGCGCTCGCCGTCGCGACGGATCTCCAGCGGCAGCAGGGTGCCGGGGGCCTGGCGGCCGACCACGGCGGTGAGGTCGGCGGGCTCTGCCATGGGCTGGCCGGCGGCGGTGACGATGACATCCCCCTCGGCCAGGCCGGCCGCCTCGGCCACGCTGCCGGGGGCAATGCCCTGGACGAGCACGCCCTCCGCGTGCTCGCCGATCAGCACGCCCAGGCGCGGTGGCTCGGGAGGCTGGAAGGCCGACTCGTCGCCCAGCACGTAGAGGGCATCGGCCCGGGTTGCGGGCGGCTCACAGTCGGGGCCCGGCGTCCAGGGCAGCAGGCTGCGATGGTCGCCCAGCCCGAGGTCGTCGAGCTGGTAGGGCACGCCGTCGCCGTCGGCCAGGTGCCCCTCGCCCATCAGCCCCGCCACCAGGGGGCCCTGCGCGGCGGCATCGGCCAGGGCGGTGGCCATGGCGCGGTCCCAGACCAGCTGGGCCGCGATGAAGCGCTCGAGGTCCGCCGGGTCGTCGTCGCGGTCGGCATGCTCGGCGTAGATCGCCTCCAGCGACGCCCGGTAAGCGGGCAGTGCCGGGGCCGGGGGCGTGATGCCGAAGCGCTCCTGGTCGGAGACCGCTTCCCAGCCCTCGGTGGCCAGGCGACCGCGCAGCGCGGGGGTGACGTTGAGGGCCAGCAGCGGGATCCGCTGCATGCGGGCGAAGTGGAGGATCGGCAGGTAGAGCTCGGGGTCGAAACCCCAGGCGCGGTTCCAGTCGCTCTGCTCGAGGAAGGCCGCCTCGTCGAGCTCACCGGCCACCCAGGCGTCCAGCGCCGGCTGGGCCTCGCGGGGCAGCATCTCCAGGCCGATCACCATTGCCGGGCGATGGGCATGCAGGGCCGCCAGGGTGTGGAGCTGCCAGCGGTGGTGGTCGAGGCGGTCGTGCTGTTCGCCGAGCAGTACCACGTCGCTTTCGGCGAGCTCCGCCATCAGCCCGGTCGTGGTCAGCGTCTCGCCGCCGGCGGCCTGCCATTGCCCGGGTACCGGACAGTCGTCGGCCAGGGCAGCGAGCGGCGCCAGCCAGGCCAGGGCGGTACCCAGCCAGAGGGCGCGGACGGGGAGGGAGCGGGATCGCGACATGGGCGACTCTCGGTGGAGGGGAACCCGCCCAGCCTACCCCGAGGCCCGGCGGGCGAAAAGCACCCTGGCGGTGACGGGGCCGTGGCGCCTGGGCGATACTGGCGCCGGCGTCGTCCATGGCGGGCGACCATCGACCAGCGAGGGAGAGAGGATGGGAGCGTACCGCGAAAGCGCCGCCGGCCTGGCGGCGACGCTGCTCGCCGGGCTGCTGCTCACGGGCTGTGGCGGAGAGGCGCCGGCCAGCGAGGTGCCCCTGCCGGTGCTGGCCAACAATCCCGCCGCCCATGACGACAGCCGGGTCGCCACCCGCGGCGTGGTGCGCCACTTCGAGGACCCGCTGCACTACTGGATCGAGGACGAGGACCTCAACCGGGTCGAGATCTTCCCCCACGAGCGGATCGCCCCCCACCTGGGCAAGGCCGTGCGGGTCGAGGGCCATTTCCGTTTCTCGCTCCGAGAGGGACGGCGGCTGACGCTGGAGAACGTCGAGCGCCTGGAGGGCGAATGATGGCAGCGGCAGGGAGCGCGATCCGGGAGCGACTGGGGGAGCGCCCCTCCCTACCGCCGGGGCAGGGGCGCATCGCGGCGATCGACCTGGCCCGTGGCATCGCCATCGCCCTGATGATCGTCAGCCATGCGGTGAGCGGGCTGCTGGGCATCGGCCAGGTCCCCGAGTGGGGAATGGTACCCATCCACCTGCTCACCAAGATCTCCTCGTCGCTGTTCATCACGGTGTTCGGCATCGCCCTGGCGGTGGCCTTCCTGCCGAAGACCGACGCCCCCGACTGGCCAAGGCGGCGCCTGAAACTGATGCTGCGCGGGGTCGAGGTGCTGTTCTGGTACAAGGTGCTCACCGTCGTCGAGATGCTGCCGCTCTTCGCCCCCCAGGACATCCTCGACACCCTGCTCTACCAGCGCTTCCCCATCTGGGTGGAGATACTGGGCTTCTACGCCATCGCCTTATTGTGGATCCCCTGGGTGCTGCCGCTGTGGCGCAGGATGCCGCTCTGGTCGCGGCTGGCCGTCCCGCTGGTCGTGGCGCTGCTGGCCGGCTGGCTGGAGCGCCACTTCGCCTTCTGGGGCATCGAGCCGCTCAAGGCGATCCTCGTCGAGGACGACGACCACTACACCTGGGGACAGCTCTCGCGGCTGCCGCTGGTGATGCTCGGCCTGCTGATCGGCGAGGGGGTGCTGCGCTGTCGCGAGCGCGACGCCCTGCGCCGGCGTCTGGTGCCGGCCCTGGCCGCGGTCGGCGCGGCCATGCTGCTGGGGTTTGTGGTGCTCTCGTTGCCCGAGCTCGATGCGGCGCTGATGGCGGTGGCCCGCAACGCGGGCAAGCACCCGCCCGGGCTCGCCTTCATGCTCTTCAGCCTCGGCGGGGCGCTGCTGGTGCTCGCCCTCTGTCTGGCGGGAGGCGCGCGGGCCGCGGCCTGGCTGCGTCCGGTCACGGTGGTCGGCTCGGATGCCCTGGCGGCCTTCATCTTCCATATCGTGGTGATCTTCGGGGTCTTCCGCCTGCTGCTCGAGGCCTGGCAGGCCTACGGCTATCCCCAGGTGCTGGGCATCGGCCTGGCGCTGGTGCCGGCCACCGCCGCCTGGATCGCCCTGACCCGCTGGATCCGGGCGCGGTCATGAGACGCCGGCTCGCTCACCTGGTCGGGACAGCGCTGCTCTCGCTGTGGGGGCCGCTGGGAGTCGCGTCGCCCCCCGAGTCGCGCCTGGCGGCGCTGGAGGCCGGCTTTCCCGGCGAGTTGGGCGTGCACGTCCGGGAACTCGACGGCGGACGGACCCTGGGCTGGCGGGACGAGGAGCCCTGGTACCTGGCCTCGCTGGTCAAGGTGCCGGTGGCCATCGAGCTGATGGCCCGGGTGGAGGCGGGGGAGCTGTCCCTCGACGACCGGCTGACGCTGGACGAGAGCGACTACGTGGACGGGGCGGGGCCCACCAACTGGGCGCCGCCCGGTAGCCGGCTGACGCTCGAGGCGCTGCTCGAGGCGATGCTGACGGTCAGCGACAACACCGCCACGGACATGCTGATCCGCCATCTCGGCCTCGCTTCGGTCAACGCGCGGGCCCGGGCCCTGGTGCCCGAGGGGCTGGGTCCGATCACTGCCCTGGTGGACGTGCGTCGACAGGTCTACGCTCGGTTACACCACCAGGCCTTCGCCCTGGGCGGGCTCGACTTCATCGAGCTGCAGAAGCGCGACGATGATTCGGCGCGGCTCGACTGGCTGTCGCGGCGTCTCGGAGTGCCGCATTCGGCCTGGCGGCTGCCGTCGCTGGATGCCGCCTTCGACGCCTACTATGCCGGGGCCCTCAACAGCGGCCGGCTGGATGCCTTCGCCGAGTTGCTGGCCGCGCTTGCCGAGGGGCGGGCACTGGGCCCCGATGCCACCGCGCGACTGCTGGACCTGATGGCCCGGACCCGCAGCGGGGAGCGTCGCCTCAAGGCCGGCTTCGGCCCGGCCATCTCCTTTGCCCACAAGACCGGGACCCAGCGCCGGCGGGCCTGCGATGCGGGCATCGTCGACAGCGGCGAGCGCCGCCTGGTGGTGGTCGCCTGTGTCCGCGGCGTGGCGGAGGTGGCAACGGCCGAACGCGCCCTGCGCGACATCGGGCGCGTGCTGCGCGAGCACTGGTGAGCAGGCGCTCCTCTCCTGGCGCAGGGGTGGCGGGCCTGGCCTCGTTCCCGGTTGCCGTCACGCGGGCTCCATGAAACACTGTTCTCAAAGACCCCCCTTTCCCTGATGATAGCTTCGAGCCCATGAACACCATGACCCCTTCCACGATCCCCCCCCTGGCCAGGCGCTGCCGCCCCCTGGCCCTCTCCCTCGCGCTGCTGCTCCTGCCGACCGCGGCCCTGGCCGAGCCGGAGTTGCCCCGCGGCCACTATCCGCTGCCCGAGACGGGCAACATGGTCGGCGAGGTCTATACCGTCGAGACGAGCGAGGGCCAGACCCTGCTCGACATCGCCCGTGAGCACAACGTCGGCTACGAGGAGATCCGCAACGCCAACCCCGAGGTCAGCCTCTGGGCCCCCGACCCCGGCACCGAGGTGGTGATCCCGGCGCGCTACATCCTGCCCCCGGCCAAGCGCGAGGGCGTGGTGATCAACGTGGCCGAGCTGCGCCTCTACTACTACCCGGATACCGCCGAGGGCGAGACGCCCCGGGTCGAGACCTATCCCATCGGTATCGGCCGGGAGGGCTTCAACACCCCGCTGGGCGTGACCAAGACCACCATGAAGCTCAAGGACCCGGCCTGGTACCCGCCCGAGTCGGTCCGCCAGGAGGCAAAGGAGAACGGCGAGCCGCCGCCCGAGGTGGTGCCGCCCGGCCCGGACAACCCGCTGGGCCAGCACGCCATCTTGCTCGATATCCCGGGCTACCTGATCCACGGCACCAACCGGCCGGACGGCATCGGCATGCGCGCCAGCCGCGGCTGTATCCGCATGATGCCGGAGACCATCGAGGCGCTCTTCTCGCGTATCGAGGTCGGCGAGCGGGTCAACATCATCGACATGCCGGTGAAGGTGGGCCAGGAGGGCAAGCGCCTCTACGTGCAGTCCTTCAAGCCGCTCGAGGAGCAGGAGAACGGCATGGGCGACCTGCTGGAGGCTCTCGGCCAACTGCAGGCGAACGAGGCCGCGGCCGACATTCCGGTGGACTATGCCCGGCTGCGCGAGTCGCTGGAGGCGAGCAGCTGGCAGCCGGTCGCGCTGGCGCCCCTGCCGGAAGCGGCCATCGAGCCCGAGCCGCTGCAGTGGTTCGACGAGATCCTGGCCATGCGGCCCTGGCACGGCCAGCTGGAGACCCGCCAGGAAGGGTGACGACAGCCGGAAAAGGGAATTTCCGACAACCCGGGAAGGACGCGTATGAAGACTCTGCTCGTGGGGTTCCTGTCACTGCTGCTGCTGGCCGTCGCCTGCCCGGGCGTGGCCCAGGAGGAGGGCGAGGAGACACGCTGGTTCAGCGTCGATGAGCTGAATGCCGGCCTGGGCGAGCCTCCCGACGAGGTCGAGCGCAAGACGCCGCGGGACGCGGTACGCAGCTTCATGGAATTGACCGACGAGAAGGACTATGCGGCCGCTGCCCACCTCCTCAACCTGCTCGACCTGGCCCCCGAGGAGCAGGCCGCGCGAGGCGCCGTGCTGGCCAGGCAGCTCGCCGAGGTCCTCCAGCGGGGAGAGTGGCTCGACATCTCCGGCCTTTCCGCGCGTCAGGATGCCATGGTCGAGGACACCTCGGGGGATAGCCCTCGCGCGGGTCAGACCCGCCGCAACCTGAAGCTCGCCACCCTCGAGGCCGACGGGCAGAGCTACGAGGTGCGCGTGGCCCGCTATCGGGCCGGCGAGCAGGACCCCGTCTGGCTGATCGCCCCGGAGACGATCACCGCGATCCCCAAGCTCTACGAGATATATGGCCCCTCCTGGCTGGAGGGCCATATCCCGGAGCGCCTCCATACCTCCATCGGCGTGCTGAAGCTATGGGAGTGGCTCGCCATCCCGCTCTTCCTGGTCATCACCGGGGCGGTGGGGTGGTTCATCCATGCCCTGATGGGCCTGCTGACCCGCAGCCTGCCCGCGGGACTTGCCAGCGTCTTCGCGCAGATGATCCGGCTGCCCCTGGCCTTCATCGCCATGTCGCTGCTGGCGCAATGGCTGCTCGACTATGTGGTCTCCTTCTCGGGCATGGTCACCGCCACCCTGGGGGTGCTGCTGACCATCATCATGGCCTGGGGCGTGGGCCTGATCGCGGTGCGGCTCGTGGATACCCTGCTGATCAGGATGACGCGTCGCCTGGTGGGCGAGATCGACGACACCAGTCACCGCGACGATCGCAAGTTGCTGACCACCCTCTATGCGCTGCGTCGAGCGGTGATCCTGGTCACCGTGCTGGTCGTGGTGATCTATGTGATCGCCCAGGTCAGCCTCTTCGAGACCCTCGGCATGTCCCTGCTGGCCTCGGCCAGTGTGGCGACGGTGCTGGTGGGGATCGCGGGCCAGGCCGTGCTCGGCAATATCCTGGCCTCCTTCCAGGTCTCCCTGACCAAGCCGATCCGCATCGGCGACCTGGTGGTCTTCGAGGGCCGATGGAGTTACGTGGAAGCCATCTACTACACCTTCATCCGCCTGCGGACCTGGGACGAGCGGCGCCTGGTCGTGCCGGTGAAGTACTTCGTCTCCCAGCCCTACGAAAACCTCTCCTCGAAGAATGCCAAGCACTACCGGAGCATCGTGCTGACCCTGCACCTCAGCGCCGACGTGGCGACCCTCAGGGAGCGGTTCGAGGCGTTCGCGAAGGAGGACGAGAATGTCATCGACCACCACAAGCTGGCCTGCCTGGTCACGGGTCAGCACGAGGCCACCCAGGAGATCACCTGCTACCTGATGGGGCCCGAGCCCATCGCCGCCTGGGAAGCCGAGATGAAGATCCGCGAGAAGCTGCTGGCCTTCATCCGCGACCATCATCCGCAGTGGTGGCCCAGGGAGGTGGTGGTGCTCAGCCACCACGACATCGCCCGGGGCGACACCCCGGCCAAGCGCCGGATCCGGCGGCCGGCCACGGTGCAGGAGGTCGACGAGACGCCGTCTCCCGGGGGCGAGCCATCGCCCGAATAGGCCGGCGGGGGTAACCCCGATCGTGCCCCTCGGCGCCATTCTGAAGGGCCGTCCGGTGCTGCCGGACGGCCCAGTTTCTGTCGCCTTCTCTTGTCGCCTTGTCAGGGACGACAGACGAAGTAGTCGTTCTGGATGTCGTGCTCCAGCTGGTGGACCCGGATGTCGCGGAAGCCCGCCTCCTCAAGGTAGGCCAGGGCCCGCTCGCGGCCCCACATGGTGCCGAGCCCCTCGCCGCCCTGGGCCAGCGAGACCGTCATGCAGTGGCTCACCGAGACGGCATAGAGCATCGTCCCCAGCGGGTGGTCGCGATCCAGGTGGTGGTGGCTCGAGGCGTGGATGTCCTGGACCAGGTAGACGCCGTCCGGCGCCAGGCTGCGATGGATGCCGGCGAGCAGGCGACGCGGCTGGGCCTGGTCATGGATGCCGTCGAAGGTGGTCACCAGGTCGAAGGCACCGGGCTTGGCGGTGGCATCGAAGTCGCTCAGGTCGCGCACCTCGAAGGCCAGGTTGTCGAGCCCGGCGCGCTCGGCCAGCTGCCGGCTGGTGAGGGGCGCCTGGCCGGCCAGGGCCTCGAAGAGGCCGGTGCGGTGGCTGATGGCGGTGAGCAGCATCAGCCCGCTCTCGTTCAGGGCATTGACCAGTCGGGCCTCGAAGGCGCCGCTGTCGGCCTCGGCCACGGAAAGTGAATGGACGTTGCACATGGGGGTTCTCCTGTTTGTTGTTGGGGTGCAGGAGAACGGTACGGCGGAAGAGGAGCGTCAACGAAAGGGGAATGCGCCGCAAAGGGGTGTTTTCTGCCATGACCACGCTATCCACCACGCAAGTCGCCATCCTGGCGGTACCCGAGACTACCGCCAGCACCCTGTATGGCATGTTCGACCTCTTCGGGTCGGCCGGCCGCGACTGGGGCCTGCTGATGCACGGTCATCCCGGTGCGCCGCTGCTGCAGCCGCTGATCGTCTCCCGCGACGGTCGCGGCTTTCGCAACCGCAACGGGGCCTGGATCGAGCCGGACGCGGCCCTGGCCGACTGTCGGGCGCCGACGGCCATCTGCATTCCCAACCTGCTGGTGGTGCCCGGCGCTGAGCTCTCGGGGCACTACGACCCGGAGCTGGCCTGGCTGCTGGCCTGCCATGGTCGCGGGGCCTGGCTGGCCGCGGCCTGCACCGGCTCACTGCTGCTCGCCGAGTCGGGGCTGCTCGCCGGGCAGGACGCCACCACCCACTGGGCCTACTGCGATGCCCTGGCTCGCCAGCATCCGGAGGTGTGCGTGCATGCCCATCGCGCCCTGGTGGTCAGTGGCGAAGGGGGCCGGCTGATCATGGCCGGCGGTGGCACCACCTGGATCGACCTGGCGCTGTTCCTGGTGGCGCGGCTGGTGGGGGTGGACGAGGCGATGCACCTGTCGCGGATCTTCCTGATCGACTGGCACCACGAGGGCCAGCAGCCCTATGCGGCCCTGACTTCCGCCCGACAGCTGGAGGACGCGCTGATCAGCGAGGCCCAGGTGTGGGTCGCCCGGCACTACGACACCCACTCGCCGGTGGCCGGCATGGTCCGCCGCAGCGGGCTGACCGAGCGCTCCTTCAAGCGTCGCTTCAAGGCCGCTACCGGCATGACGCCCATGGACTATGTGCATACCCTGCGCCTCGAGGAGGCCAAGCAGATCCTGGAAAGCGGCGACGAGCCCATCGAGGCGGTGGCCGAGCAGGTCGGCTACGCGGACCCGAGCTTCTTCCGGCGGCTGTTCGGCCGGCGCGTGGGGCTCACCCCACGAGCGTATCGCCGGCGTTTCCGCGGCCTGCGCCTGACGCTGCAGTGACCCTCGCGCCGCCCCTCAGGCTCGTGGACTGTCCGCGTCCGGCGCCGGGTCGCTCTCCTCGCGCCTGGCGGGGCGGCGCGCCATCACGGTGATTTCCACATGGGCGCCGCCGTAGAGGCGGGGCGACTGGGTGCAGGTGCGCGCCGGGTAGCGATGGGCGTCGAAGAACTCGGCGTAGGCGGCGTCCATGTCGCGGATCATGTCCAGGTCGGTGATGTGCACGTCGACCCGCACCACGTCCGCCATGTCGCAGCCGGCGGAAGCCAGCATGCGCTGGAGGCTGCGCATCACCAGGCGGGTCTCCTCGGCCATGTCGCCGATCACCGTCTCGCCGCCCTGGATATCCTCGGCGGTGAGCCCCGAGAGGAAGACGTAGTCGTCGTCGATCACCATATGGCTGCCGGGAAAGAGCGGCAGGGGCAGGGTGGCATCGTTGTGGTATTGCGGCATGGTGGCGCACTCCGGGCGGGTGAATCGGCATCTGGTCAAGCGTCGTCCAGACGCCCACGGATTTCCATCCCCGGGCGCCTCCCTTGCCGGTCTCCCGGCCCGGTGCGATGCTCCTGCTCATCGACGATAAAGCCCCCGCTGACCCCGTGCCGTTGCCCGTGCGGCGCTTTCGCGCCTGGCGGCTAAGCTTGCAGTGAGCATCCCGGGCGAGACAGCCAGCGTCATGAACCACGATGCCACCATCGAACGGCTCTATCGCCAGCACTCGCGGCGTGTGCTGGCGACGCTGATTCGCCTGCTCGGCGACTTCGAGCTGGCGGAGGAGGCGCTCCAGGAGGCCTTCATGGCCGCCGTGCAGCAGTGGCCGGCGCAGGGCGTGCCGGAGCATCCTGCCGCCTGGCTGATCCGCACCGGCCATCGGCGCGGCATCGACCAGATTCGCCGCCGCCAGACCTCCCGCCAGCATGCCCATCTCGTGGCGCCCGATGAACCGGCGGCGAGCCTCGACGAGCGCAGCATCCAGCACGACCCGCTGAGGCTGCTCTTCACCTGCTGTCACCCCGACCTGGCCCTGGACGAGCGGGTGGCCCTGACCCTGCGCGAGATGTGCGGGCTGACCACCGAGCAGGTGGCCAGGGCGCTGCTGCAAAGGCCCGCCACCCTGGCCCAGCGCATCGTGCGGGCCAAGCGCAGGATCCGCGACGCCGGCATTCCCTACGAGGTCCCGGATGCCAGGGAGCTGCCGGGGCGACTGCCCGCTGTCCTGCGGGTTATCTACCTGGTGTTCAACGAGGGCTACTCGCAGAGTACCGGCGATGCCCTGGTCGACGTCAGCCTCTCGGCCGAGGCCATGGAGCTGGCCCAGGCGCTGGTGCGACTGCTGCCCGAGGGGGAGGTGTACGGCCTGCTGGCGCTGATGTGGCTCCACGACGCCCGGCGCGACGCCCGCCAGGGCCCGGGCGGGGAGCTGGTCCCCCTGGAGGAGCAGGACCGTGGCCGCTGGGACCGGAGACGTATCCGCGATGGCATGGCGCATCTTGGCCAGGCGCTGGCGCTGACGCCCACCGGCCCCTATACGTTGCAGGCCTCGATCGCCGCCGAGCATGTCCGCGCGTCCCGCGCCGAGGCGACCGACTGGGGACGGATCGTGATGCTCTACGAGGCGCTTTATCGCCAGCAGCCCTCGCCGGTGATCGCCCTCAACCGGGCGGCGGCGGTGGCCATGCGCGACGGCCCGGAGGCCGGCCTGCGCCTGCTGGAGGCGCTGGAGGCCCACAAGGCGATCGTCACCCAGAATGGAAAGAACCTCGTCCAGACGTTTCCCAAAAAGTGTCCCTGAAAACCGGAAACTTACCCCGCTTTCTTTCTCTTTCCTGAGGTCATCAACT
>NZ_JAWSUJ010000073.1:0-21034 GCF_033549285.1 Halomonas sp.
CATCAGCCTGAAGGACATCTACGTCTCGGTGCTGCCCTTCATGGCGATCCAGCTGTGCGTGCTGGCGGCCCTTCTCATCTGGCCGCAGCTGGCCATCTGGCCGCTGTGACCCCCTGACACAACAAGAGGACGTGACATGCGACTGATCCAGTGCATCCATGAGGACTTGGTGAGAGCCGCCCTGGTCGAGGGCCCTGAGCATGTGAGGTTGCTCGACTCCGACACCTACACCCTGGCCCGGCGCGCCATCGCCGCCGGGCAGCCCTTGGTCCAGGCAGTAGAGACGGCCCTCACCGAGACCCGCCTCGACTACCAGCAGCTAGTCGACGAGCGACGCCTGCTGCCTCCCCTGACCCACCCCGACCCCGCCCATTGCCTGGTCACCGGCACCGGCCTGACCCACCTGGGAAGTGCCGATACTCGCTCGGCGATGCATGCCAAGACTCAGGTCAGCGAGGCCGAGTTGACCGACTCCATGCGCATGTTCAAGCTGGGCGTGGAAGACGGAAAACCTGCCGCCGGTGAGCCCGGCGCTCAGCCGGAGTGGTT
Organism: Halomonas sp.; assembly: GCF_033549285.1. Taxonomy (GTDB): domain Bacteria; phylum Pseudomonadota; class Gammaproteobacteria; order Pseudomonadales; family Halomonadaceae; genus Halomonas. The sequence continues at coordinate 550 of NZ_JAWSUJ010000073.1, forward strand.
CTACAAGGGCGATGGCGGCTGCGTGGTGCCACCTGAAGCCGAGATCCCATCGCCCGCCTTCGCTCAGGACGCCGGAGAGGAACCGGAGCTCGCCGGGCTCTATGTGATCGGCGATGACGGCACCCCCTGGCGGGTCGGTCATGCCATCGGCAACGAGTTTTCCGACCATGTCACCGAGCGCTACAACTACCTCTGGCTGGCCCACTCCAAGCTGCGCGCCTGCAGCTTTGGCCCGGAGCTGCTGGTGGGCGAGCTGCCCGCGCACCTGGAGGGCGTGAGCCGTATCGTCCGCAATGGCGAAACACTCTGGGAGAAGCCCTTTCTCACCGGCGAGGCCAACATGGCCCACAGCCTGGCTAACCTGGAGTACCACCACTTCAAGTACGCGGGTTTTCGGCGCCCTGGTGACGTCCATGTGCATTTCTTCGGCACGGCGACCCTCAGCTTTGCCGATGATGTTCAAACTCGTGAGGGAGACCGATTCGAAATCGCTCTTCCCGAGTTTGGCCGCCCCCTACGCAATACACTGCACACCGAAGAGGCAACCAGGACGGTCCGCGTCAACGTCCTGTAATCGACACTGGAGGTAACATGACACCACAAGGCACTTCCCTGATCGGCCAGCAAGCCGTTTCCGGCAACCAGGCCGTCATTCGCGCCATCAACCCAGCCAGTGGCGACTCACTCGCCCCCGACTATCCGGGGCTCGGTCGTGACGAGGTCGCTCAGGCCTGCGACCTCGCCCGAGCCGCCTTCGATACCTATCGCGAGACCTCCCTGGAGGAGCGCGCGACGTTCCTGGAAACCATCGCCGCCGAGATCGAGACGTTGGGCGATGCGCTGGTCGAGCGCGCCATGGCCGAGACCGGCCTGCCCCAGGCACGGATCGAAGGCGAACGCGGGCGCACCTGCGGCCAGCTGCGCCTGTTCGCCTCCGTGGTGCGTGCCGGCGAGTGGCTCGACGTGCGCATCGACCCGGCACTCCCGGATCGCCAGCCCATGCCCCGCGTCGATCTGCGCCAGCGTCACGTGGCCCTGGGCCCGGTGGCGGTGTTCGGCGCCTCGAACTTCCCGCTCGCGTTCAGCGTGGCGGGGGGCGATACCGCCTCGGCGCTGGCCGCCGGCTGCCCGGTGGTGGTCAAGGCACACTCCGCCCACCCCGGCACCTCCGAGCTGGTGGGGCGCGCGGTGCAGAAGGCCGTGGCCAGCTGTGGTCTTCCCGAGGGCGTGTTCTCGCTGCTGTTCGGGTCGGGCAAGGAGATCGGCCAGGCACTGGTCGCCGACCCGCGGATCCAGGCGGTGGGCTTCACCGGTTCGCGTTCGGGTGGCCTGGCCCTGATGGCCACCGCCCAGGCGCGCCCCCAGCCGATCCCGGTCTACGCCGAGATGAGCTCCATCAACCCGGTGTTCCTGCTGCCCGAGGCACTCCAGGCACGCGCCAAGGAGATTGCCGAGGGCTTCATCGGCTCGCTGAACATGGGAGCGGGCCAGTTCTGCACCAACCCGGGGCTGGTGATCGCGGTCAAGGGCGAAGCGCTGGACGCCTTCGTCGCGGCGGCCGGCGAGGCGGTCAAGGGCAGCGCCGCGCAGACCATGCTCACTCCGGGCATCCACGCCGCCTACCAGGACGGCATTGGGGCCCTGGTTGGCGAAGCCCGCGAGATCGCGCGCGGTCCGGTCGGCGATGGCCCCTGCGCCTGTCAGCCGGCGCTCTTTGCCGCCTCGGCGAGTGACTTCCTCAAGAACGACGCGCTGCAGGCCGAGGTGTTCGGTGCCGCCTCGCTGGTGGTCGAGTGCGACGACCTCGACCAGGTCACGGCCGTGGCCGAGCACCTGGAGGGCCAGCTCACCGCCACCCTGCAGATGGACGATGGCGACCTGGACGCCGCCCGGACGCTGCTACCGGTACTCGAGTGCAAGGCCGGTCGTGTGCTGGCCAACGGTTGGCCCACCGGTGTCGAGGTGTGCCATGCCATGGTCCACGGCGGCCCCTTCCCGGCGACCTCGGACAGCCGCACGACCTCGGTAGGCAGTGCCGCTATCCATCGCTTCCTGCGTCCGGTGTGTTACCAGAACCTGCCCGAAGGCTTGCTGCCCAAGGCCCTCAAGGAGGACAACCCGCTGGGCGTCACCCGCCTGGTGGATGGCAAGCGGGATTAATCCCTGGAATCTGCAAGCGGTTGGACCCTTTGGCGGCCTGCGGGCCGCCTTTTTTGATGGTCCCTGATACTTCAGCGTGAAACGGGGATGGTCAGCATATCGCCGAGCAGGCCATCACCCGGCTCGATGCCCAGGGCCTCGGCAGTCCCCTCCAGTACGGCCTGGGAAGCCTGGAAAGCGCCCTTGGCATCACGGGTACGAATGCACTCCATCACCTTGCGATGCCGCTCCAGGCTGTCCTCAGGATCTGTGGCACTGATATTGGATTCCGAAACTAGCAGCTGGATCGACGGCCGCAGAATGTGCGACAGCTGGGACCAGACGATGTTGTGCGTCGCCTTGAAGATGGCGACGTGAAACGCGACGTCATAGTCGCTGTGCAGCTTTCGCTCCTCAGGGCTCCCTGCGCTGCGCAGGTTTTGTCCCATACCCTCAAAAGCCTCCTCGATGGCCACGAGGTCACGCGCCTTGGCACGCCGAGCCGCGGTCATTGCCACATAGGGCTCTACATCCAGGCGGAATGCCAGGATCTCGCGTTGGATACGCGGATTGGGATAGGCGAACCGAGTGATCCAGTCGGTGACCTGAGGATCGAGAATGTTCCACTCCTCGTACTCCCGAACCTTGGAACCATGTCCCGAGATACGCTCGATGATGCCCACATCCACCAGTTGGCGGAGATCACTGCGCACTGCCGAGCGGTTGATGTCGAACTGCTCCGCCAGCGCCATCTCTTTGGGCACAAAGTCCCCTGGCTGGTAACGACCGGAGAAGATGGCCTCGGCAAGGAAGTCAGCGACGCTGGGTCGACGGGATCGGGAAGCGGAAGTTTTCACGGGAGCTACACGCCTTCAGCAAATATCGCCATATCCTTTCATATGTTCAACATAAAGGCAAGATTCACGTTGCCGGTTCGATTACCTTGGGCCATACTCTGACCTACCATCAGGCTAGCATCCTGTCATACCACCAACTCATGACGGCTCCCTCTCCAAACAACCCGATACAATTCCAGGAAGCCCGCACCATGCGATTGAAGAACAAGACGGCCCTGATCACCGCCGCAGGCCAGGGCATCGGCCGTGCCACCGCGCTGCAATTCGCCGCGGAGGGCGCGACGGTCATCGCCACCGATATCGATACCGACAAGTTATGCGAGCTGGAGAACACACCGGGCATCGAGACACGTCGCCTCGATGTGCTCGACGGCGCATCCATCGAAGCGCTGCTGGCCACCGAGTTGCCGCCAGTGGATGTGCTCTTCAACTGCGCTGGCTACGTGGCCGACGGCACCCTACTCTCAGGCTCGGATGCCGACTGGGAGCTGTCCCTGGCACTCAACATCACCTCCATGGCACGCCTGACCCGTGCCCTGCTGCCCGCCATGATCGACCACGGTGGTGGCAGCATCATCAACATGGCCTCGGTGGCCTCGAGCCTCAAGGGCGTTTCTAACCGCTGCGCGTACGGCACCACCAAGGCCGCGGTGATCGGATTGACGAAGTCGATCGCCGCCGACTTCATTCACCAGGGCATTAGATGCAACGCGATCTGCCCCGGCACCGTGGATTCCCCTTCGCTGCGCCAGCGCATCCGTGAGCAGGCCCAACAGCAGGGAAGGCCCGAAACCGAGGTACAGGCCGACTTCCTCGCCCGTCAGCCACTGGGGCGATTGGGCACCCCGGAGGAGATCGCCGCCCTGGCAACCTATCTCGCCGCGGATGAATCCGCCTATACCACCGGCACCGCCCAGGTCATCGACGGCGGTTGGCTGATCTAAATCAGAAGGAGACCCCATGAAATTGCTGCGCTTTGGCCCCCGGGGCCAAGAGAAACCCGGCCTGCTCGACGCCAACGGCGTGATCCGCGACCTGTCGGCACACCTGCCCGACCTCGACGGTCGTCACCTGGACCGAGAGACTCTGGCCCGCCTGACCGAACTCGATCCCACGCGTCTGCCTGAGGTCGCAGCCGACACCCATCTCGGTCCCTGTGTGGGACGCGTCGGCAAGTTCATCTGCATCGGGCTCAATTACTCTGACCACGCCGCCGAGACCGGCGCCGAAGTGCCACCGGAGCCAGTGGTCTTCAACAAGTGGACCAGCGCCATCTGCGGCCCTAACGACGATGTCATCATCCCCCGCGACTCCACCAAGACCGACTGGGAAGTGGAGCTTGGCGTGGTGATCGGCAAGGAAGCCCGCTATGTGAGCGAGGCCGAAGCCATGGACCACGTCGCCGGCTACTGCGTGGTCAACGACGTTTCCGAGCGCGAGTTCCAGCTCGAGAGCAGTGGCAGCTGGGACAAGGGCAAGGGGTGCGACACCTTCGGTCCTCTGGGCCCCTGGCTGGTGACCCCGGACGAGATCGCAGATCCCCATGCCCTCGACCTCTGGCTGGAGGTAGACGGCCAGCGCTTCCAGGATGGCAATACTCGAACCATGGTCTATCAGGTCCCTTTCCTGATCAGCTACCTGAGCCGCTTCATGACCCTGCAACCGGGAGATGTCATCTCGACCGGCACACCGCCGGGAGTGGGCATGGGTCAGCAGCCACCGACCTACCTCAAGCCCGGCCAGCGCATGCGCCTGGGCATCGACGGACTCGGAGAGCAGAACCAGACCGTCGTCGCCGAACCCTCGCGCTGACCGGAGGCCACAATGCGAACTGTCGTCTGCCAGGAACCCGGCCGCCTGAGCCTGGAGGAGCGTGACGCCCCATCTTGCAGGGCCGACGAGGTGCTGCTGCGCATCCGCCGGATCGGTGTGTGCGGTACCGATATCCACGCCTTCGGTGGCAACCAGCCCTACTTCCAGTATCCGCGAGTACTTGGCCACGAACTGGCCGGCGAGATCGTCGCGGTGGGCGAACAGGTCGACCCAGCGCTGATCGGCCGAAACGCTTATGTGATTCCGTACCTGCACTGCGGAGACTGCCGGGCCTGTCGCCAGGGCCGTACCAACTGTTGCCGACACATGGAGGTAATCGGTGTGCATCGCGATGGCGGCATGTGCGAAAGCCTCGCGGTGCCCGTGGAGCAGGTCGTGACCTCCAATACCCTGCCACTGGACCAGTTGGCCCTGGTCGAGTGCCAAGCCATCGGTGCCCACGCGGTACGCCGTAGCGAACTTACCGAAGGTGAACTTGCCGTGGTAGTTGGCGCCGGCCCCATCGGTCTTGGCGTGGCACAGCTGGCAGGCGAGCGAGGAGCCAGGGTGGTGGTGGTCGACACCAACCCTGAGCGCCTGGCCTTCTGCCGCGACCAGCTTGGCATCACAGATACGTTGAATCCCGGCGAAGAGGATGTAGCGGCGACCCTGCAGGCCATCGGCGATGGCGAACTGGCTGATGCCGTGTTCGATGCCACTGGCAACCCTAACGCCATGCAGCAGGGCTTCGACCTGGTCGGTCACGCCGGCCGCTACGTGCTGGTCAGCATCGTCAAGGCCGACATCTCCTTCCACGACCCGGACTTCCACCGCAAAGAGATGAGCCTGCTCTCCAGCCGCAACGCCACCCGGGAAGACTTCGAAGAGGTATGTCGGTTGATGGAAGCGGGCCGTCTCCCGGCGAGCGCCATGATTACCCACCGCACCGAGCTTGGTGACCTCCCCGACGCCATGCCCGCCTGGTGCGCCGCGAACAGCGGTGTGATCAAGGCCATGATAGAGCTCGATCCCTCAGAATACGTTTCAGCGGAGGCCCACAATGCCCCAGACCATCGCCAGTGACAGCGGCCAACTGGCCAGCCTGCGCGTGCATATCGCTGATAACGTACGCGTCGCCCTCAAGGACTTGCCAGCCGGCAGCGAGATCGACGATGACGGTCACGTTCTGCACCTGGCCGAGTCGATTCGCCACAAGCACAAGTTCGCCCTGCATGACCTTGACGTGGGCGACACCGTTATCATGTATGGCGTCACGGTGGGCCGCGCCACCTGCCCTATCGCCGCGGGGGCGGCCATCACGACCGAGAACACCGCACATAGCACCGCCACCACCATGCCCCAGGCGCGGCGTGGCGAGTGGCAGGCCCCTGATGTCACGGCGTTTCGCGACGCCACCTTCGAAGGCTACCACCGCCCCGATGGTCAGGTGGGCACTGCCAACATCTGGCTGGTTGTCCCTCTGGTGTTCTGCGAGAACCGCAATATCGAGGTACTTAGGCAGTGCGTAGCTGACGCTCTTGGCGAGGACCCCTATCGCGATTACAAGCGCATGGCTCGCGAACTGCTCCATGGCTCAGCAGGCGTCGTGCCGGACGAGCCAGCCGGTGAGCGGCTCTTCCCTAACGTGGACGGGGTGCGGTTCCTCACCCACACCTTGGGCTGCGGTGGCACCGATGACGATGCCGAAGCGCTTTGCCAACTGCTGGCGGGCTACATCTGCCATCCGAATGTCGCCGGCGCCACGGTGCTGAGCCTGGGGTGTCAGAAGGCCCAGATCGACATGTTGCGCGGCGCCGTGGCCAAACGCGATCCCAGCGGCCTGCGCCCGGTGCACTACCTGGAGCAGCAGGCCAGCCAGAGCGAGGAAGCGCTGATCCGCGAGGCGCTGACCACCATCTTCGACGGCCTGACCGAGGCCAATAAGGTCGTGCGATCTCCGGCGCCGCTCTCAGCGCTGACCCTGGGCGTGGAGTGCGGCGGCTCCGACGGCTTCTCCGGGCTCTCCGCCAACCCCTTGGTAGGCGCGGTCGTCGATCGCCTGGTAGCGCTGGGGGGCAGCGGTATCCTAAGCGAGTTCCCTGAACTGTGTGGCGTGGAGCACGAGCTGATCGCCCGCTGTATCGACGACGCCGTGGCGAGCCGCTTCCAGAATCTGATGGAGGCCTACCAGCAGCACGCCGCGCGGGTAGGCGCCGACTTCTCGATGAACCCCTCCCCCGGGAACATCCGAGACGGTCTGATCACCGATGCGATGAAGTCGGCCGGCGCCGCAAAGAAGGGTGGCGATAGCCCGGTGGTGGACGTGCTTGACTACACCGACCCTCGCACCAAGGCTGGCCTCAACCTGCTCTGCTCACCGGGTAACGACGTAGAATCGACGACGGCACTTGCGGGGTCCGGTGCCAACCTGATCCTCTTCACCACCGGCCTGGGCACGCCCACCGGCAACCCGGTCACCCCGGTCATCAAGATCTCCAGCAACAGTGAGCTCGCTGAGCGCATGAGCGACGTCATCGACTTCGACGCCGGTCCCATCATCCGCGGGGAGACCAGCATCGACGAGATGGCAGAGCAACTGCTGAGACTGTGCATCGACGCCGCCTCGGGGCGCTACCAGCCCCGGGCGGTGCAGCTGGCGCAGTACGACTTCATCCCCTGGAAACGTGGCGTTTCCCTGTAGCGACACGCCATCGTCGAAAAGGCCCGATGCTCATGCAGCGGGCCCTTTTCGCTATATCTGCCGGCAAGTAGCAGGTCAGGGACTCACTCCTCCACAGTGAGGCGCTTCTTGAGCTGCATGTAGGTGCCATAGTGACGGTCCAGGTGGCGCCGCATCGCCGCCTCGGCAGCATCAGGATCGCGGGACTCAATGGCCTCGACGATCGCGATATGCGCTTCCAACGCCGCCTTGTCCTCATCCTTCTGCTGAAGCACCTGGGCGCGACGGTCATCCAACCACTCGGAGAGCGCCACGTGAATGGCATCGAAGATCGGGTTGCGAGCGATACTTGCCAGCACTCCGTGGAAATCGTTATCGGAGCGCTTGAAACGCGCCTCGTCGCCTACGGCGTCGTGATTCTCCTGCAGGGCGCCTCGCAGGCGCACCAGGTCCTCCTCCTCGGCGTAGCTCGCGGCATAGCGGGCCAAGGAGATCTCGAACAAGGCCCGGGCTTCTTGAAAGTATTGCTGTCCGTCAGGCTTGGAAAGCAGCTGGCGAGTTACCCCGGAGAGCCGAGCCATCACCGCCTCGGCGGTGGGCCGAATCACGCGTGCTCGCGTACCGCTGTTGATGGCGATCAGGCCAAGCTGCTGCAAGTAGAACAACGCCTCACGCACCGCTGGGCGCCCGACACCAAACTGCTCCATCAACTCTCGCTCGGATGGGAGTTGATCATTCTCGCCAAGCCGCCCCTCGAGAATATCCGCCTCGAGCTGCTCGGCGACCTGTTCGGAGAGCGTCTTGCGCTCGATCCGGTATCGGGACATGGGCTGTTTCTCCTAGTTGATCTGCTGCTTGGCCGCCATGTTACTGCATTTCCCCCTCCCCCTGCTCAGACCAGAGGCTGCAATGCCGGAACATCCAGGGTCTCGGCCAGTTCGGCGTAAGCGCGTTGATTGGCGACGTCCAGCGGAATACCCTCGGCGTCGCGGCGCGCCCGACACCTCCACTCCCGGTCCCCGGGTGCCATGACATGGGCGCTGTCCCGGCTCGGTTGCGAGCGCAGGTCATCAAGATAGCGGCGCATACAATCGGGGAAGGGGTCACCCGGTGCGAAGGCATCGGGCCGAAGCGCCAGGAAGAAGTGACCCACCCCACGCGGTGTGGACATGTCGGGACCGCCCATCGGCAGCAGACGAAAACCATGAAGCATGCCGGAGAGCGTGGAGCTGAGCACTTCGACCATGCCGCCGAGGCCCGCCCCCTTGAAGCCGAAATCGCTACCACCTAAGGGCAATAGCGACGCCACTTCCGACGGGATACGGGTAACCCCACCTGACGAATCCGCGGCCACCTGGTCCGGCAACTCACGGCCGATGGCACCGTACTGCTGCACCCGGTTCCAGGGAATTGAGCTCGTGGCCATATCAAGCAGAAAGGGGCTCTCTCCGCCCACGGGAGCGGCGAAGGCGATAGGGTTGGTCCCATGGAAGGGCCGGCTCCCCTCATGCAAGAGTACGAAAGGGTCGGAGTTGCATACCGCCAGGCCAATCAGCCCGCGCTCGGCCGCGGCCAGAGCATAACAGCCCGCCGCGCCGAAGTGCGAGGAACGCCCCACCGCCACAGCCCCTATGCCCACCTCATCGGCCATGGCCGCAGCATGCTCCATGGCGGTATAGCCCGCCAGATGGCCGAACCCATCGCCGGCGTCCAGATAGCCGGTAGCGGGCAGCCGACGCTCGAAATGCATCTCGGGGGCTCCGGCGATGCGCCCGCCCTGAAGGGCGTGAATATAGTGTGGCAGCAGACGCAAGCCGTGGCTGTCAGTGCCCATGCGCGAGGCAGTCACCAGTGCCCGGGTCACCGCCTCGGCCGACATGGCGTCAGCTCCTGCGCGCGCCAGCACCGCCAGCATGAAGCGTTCGAGTTCATCTCGGGGCACACGAAATGCCTGGGAGGCCTCACACATCGATTGGTCTTCCTTTCATCAGCGGTATATCAAGGTCGGCAACCACATGGAGATCGCCGGAATGAAGGTCACCAGCAGCAGCGCGATCACCAGTGGCACCAGGAACGGCAGCGTCCCGCGCATGCACTTCTCGAAAGAGATGTTCGACACCCGGGAAAGCACGTAGAGCACCATGCCGACCGGCGGCGTCAGCAGCCCGATCATCAGGTTGAGGACCATGATCACCCCGAAATGGACCGGATCGACCCCGGATGCAACCGCCAGTGGCAGCAGTACCGGAACCAGAATGGTGATGGCTGCGATGGTCTCCATGAAGCAACCGACGATGATCAGCACGAGATTGATAATGATCAGGGTCGCGACGGGATTATCAGCAAAGGGCCCGAGCAACTCGACCACGTGCTGAGTGACCTGATTGCTAGTCAGGATCCAGGCAAAGATCGAAGCTCCGGCCACGATCAGCAGGATGACGGCGGTGGTCTCGATGGTCTCCATGCTGACCTTAAGCAGGCGCTTCCAGGTCAAAATGCGATAGACCACACCACCAAGGAAAAGCGCATAAACGACGGCGGCGATGGCCGCTTCGGTAGGAGTAAAGGCACCGGACATGATCCCGCCGACGATGATCACTGGCGTGAGCAGGGAGAGAAAAGCTCGCTTGAACGTGTGCCCAAGTACGGACCATGTGAAAGCGGCATCACGCTGATAGCCGCGGCGTCTCGCCAGAATGAAGATCATGAACATCAGCACGGCGCCCATCAGCAGCCCCGGAACCAGACCGGCCACGAACAGCTGTCCCACCGATACCGACGCCATGACGCCATAGATCACCATGGGCAGGCTGGGCGGGATGATGGGACCGATAGTGGAGGACGCTGCGGTGATGCCGACGGCGAATTCCTCGTCATAGCCCGCATCACGCATCGCCTTGATCTCAATGGTACCCAAGCCACCAGCATCGGCCACAGCAGCACCAGACATCCCCGAGAAGACGATACTGGCGCCGACGTTGACGTGACCCAGGCCACCGCGCATCCAGCCCATCAACGCCTTGGCGAAATCGAAAATACGTGTGGTGATGCCGCCGTTATTCATCAGGTTGCCGGCCAGGATGAAGAACGGGATCGCCAGCAAGGGGAAGCTGTCGATGCCGTTAATCATGCGGTGCACGACCACCACGTCAGGCACGCTCCCAGTCAACAGCACATAGATCAGGCAGGAACCCGCGAGGCTCACGGCGATGGGCACACCAAGCACCAGCATTGTGAATAGCGCGGCGAAGAGGAACAGGAGATATTGCTGGGTGACTGCCAGGGCAATACAGCCCAGGATGGCGAACGCCGCAATCAACGGCGGCACCAGAGCACCGGGCCGCCTAAGTGTCAGGGAACTAAGCATGGAAAGGCTCTCCCGGTCGAAGTTATCACTGTGAACCCAGCAGCTCGCTGGTCCCACTTCGCCAGTGACGAATGGCCACCTGAACGGCACGCGCCAGCATCAGCCCGAACCCCAGCATCACGATGTAGTAGAGGTAGCTCTTGGGTATATCCACGGAGGTCATGAGTGCCGTGGTGAGACCCGCCAGCTTGAAGGTGATCCAGACCATGGCAGCAAGGAAGACGATATTGACCAGGTCCACCAGGGTCGAGGCCGTACGTGCCATCCAGGGCGGCATGTAGCGATAGAAGAACTCCACGGCGATATGGGACCCCTTGCGCACCGCCATCGTGCCACCCATGAACCCCACCATCACTAGCAGGTAACGGGCCATCTCTTCGGTCCAGGCGATGGAGTTTCCAAGCACGTAGCGGGTGAAGAACTGCAGAAAAACGTCCAAGGCCAGTAGCCAGAAAATCCCCAGGGTAAGGTAGTCCTCGAGGCCATAGTCTTGCGCGTCGAAGGCATCCTCCTCGAGGAAATCGAAGGCGTGCGCCTCGTCTCGGTCCGATTGGGTCATGTCAGACTCCCGCGCACCACCCCCGGCCGGGAGTGGTGCGACGTCCGCGATGAAAGGAGAAGATTACTGGCCAAGGGCCTGGAGGCGGTCGTAGGTTTCCTGATCCCAGGTGGCCGCGTCGCTATTGTGGGCGGGGATCGTGGCCTCGCGGAAGGGCGTGATATCGACCTCGTTCACCGTGGTTCCCTGCTCCTCGAACCAGGCAGCCAACTCCTCCTCAGACTGCAGGATATCCTGGGTGATGCGCTCACCGGCCTCTGTGTAGACTTCACGGAAAATCTCGCGATCCTCCTCGGAGAGGCGGTTCCACAGCGGTCCGCCGGCGATGGTGATCAGCGAATCCGTAATGTGGCCGGTCAAGTTGATGTAGTCCTGAACCTCGTGAAAGGCCTTGGCCTTGATGGTGGGTAGCGGGTTCTCCTGGGCATCGACCACACCCTGCTGCAGCGCCAGATAGACTTCGGCGAAAGCGATAGGAGTCGGGTTCGCACCGACCGCCTCGGGGAACATCATGTACATGGGCGCATTGGGGGTACGGATCTTGAGATCCTGCATGTCCTCGGGCGTATTGATCGGCTTATTGGAAGTGACGTGACGACGACCGTAATAGTTCATAGCCAGTGGCACGTTGCCGGTAGCATCTTCGTAGCCCTGGGCGATCTCCTTGAAGAGGTCGCTGTCGGCATAGGCCCGCCAGTGGTCGAAGTCGCGGAACATGTAGGGGGCGCCGGCGATGCCGATCGGACCGTAGAATCGACCGGCGAACTGATTGCCGGTAAAGATCAGGTCGACGGTGCCCAGCTGGAGGCCCTCATTGATATCCGCTTCCTTACCCAGCGAGGAGGCCGGATGCACGGTGATGGAATAGCGACCATCAGTGCGCTCCTCGATCTGCTCCGCCGCCCACAGCGCCCATTCGTGGTAGGGCTCCGATGTCTCATAGACGTGGGCGAAGTTCAGATCCTCGGCCTGTGCCGCACCTGCAAGGCTGACGCCACCGGCGATCAGGAGGGCAGTCATCACCTTGGATAGCGTGAACTGGCGTTGGGTCTTGTCGCTCATGTTGTACTCCTCACAACCGTTGAGTTTGTTCTGTTTGTGGCTGGAACGGTGGCGATCCATGATCGGTTCGATGGCACTCGCGTGCTTAGCTGAGCGTCTGTCTGTATACGTATCATACCACCGACTTCAAACTAGTCCTTACCGACGCCCTGCGCAACTAGCGGCGGAACAATCGGCATTCGCCTTTAGTGGAAGGTACGGTGCAGAAGTTGCAGAAGGTCAGGTGCTCCAAAGCCGCCAGCCTTGGTCATCACGCGCCGTGACGGGTCTCCGTCAAGACAACCCAGCGCCACGCCGGGTGCCCACTCCGCCTCCACATTGATTGAGGTGACACCGAGGCGTATCAGCGTAGCCATGGCGATGTCCCCTCCGGTCAGAAACAGCAGGGTCTCCCTGCCATGCGGCCAAACCTCCAGAATTTGTGCAACGCCCTCGGCCATGGCCCATGCCACCTCTTCGGCCTCGACCATTGCGCTGCCCCCCAACGCTCTCGAGCTGCCACTGCTGGGCATCAGGCGGGGTACTAGCAGCGCGGCATCAACGTTAGGCATAGCGCATGGAGGATTCAGCGCCTCAATGACAGGCAGCGATGGTAGCTCGCAACGCAACCTGGCAAGCTGCTCGGCGGCTCGCGGACTTCGCGACCCGACGACGTAGAGCACCGCACTCACGCTGGACAGGGAACGATGGCTGCCCCGCAGAGTCCCGAAGCATCGCTGAGCCATGGCCGTGGCAAGGCCTGCCGCCCCCACCATGAGCCGAGGAATGCCAGCCCCGAGCGCAGCGTCATAGAGTCGAGCCAGAGCCAGGTCACTATCGGCATCCGCCACCACATCACCATGCCCCTGGAACAATGCAGCATCACCACCGGCGTAGCGGGCCAACTTCACCCCACCTGCTTCAAATGCCCCGTCTAGTGGACCACTCAGCGGTGACGAACGCGCATCACCCTGATAGGCGCTTTCGGCCAGCCGAACACCGTCCACCCAAACTTCTGCCTCACGCACCATACGGCCCTGAGCGGGTACCGCCGGAGCCAGCAGTATCGGCAGTCCCGTCGCTTCACGCATGGCAATACATTCCGCCACCACCTGACCACGCAAAGTCGAGTCGATCTTCTTCAACCAGGCTGCCGGCGCTGCCCTGGCGAGACGCTGCGTTGCGTCAGCAACACGTTCGGCGGCCTCGGCGGCCCCAAGATGGCGGGATTCCGTGTTCACCGCAATCACGTCAGGCCAGACGCCATCCCAGCTCGTCAGCACATCGTCCAATGCTGCCAGGGAGATCACCACACGCGCATCGGCGCCTCGCGCGGCAAAGGGGGCCGTGGCATCCAGGGCACCGGTCAGGTCATCGGCAACGATGGCGAGCCGGCAGCCGGTCTTGAGCTGACTCATGACACTGACGCCTGACCGTTACCTGCCGCCAGGCGGCGCGCATAGGCGATGGCCGCGCCCATATTGGTGGCGTCCGCCCTGCCCTGCCAGGCGATATCGAAGGCGGTACCATGGTCCACCGACGTGCGCTGAACAGGCAGGCCAAGGCTGACATTCACCGTGGTGTCGAAAGCAATCAGCTTGACCGGTATGTGACCCTGATCGTGATACTGGGCCACCACCAGGTCGAACTCGCCTCGGTGAGCCCGATAGAAGACGGTATCAGCCGAGATGGGGCCCTGGACATCATAGCCCCGATCTCGCAGGGCCCTGACTGCCGGGGCGATGATGCGGTCGTCCTCATCGCCGAAGATGCCGCCTTCGCCGCAGTGAGGGTTGAGCCCTGCCACCGCGATACGCGGACGTGTTACTCCCATCGCGACCAGGTGTGCATGCCCGGCTTCCACTGTCTCGATGATGCGCGACTCGGTGACCCTCTCGATAGCGCCGCGTAGCGATACGTGTGTCGAGACATGCAGGGTCGACAGCGTCTCGGAGGCCAGCAGCATGAACGATGAGGGGGCGCCGGTCAGCGACGCCAGCATGCCAGTGTGGCCGTCATAATGATGGCCGGCCTCATGCAGCGCGGCCTTGTTGAGCGGGGCAGTGACGATCACCCGTGCTCGTCCGGCCTGCACCAGCTCCACGGCTGTCCGGACGCAACGGAAAGCCATGTCGCCGCCACCGGCACTGATGCGGCCATCGGGTATCTCGATACCCTCCGGCACCTCGACCACGGCCACTGCTACGCTGTCGTCGTCCTGCGCTTGCCGATCGAGTGGAACAAAGGTGAGCTCGGCGCCTATGGTGGATGCAGCGCGACGGAAGATCGCCGGGTCACCGACGACCAGGCTGCTGGCCCGTTCAGCTGACGACATGGCCGCAAGGGCACGACAGATGATCTCCGGCCCGATACCGGCCGGATCTCCCATGGTGATGGCGATGTCGTAGGTATCCGATGAACAATTCATGGCATCAGCTGCCCGCCGTTGACTTCGATCACCTGACCGGTGACATAACCGCTCATGCTCTCGGTGCCCAGAAATACATAGGCGCCAACACATTCTTCAGCACTGCCCAGCCGCCCCATGGGGATCGAGGCTCGAGCCGCGGCAATGTGATTGTCGTTGGAATGACGCTCGTGGAAGTCGGTGGCAATGGTTCCGGGTGCCACACCGTTTACCCGGATACCCTCCCCGGCGAGTTCCTTGGCCATGTTGCGCGTCAAGGTGCTGACGAAGCCCTTGGCCGAAGCATAGAGTCCGGCCCCCAGGCCCCCACCGTTGCGCGCGGCGATGGAGGTGGTATGAATGATGTTGCCGCTATCGGCGCGACGAAAATGAGGCAGTGCGGCTCGGCTGGCCATCACCACCGATCGGGCGTTGAGATCCATCACGCGGTCATACTGCGCATCATCCATCTCATCCAGCGTTACCCGGCCAAGCATGTCGCCGGCATTGTTGATCAGCAGGTCCAGCCCGCCAAGTCGCTCCGCAGCCTCATCAACCAGGCGAGTCGCTTCGGCTGAATGGCTGATATCACCCTTCAATGTAAAGGCGTCGCCGTCCGTTTCGCGGATCGCCTCGGCCACGGCTTCAGCACCCTCGGCACTGGCGTGGTAATGCACCGCCACATGGGCACCAAGGGCACCGAGCTGCCTGGCCACGGCAGCCCCTATCCCTCGGCTCGCGCCGGTCACCAGTACTCGCTTACCTTTCCACTCCTCCAGCATTGCCGTCTCCCGTTCTTGTCGGTTGAGTTGGGGGATCTCCCTTGACATCAGGCTATCGACCCGAGGCCACGCCATGGACTAGAGTGAAGCCCTTGGCATACCTGTCATACATCACTACACAAATAACATGATAGCCGAGCGCTGGCCATACGCCAGCCCACCCCACTCAGGAGGCACCATGCAACCCATCTCCGTACACGACTGCTTGCCCCGAGACCTCGACCGAGCCCTGCTCGTAGGCCGCGCCTGGTGCGAGTCCCCTCGCCCCGGACCAGTATTGTTCGTCGTCCGTGACGGTGAGGCCATCGATGTCACTTACCTGGGTCCCACCATGGCCGACCTGCTGGAGCGCGAAGACCTGCTCACCGCCCTGCGCGGTGCCGAGGGGGCCTCATTGGGTTCAGTGGATACTCTTATGGAGAACGCCCTGCCAACCCCCCAGCGCGCCCCCCACCTGCTGGCGCCCTGCGACGTCCAGGCGGTGAAGGCCTGCGGCGTGACCTTCGCCGTGAGCCTGCTGGAGCGAGTGATCGAAGAACAGGCCGGCGGCGATCCGACCAGCGCTGCGCGGCTGCGGGAAGAGCTTCAGTCACTGATCGGCGGTGACCTGTCTCGCATTGTGCCGGGTTCTGAGGAGGCCATGGCGCTCAAGCGTGAGCTCCAGGCCCGGGGCGGTTGGTCGCAGTACATGGAGGTGGGCATCGGCCCCGATGCCGAGGTATTCACCAAGGCCCAACCACTCTCCTCGGTAGGATTCGGTGCGCACGTGGGCTTGCACCCCGCCTCGGAATGGAACAACCCCGAACCGGAGATCGTGCTGGCGGTGGACAGCAACGGCACAGTCAAGGGTGCGAGCCTCGGCAACGATGTCAACCTGCGTGATATCGAAGGGCGCAGCGCCCTGCTGCTGGGCAAGGCCAAGGACAACAACGCCTCCAGTGCCATCGGCCCCTTCATCCGACTCTTCGACGACGATTTCTGTATCGACGATGTACGACGGGCACAGGTCTCGTTACGCATCGAGGGCCAGGACGATGATTTCCGGCTGGAGGGCGAGAGCGACATGGCCGAAATCAGCCGTGATCCGCTGGATCTAGTGAAGCAGACAGTGGGCCCACATCACCAGTATCCCGACGGTTTCATGCTTTATCTCGGCACCATGTTCTCTCCCATCAAAGATCGCATTGGCGAAGGACAGGGCTTCACTCACCACATTGGTGATATTGTCACCATCTCGACACCCAGCCTTGGAGCATTGGTCAACAGCGTCGGCAGAAGCGATCAGCTCCCCCCCTGGACCTATGGCATACGCGAGCTGATGCGGAATCTCGCCGACCGCTGAGCTTCTCGTCGGGCAAGCCCCTTCCTTGGTCAGGATAGGCGAAACCGTGCGGCTAGCTTGCGCATTGCATCAGTCAGTAGGAGCGCATCCACACCCACGCCGACGATGGTGCAGCCTGCCTCCACGTAGCCGTGTGCCGCCTGCTCATCCAGGGTGATAATTCCTGCCGCTTTGCCGGCAGCGCGAATCCGGACAATGGCTGACTCGATGGCACGCACCACCTCCGGATGTCCCGGCTGACACCGGTAGCCCATGGCGGCCGACAGGTCCGCAGGCCCGATGAAGATGCCATCGACGCCTTCCACAGCGGCGATCTCTTCGATCTGATCGAGGGCACCAAGGCTTTCCACCTGGAGAATCAGGCACACTTCGTCGTCTGCTTTCTCCAGATAATTTTCTATCTCCCCCCATCGCGACGCACGCGCCAGCATGCTGCCCATACCCCGAATCCCCTCGGGCGGGTAGCGCGTTGCAGCAACCAGAGCGGCTGCTTGTTCGGCACTCTCCACCATAGGGATAAGAAGGTTCTGCACACCGATGTCCAAATACTGCTTGATCAGCACCGGATCACCATTAGGCGGCCGAACCACAGGCTGACTCTCGTATGGCGCGATTGCTTGCAATTGCCCCAAGAGACTCTGCAAGTCATTAGGAGCGTGTTCGCCGTCCAGTAGCAACCAGTCGAAGCCAGCCGTAGCAGCCAACTCTGCCACATAGGGACTTGCGAGCCCCAGCCAGATCCCGGTCGTGGTCTCACCGGTCAGCATCCTTTGCTTGAAGTCGTTAGTTGGCATTTTCATGGTTAGAACTCCTTGTTAAACACGGATGACCCGCCTATGGATGACCGGATTCAGTCGACACATATTGCCGTCTCATGCAGGGTTCACAAAAGGCGCAGCCCCCTTGGGCCTGCAGCAAACCACCGTGCAATATTCACTGTTACACGAGCAGGCCTGCCAAGTGACCCTCACTCACTGAATGCGCATTCGGGCCAACAGCTTCGACGATCTCTGACACATGATCCACTATGGAATTGGCGTCAGCATGTTCCGCCAAGGCCACTGGCGACCTGTCATGCCGCCGCTACAGCATCAGTGGAACCCCATGCTTCGCCTCTCAAGCGCCCCCTCCCTACGCATAGGACTTCCCATCAAACTGCACGAGACCTACTGCATCACTATGTCCTGACCATTGCGTGATCAGGACGGTCAGCTTTTTTGCTGCCCGCTGTCTACCCCCGGCATTTCTTGCATACGTAATCAAATATACAACTAAAGTATATTCCCTTTTTTATCAACACTTTATATAGAGACCGACCTCTGAGATGAAGTAGATTCATTGCATACGTATTCATCATTACCTAGAACAGGGTCGTGACCTTCGCGTCGCGGTGCTCAACACGCACTCCACAACGACAACACCTCAGCACACCAGCTGACACAACATCAGGAGTTCTGCATGAAGCGTCCCTCCACCCAGGCTTTCACGCTTTCCGCTCTCGCCGGTGCCATCGCCCTGGCCGTCTCATCTACGGGCCACGCCGCCCCGGAGCGCGTTATCAATGTCAGCCTACCGCTGGGCCCGGAATCCCAGCAGGGCGTCGGCGTCCTAAAGTTCGGAGAAGAGCTTGAGCGCCTCTCCGACGGCCGTCTGACCA
Organism: Halomonas sp.; assembly: GCF_033549285.1. Lineage (GTDB taxonomy): Bacteria > Pseudomonadota > Gammaproteobacteria > Pseudomonadales > Halomonadaceae > Halomonas. The sequence continues at coordinate 19,193 of NZ_JAWSUJ010000073.1, forward strand.
TCGAGCCCCACTACGACAACGCGCTCGGTGCCGAGCGCGAGGTCGTCGAGGGCATGGGCTTCGGCCTCATCGACGCCGGCATTTCCTCCACCGGCCCGATGGGGGGCTTCGTCGATGAGTTCATGCTCTTCGATCTCCCCTACGTCTTCGAGAACCACGAACATGCGTACGCCTTCCTGGACAGCGAGCATGGCGAAGAGCTTGCCCGACTGGCCGAGGAAGGCATGAACGTCAAATTCCTGGCGTGGATGGAGAACGGCTTTCGTCACGAGACCAACTCGGTGCGGCCGATCGAGCACCCCAGCGACCTGGAAGGTATCGACCACCGTACCCAGGAAAGCCGCGTCCAGGTCGACACCTGGGAAGCACTGGGGGCAAACGCCACACCCATGGCCTGGACCGAAGTCTACACTGCCCTACAGCAGGGTGTGATGGAAAGCCAGGAAAACCCCCTACCCACCATCTATGACGTGAACTTTTATGAGGTCCAGGATTACCTGAACATGACCCAGCACGTCTACTCGCCTGCGCCGCTGATGATGGGCCTGGACCTTTTCAACTCCTTCAGTGAGGAAGACCAGGCGATCATCCTGGAGGCGGCGCAGATCGCCCTGCCGGTCCAGCGTGAGGCCAGCCAGGAACTCGAGCAGCGCTATCTCGGCGAACTCGAGGAGCTGGGCATGACCGTGACCCATCCAGACTTAGCCCCCTTCCGCGAGGCCGTCAAACCGGTCATCGACGAGTGGGGCCCCACCGTCGGCGAGGACCTGGTCGACGCTGCCATCAACTTCGACTACTGAGTCCACGATGCCCGCAGGCGACACGACTGTCTGCGGGCACCCTCCTGATGCATGAGGCAGCCATGAAGACTTCTCTGTTGCTGGCCCACAGGGCCATCGATCACTTCAACCGTCTGATCGGCTGGACGCTGGCCGCCCTCCTGCTGGTGATGACCGTGCTCATCTTCTGGCAGGTATTCGCCCGGTTCGTGGTGGGCAGCCCGCTGTTCTTCTCCGACGAGATCGCCCGTTTTTCCATGCTCTGGCTGACCTTCCTCGTGGCCGGTTACGCCTATCGCAAGGGGGCCCTGATCTCCGTGGACATCGTGCTGGAGTATGCCGGCAGGCGCCTGGGCTGCCTGCTGCGGATCGCCATCATCCTCTGCTCCGCCCTCTTCGCCTTCATCATGGTCAAGTACGGCTACGACCTGATGGATCGCGTCTCCAGCCAGACCGCCCCCAGCACCCGCATTTCCATGATGTGGCCCTACATGGCCATTCCCGCAGGCGGCGTGGTCATCCTGATCAACAGCCTGGGGCTGTTGCTCGATGAGGCACTCGGCATATCCCAGGCATCCCAGCAGGAGGCGAACTGATCATGGCACTGCTCCTGTTTCTGCTGCTGATTTCACTGTTCATCATCGGCGTGCCCATCGCCTTCTCGCTCGGCCTGACCTCCGCCGTGACCGTATGGCATGGCGACCTGATGCCGCTGCTGGTCATCGCTCAGCAGCTCATCGCCTCGGTGAACTCCTTCCCCCTGATGGCGATCCCCTTCTTCATCCTCGCGGGTTACCTGATGCAGAGCGGTGGCATCTCCCAGCGCCTGGTCGACTTCTCCAACACCCTGGTCGGCAGCATGACGGGGGGACTGGCGATGGTGGCCATCGTCACGTCGCTGTTCTTCGCGGCCATTTCCGGCTCGGGGGCGGCCACCACCGCGGCGATCGGTTCCATCCTGATTCCCGCGATGCTGTCAAAGGGCTACCTGATTACTCATGTTGATCAGCCACCACCGCGTCAGTCTTTCCTATACTGATGTTATGTCCAGTAGAGGAGGTGA
>NZ_JAWSUJ010000074.1:0-12361 GCF_033549285.1 Halomonas sp.
ACGCCGTGTCGGGGCTTGCGACCTTCTGCCATCAGCCGCGGGCCCTCGAGCGACGCGGGCCACGCCGGCGCCGCCCGCTCTTGCCCGACTTGTCACCGGGCTTGCCGTCGCCCGCCTCGACCGGCTTGTCGCCCCCGCGACGCTTGCGCGGCGTCCGCTTGGGACGCGGCTTGTCGTCGGCCAGCTCGAAGTCGATCTTGCGCTCGTCGAGGTCGACGCGGGCCACCTGCACGGTGACGCCGTCGCCCAGGCGGTAGCTCATGCCGCTGCGTTCGCCCTTGAGGCGGTGCTTCTCGGGCTCGTAGTGGTAGTAGTCGGAAGGCAGCGAGGTGACATGCACCAGCCCCTCCACGAACACCTCGTCGAGGCGCACGAAGATGCCGAACTGGGTCACCGAGGCGATGCTGCCGTCATAGACCTCGCCGAGCTTGTCGGACATGAACTCGCACTTGAGCCAGTCCTCCACGTCGCGGGTGGCGTCGTCGGCGCGCCGCTCGGTCATCGAGCAGTGCTCGCCGAGCTCGAGCATCTGCTCGAAGGTGTAGGGGGCCCACTTGCTGGGCGGCTCCACGCCCGCCCCCTCGGCACGCAGCACGGTATTGGTCTGGCGCGGGCCACGGATCACCGAACGGATGGCGCGGTGGACCAGCAGGTCCGGGTAGCGACGGATCGGCGAGGTGAAGTGCGCGTAGGCCGGATAGGCCAGGCCGAAGTGGCCATCGTTCTGCGGCGAGTAGACCGCCCGGCTCATGGAGCGCAGCATCACCGTCTGGATGACGTCGGCATCGTCACGCCCCTTGATCGCCTCGGCCAGGTCCCGGTAGTCCTGGGGGCTGGGGTCGTCGCCGCCGCCGAGCGACAGGCCCAGCTCGTTGAGGAACAGGCGCAGCTTGTCGAGGCGTTCCGGCGAGGGCTTCTCGTGGATGCGATAGAGGGCCGGCAGGTCGTGCTTGTCGAGGAAGCGCGCGGTGGCCACGTTGGCGGCCAGCATGCACTCCTCGATGATCTTGTGGGCATCGTTGCGCGAACGCGGCACGATCTTCTCGATCTTGCGCTCGTCGTTGAAGATGATGGCCGTCTCGGTGGTCTCGAAGTCGATGGCGCCCCGCTCCACCCTGGCCTCGCGCAGCAGCGTGTAAAGGGCGTGCAGGTTCTTCAGCGACGGCACCAGCTCACGGTACTCCTCGCGCAGGGCATCGCCCTCCTCTCCCTGGTCGTCGAGGATGGCCGCCACCTTGTTGTAGGTGAGGCGCGCATGGGACTGGAACACCGCCTCGTAGAAGCGGTAGCGACTGATCGCCCCGCTCTGGGAGATGTTCATCTCGCAGACCAGCGCCAGGCGGTCGACGGCCGGGTTCAGCGAGCAGAGCCCGTTGGAGAGCAGCTCCGGCAGCATCGGCACCACCTGGCCCGGGAAGTACACCGAGTTGCCGCGGGTGATCGCCTCCTGGTCCAGGGCACTGCCGGGACGCACGTAGTGGGAGACGTCGGCGATCGCCACCAGCAGCTTCCAGCTGCCCGACTTGGTCTTCCAGGCACAGACGGCGTCGTCGAAGTCCTTGGCGCTCTCGTCATCGATGGTCACCAGCGGCACGTCGCGCAGGTCGATACGATGGTGCTTGTCCTGCTCGGCCACCTCGGCGGACATGCCGGCGATCTGGTCGTGGACATCCGGCGGGAACTCGGCGGGGATCTCGTAGCTGCGGATGGCGATGTCGATCTCCATCCCGGGATCCATGCGCTCACCGAGCACCTCGACCACCTCGCCCACCGGCTGCACCCGGGTCTCGGGCTGCTGAGTGATCCTCGCCGAGATCACCTGGCCGTCCTGGGCCCCGCCACAGGCGCTGTGGGGAATGATGATCTCCTGGGTGATGCGCGAGTTCTCGGGGATCAGCACCCCGAATTCCGGCGTATTGGCGCGGTAGACGCCGACGATGGTCTGGGTGTTACGTGCCAGCATCTCGACGATGGTGGCCTCGTCGCGGCCCCGACGATCGCGCCCGCTCACCCGCACCAGCACGTGGTCGCCGTGGAAGACCCGGCGCATCTGCCGCGGTGGCAGCACCAGGTCGGGCTTCTTGCCGTCGTCGCGAAGCAGGAAACCGAAGCCGTCACGGTGTCCCAGCACCTTGCCCTTGATCAGGTCGAGCTTGTCGATCAGCGCATAGGCCCCGCGGCGGTTGCGCAGCACCTGGCCATCGCGCTCCATCGCTGCCAGGCGCCGGCGCACCGCCTCCTGAAGCTCCTCGTCCTCGAGGCCCAGCTGCTGGCTCATCGCCTCGTGGGTGAGCGGCTTGCCGGCCTCCTCCAGGCGGGCGAGCAGGTATTCGCGGCTGGGGGCGGGCTTGTCGTACTTGTGGGCTTCGCGCTTGGCGTGCGGATCGTCGCTGAGCGTCCAGTGGGTCATGCGGTGGGCATCCTTGGCGGCATCGGGAGCAGCGTGATCGAAAGGGCGCGGGGACGACGTCCGGCGCGTGGCATCTGGCATTTCGGGTCGATTGTCATGGGCGCAGTATAGCGCCGGTGCCCCCATCACCCAACCATGGCGACGCCGGCGACGCCTGGCGGGTGACAAAAAATCCTGCACGGCGCGACCCGTTCCCCTTGCATCGCCGAGGGAATCCGGTACCATACGCCTCGCCTGCCCAGATGGCGGAATTGGTAGACGCGCTAGCTTCAGGTGCTAGTGTCCTTACGGACGTGGAGGTTCAAGTCCTCTTCTGGGCACCATCGGTATCCGATAGACCGGATATCGCGGGAGTTCGCTCCCATGCTCTTTGTCAGCTCGGATCGCTCGTGTTCGCCCAGGTGGCGGAATTGGTAGACGCGCTAGCTTCAGGTGCTAGTGTCCTTATGGACGTGGAGGTTCAAGTCCTCTCCTGGGCACCATCGCAGAGGCGATGACCGCGAACACGACGACAGCATGATGCGCCCAGGTGGCGGAATTGGTAGACGCGCTAGCTTCAGGTGCTAGTATCCTTACGGATGTGGAGGTTCAAGTCCTCTCCTGGGCACCACTCCTCGCGTCATGCAGACGAGTCCACATTGCAGCCCCACAGGAAACCGCGACGCCATGTTCGCGGTTTTTTTGTGCCCGCCGATCAGAAGCGGCCGGGCAGCCTGGCCACGGCCTCGAGCCCCCAGCCCGCGGTCTCCACCTCGGCCTCCAGGGCCGCGGCGGCCGCCTCGGGCAGCTGCGGGAAGAAGTCCAGCCCGGTACGCGCCTCCAGCTCATCGATGCTGACCAGGAAGTCATCCAGCGGCTCGTCGCCCGCCACCCGCTGCGGCATGAGGAAGGCCAGGGCGAGGGGCTCCTCGCCCGGCACCACCAGGATCTTGTAGAAGGCCTCGGGCACCTCCACCAGGCCGACCCGATTGAGCACGTTGTCCCGGAACGACGCCGGGAAGACCGGGCCGGTGATCACCTGGAGGGTACCGAAGCGTGGCACGAAGCGATCCATCACCACCTCTTCCAGGCGCTGCCAGAGGCGCCGGTTGAGCTCGGGCCGCTGGGGTGACATGTTGCTCATCAGGAAGGTATCGTGCTGCGCCGCCCTGCCGTGGACCGCGGCGATGGCATAGTTGGGGGCGAGATGCCCCCGGTCATAGCCGCTGCCGAAGTAGCTGTCCGGCGCGATCGGCCACAGGGCCCGCCAGTCGCGCCGGAAGCCGGGTCGCGGCCCGGCGCCGGGGTCCTCGACCTCGTGCAGCACATAGCTGACCCACAGCGGATTGACCCTCACGTCGGACCACCCCACCAGGAAGCCGTCGTTGCGCAGCACGCGATGGAAGCTCAGCGGCGTGAGCTCCTGCCAGGTGGTGACGCCCTGCCAGCTGAGCCCGTCACGCAGCTCGCGCTCCTGGAAGTGCCAGAGCCCGGTGGCCACGACCACGAACAGCGCCGTGATACCGAAGCGACGCACCTGGCGCCGCCAGCGGTTGGCGACGCGCCTTCGTCTTGCTGCCATGCCTGACCCTTCCCTGTCCGATCATGCGGCGGGCACGCGGCCCGCGCCCTCCCTCACCAGCCCAGCGAGAACATGGTCTCCAGGTCATGACGGGAGTGGACCTGCATGGCATTGAGCGTCTCGGTGTCGCGAATGCCTTCGACGGCATTGAGGCGCCCGGTCACCAGCTCGGCCAGGCTCTCGAAGTCACGGGTGCGCGCGATGGCCACCAGGTCATAGCGGCCACAGGTGGAATAGACTTCGCTGATGCCCTCGACATCGGCCAGCCGCTCGGCCACGGCCTTTACCTGGCCCTTCTCGGCATTGATCAGAATCACCGCGTTCTGCATCGGACTTCTCCCTGCTCTGGGCGCTTGCGCGCACGTCTCGTTCTGCACCCGACCGGACGGCCGCCGCAGCTGGCGCGAGTATAGCAGCGCCATCGAGGCCGCTGAACCGAGGGAGCAGGCCAGCCACGGAGGGGCTACTCCAGGACTGCCGACTGTGCGGCGGATTGCCGCACAGCCGAGGGCCGGTTCGCTAACCCCTTAACAGTTTACTACCATTGACCGAACGAACTCCGCAGGGACGCGCCTGTCGGACCAAGAGGTGAATCGAACCACCCGCCAAGAAGAAACGGGCACACCGCGTGCCCTCCGTGACCCCAAGACCCACCGTGATGACAAGGAGAGACCATGGCCGACCACAGCCGTCGTGACTTCATGCGTAACAGCCTGCTGGGCCTTGCCGCCCTGCCCCTCGGCGCCGGCATCCTGTCGAAGAGCGCCTTCGCCCAGGACCTGCCGCGGCTCGACCCGAGCGCCGAACAGGCCCAGGCCCTGAACTACGTCGAGAACGCCAGCGACGCCAGCGACCACCCGGCCTACGAGGAAGGCGAGCAGTGCGACAACTGCATGTTCTTCCAGGCCGACAGCGAAGGCTGCCAGCTCTTCCCGCAGAACAGCGTCGAGCCGGGTGGCTGGTGCCAGTCCTGGACAGCCCAGGCCTGACCCGCCCTCACAGGAAGCACGAGACCCGCGCCATGGCGCGGGTCTCTTCGTTGGAACACCTCAGTCACGGCGCTCCTCCTCGGGCAGCGGCCAGTGGTAGCGGCGCACCACCTCCTCGTCCTGCACCGACTCCAGCCGCACGGGGAAGCCCCACAGCTGGTGAAGGTGGCGGATGACCGGGTAGACGCTGCGCGCCAGCGGACGCCGACTGTCCTGGACATGGCGCAGGGTCAGCGACCGGTCGCCACGGATGTCCGCCGAGTAGATCTGGATGTTGGGTTCGCGCACGGCCAGGGCGTACTGGGTGGCGAGGGACTCGCGGATGCGTCGATAGCCGCGCTCGTCGTGGATCGCCGCCACCTCCAGCATCTCCTCCTGGTCGTCGTCGACCACCATGAACAGCTTGAGGTCACGGATCACCTTGGGCGACAGGAACTGCTGGATGAAGGATTCGTCCTTGAAGTTCTTCATGGCGAACTCCAGGGTCTCCCGCCAGTCGCCGCCGGCGGTGTCGGGGAACCAGCGACGGTCCTCTTCCGTCGGCGCCTCGCAGATGCGCCGCAGGTCGGTGAAGATGGCGAAGCCCAGGGCATAGGGGTTGATGCCGCTGAAGTAGGGGCTGTCGAAGGCCGGCTGGTTGACCACCGCGGTATGCGACTGCAGGAACTCCAGCATCAGCCCCTCATCCACCAGACCCTCGTCGAAGAGCCGGTTCATCAGGGTGTAGTGCCAGAAGGTGGCCCAGCCCTCGTTCATCACCTGGGTCTGGCGCTGGGGATAGAAGTACTGGGCCAGCTTGCGCACGATGCGCACCACCTCACGCTGCCACGGCGCCAGCAGCGGGGCGTTCTTCTCGATGAAGTAGAGCAGGTTCTCCTGGGGCTCAGGGGGATAGCGGCCACCCTCGTGAAGACCCAGCGGGTCCTCCTCGTCGGCCATGCCGGGCAGCGCATCCCCGCGCGGGCGACCCGGGATGGTGCGCCACAGGGTGTTGACCTGGGCCTGGAGGTGCGCCTCGCGCTCCTTCTGGCGCCGCGCCTCCTCGGCGGCGGAGATCGGTGAGGGGCGCTTGTAGCGATCGACGCCGTAATTCTGCAGGGCGTGGCAGGCATCCAGCAGCTGTTCCACCGCGGCCACGCCGTGGCGCTCCTCGCACTCGCTGATGTACTTACGGGCAAACACCAGGTAGTCGACGATGGAGGAGGCATCGGTCCAGGTGCGGAACAGGTAGTTGCCCTTGAAGAAGGAGTTGTGGCCATAGCAGGCGTGGGCCATGACCAGCACCTGCATCATCAGGGTGTTCTCCTCCATCAGGTAGGCGATGCAGGGGTCGGAGTTGATCACCAGTTCGTAGGCCAGCCCCATCTGGCCGCGGCGATAGGCCTGCTCCACGGCCAGGAACTGCTTGCCGAAGGACCAGTGGTGATAGCCCACCGGCATACCCACGCTGGCATAGGCATCCATCATCTGCTCGGTAGTGATGACCTCGATCTGGTTGGGATAGGTATCCAGGCGATACTCGTCCGCCAGGCGTGCAATCTCCTCCTCGAAGGCGTCGAGGATCTCGAAGTTCCAGTCGGAACCGGTGGCGATGGGCTTGCGTCGGGTCATGCTGCCTCCTCGGGCCGCCTGCTCTGGTGGTCAAGTGCCGGCAATGCGGCGCTTGAACAGCTCGCGGAAGACCGGATAGATGTCCCCGGCCTCGACGATCTGGCGCATGGCGAAGCGCTCGGGGTACTCGGCCTCCACCCGCTCGTACTCCTCCCAAAGTGCCTGGTGGGCATGCGGGGTGATCTCCACATAGGTGAAGTACTGCAGCCTTGGCATCAGGCGCTCGACGAGCAGGTCGCGACAGGTGATGGAGTCATCGTCCCAGTTGTCGCCGTCCGAGGCCTGCGCCACATAGAGGTTCCACTGCCCCGGGGGGTAGCGCGCCTCGATGATCTCGTCGACCAGCGTCAGGGCGCTGGAGACGATGGTGCCGCCGGTCTCCCGGGAATAGAAGAACTCCTCCTCGTCGACCTCCTTGGCCGCCGTATGGTGGCGCACGAAGACCAGCTCGACCTTCTCGTAGTTGCGCTCGAGGAAGAGGTAGAGGAGCAGGAAGAAGCGCTTGGCGATGTCCTTGTGGGCCTGGGTCATGGAGCCCGAGACATCCATCACGCAGAACATCACCGCCTTGCTCGAGGGCTGCGGCTGGTCGACCAGGTTGTTGTAGCGCAGGTCGTAGGTATCGATGAAGGGCACCGCCTCCAGGCGCTTCTCCAGGCGCTCGATCTCCGCCTTGAGCTCGGTGATTCGCGCCGGGTTGCGCAGCACCGGGTCCTTGCGCTCCTCCTCGGCCAACGCCTCCATGGCCTCGCGCAGGGCACGACGGATTGGCGCCCGCATGGCGATCCGCCGGGCCTGGGCCTCGCGCATGGAGCGCACGATATTGATGCGTGCCGGCACTCCCTCCTTCGACACCCCGGCACGCACCGGGCGCACCTCGTCGAGGTCCACCAGGTTCTTGCGCTCCAGATGGGGCAGCTCCAGGCCGTCGAAGACGAAGTCGAGGAACTCCTCGCGGCTCAGGGTGAAGGCGAACTCGTCCATGCCCTCACCCTGGTTGGAGGCGCCCCCCTCCCCGGCACCGTCGCCACCCCCGCCGCCGGGGCGGCGCAGCCGGTCCCCCTCGACGAATTCCTTGTTGCCTGGCGCGACGATGGCGCGCTTGCCCCCCGGGCCGTGCTGGAAGACCGGTTCGGAGATGTCCCGGGAGGGAATCGAGACCTTCTCGCCACGCTCCATGTCGGTGATCGAGCGACGGTTCACCGCCTCTTCCACCGAGCGCTTGATATGGGTGCGGTAGCGGTCGAGGAAGCGCTGACGGTTGACCGCGCTCTTGTGCTTGGCATTGGCTCGACGATCGATGAAATAGGTCATGACGACCTCCTCGGCCTACTGCGACTTGCGTACCCGCAGGTACCACTCGGAGAGCAGCCGCACCTGCTTCTCGGTGTAGCCACGGTCGACCATGCGCGCCACGAAGTCCTCGTGCTTCTTCTGGTCTGCCGTCGAGGCCTTGGCATTGAAGGAGATCACCGGCAACAGTTCCTCGGTGTTGGCGAACATCTTGTGCTCGATCACCCCCCGCAGCTTCTCGTAGGACTGCCAGCTGGGGTTCATGCCGTTGTTCTGGGCACGCGCCCGCAGCACGAAGTTGACCACCTCGTGGCGGAAGTCCTTGGGGTTGGAGATGCCGGCCGGCTTCTCGATCTTCTCCAGCTCCTCGTTGAGGGCCTGGCGGTCGAGGAACTCGCCGGTCTCGGGGTCGCGGTACTCCTGGTCCTGGATCCAGAAGTCGGCATAGGTGACGTAGCGGTCGAAGATGTTCTGGCCGTACTCGGAGTAGGACTCGAGGTAGGCGGTCTGGATCTCCTTGCCGATGAAGTCGACGTAGCGCGGGGCCAGGAACTCCTTGATGAAGCGCAGGTAGCGCTCGAAGGTCTCCCGGGGAAGCTGCTCCTGTTCCAGGCGCTGCTCGAGCACGTAGAGCAGGTGGACCGGGTTGGCCGCCACCTCGTGGTTGTCGAAGTTGAACACCTTGGAGAGGATCTTGAAGGCGAAGCGCGTCGAGAGCCCCTCCATGCCCTCGTCGACCCCGGCCGCATCGCGGTACTCCTGGATCGACTTGGCCTTGGGATCGGTGTCCTTGAGGTTCTCGCCGTCATAGACCCGCATCTTGGAGTAGATGCTGGAGTTCTCCGGTTCCTTGAGCCGCGAGAGCACCGAAAACTGGGCGAGCATGCGCAGGGTATCCGGCGCACAGGGCGCCTCGGCCAGCGAGGAGTGCTCGAGCAGCTTCCTGTAGATGTTGATCTCCTCGGTGACCCGCAGGCAGTAGGGCACCTTGACGATGTAGACCCGGTCGAGGAACGCCTCGTTGTTGCGGTTGTTGCGAAAGGTCTGCCACTCGCTCTCGTTGGAGTGGGCCAGCACCACGCCGTCGAAGGGGATCGCCCCCATGCCCTCGGTGGGGTTGTAGTTGCCCTCCTGGGTCGCCGTCAGCAGCGGGTGCAGCACCTTGATCGGCGCCTTGAACATCTCGACGAACTCCATCAGCCCCTGGTTGGCCCGGCAAAGCCCGCCGGAGAAGCTGTAGGCGTCCGGGTCGTCCTGGGAGTAGAGCTCGAGCTGGCGGATGTCCACCTTGCCCACCAGCGAGGAGATGTCCTGGTTGTTCTCGTCGCCGGGCTCGGTCTTGGAGATGGCGACCTGGTTGAGCCGCGAGGGATAGAGGCGCACCACCCGGAACTGGGAGATATCGCCGCCATACTCCTTGAGCCGCTTGGCGGCCCAGGGCGACATCACGCTCTTGAGGTAGCGCTGGGGGATGCCGTACTCCTTCTCGAGCAGCTCGCCATCCTCCTCCGGGGAGAACAGGCCCAGCGGCGACTCGTAGACCGGCGAGTCCTTGATGGCATAGAAGGGGACCTTCTCCATCAGCAGCTTGAGCCGCTCGGCCAGGGATGACTTGCCGCCGCCCACCGGGCCGAGCAGGTAGAGGATCTGCTTGCGCTCCTCGAGGCCCTGGGCGGCATGGCGGAAGTAGGCGACGATCTGCTCGATGGCCTCTTCCATGCCGTAGAACTCGGCGAAGGCCGGATAGCGGCGGATCACCTTGTTGGAGAAGATGCGGGACAGCCGCGGATCCTTCGCGGTATCGATCACCTCTGGCTCGCCGATGGCCTCCAGCATCCGCTCGGCCGCCGTGGCATAGGCCACGGGCTCCCGGCGGCAGAGTTCCAGGTACTCCTGCAGGCTTATCTCTTCCTGCTGGACGCGAGCGAAGCGGTTCTGCACATGATCGAAGATGCTCATCGATGCCTCCTGTATGCCCGGTTCCCCGGCCACTCAGACATGGTGGCGACAGGCCGGGGGTGGGTCTCATCAGCGTAGACAGCATCAGCGGATAACGGTTTGCCTCACCAATCAACGCAGCCGAGCCCTTACCCCTCAGAGCCCGGCGAGTACCACTGGGTTCATGAGGAATCACGAAAGATTAAACGCTGAAACGACGCTGCCCGCCGGCGACGGCCGGCGGGCAGCGGATCAGGAGCGGGAGCAGGCGACCGGCAGGATGGCCGCGACGGGAGTCAGAGCCGAGCGGCCAGCCGGGTTCCCTGCTCGATGGCCCGGCGGGCATCGAGCTCCGCCGCCTCGTCGGCACCGCCGATGACATGTACGGCCATCCCGGCCGCCTGGAGCGGCGCAAGCAGCTCTCGCACCGGCTCCTGGCCGGCGCAGACCACCACGCTATCGACCTCGAGACAGCGCGGTTCGCCATCGAGGCGAAGATGCAGCCCCTCGTCGTCGATGCCGAGATACTCGCAGCCGACCAGCGTCTCGACCCCGCGATGCCTGAGCGAGGCCCGATGCACCCAGCCGGTGGTCTTGCCGAGCCGCTTGCCCGGCCTGCTGGTCTTGCGCTGCAGCAGGGTGACCTGGCGGGGCGTCACGGGACGCTCGGCCGCCTTGAGGCCGCCGCGCCCCGCCACGCCCAGGTCCACTCCCCACTCGTCGCACCAGGCCGCGACCGACGGCGCGCCGTCGCCGGGATGGGTCAACAGCTCCGCCACATCGAAGCCGATCCCCCCGGCGCCGATGATCGCCACACGCCGGCCGACTCGCTCGGGATGGGTGATGGCCGTCGGGTAGCCGATGACCTTCGGGTGGTCGCTGCCCGGCAGCGCGAGCCGGCGCGGTCGCACGCCGGTGGCCAGCACCACCGCATCGAAGTCGCGCAGCGTCTGGACATCCGCCTCGGTCCCCAGGCGCACCGTGACGCCCAGCCTGTCGAGCATCACCCGGTAATAGCGCAGGGTCTCGTGGAACTCCTCCTTGCCGGGAATCCGCCGCGCATGGTTGAACTGGCCGCCGAGCTCCGTTGCTCGCTCGAAGAGGGTCACGGCATGGCCGCGCTCGGCGGCGGTGACCGCGGTGGCAAGCCCGGCGGGGCCACCGCCCACCACGGCGATCGCCTGCGGCGCAGCGGCCGGGGTGACCACCAGCTCCGTCTCGTGGCAGGCACGCGGATTGACCAGGCAGGAAGTCACCCGCCCCAGGAAGACCTGGTCCAGGCAGGCCTGGTTGCAGGCGATACAGGTGTTGATCTCCTCGCTGCGCCCTGCGGCGGCCTTGCTCACCCAGGCCGGGTCGGCCAGGAAGGGGCGCGCCATGGAGACCATGTCGGCGTGCCCCTCGGCGAGCACCCGCTCCGCGACCTCCGGCATGTTGATGCGGTTGGTGGTGATCAGCGGCACCCCGAGCTCGGCCTTCATGCGCCGCGTCACCTCGGTGAAGGCGGCCCGGGGCACGCTGGTGACGATGGTCGGGACGCGCGCCTCGTGCCAGCCGATGCCGGTGTTGATCACATCGACCCCGGCGGCCTCGAGGGCGCGCCCCAGGGCAACGACCTCCTCGAAGGTGCTGCCCTCCTCCACCAGGTCGATCATCGACAGCCGGAAGATCAGCAGGAAGTCGCTCCCCACCACCTCACGGATGCGCTTCACGATCTCCACCGGGAAGCGGAGGCGGTTCTCGAGGCTGCCGCCCCAGGCATCGTCGCGATGGTTGGTGCGCGGACAGATGAACTGGTTGATCAGGTAGCCCTCCGATCCCATCACCTCGACGCCATCGTAGCCGGCCTCCCGCGCCAGGGTCGCGCAGCGCACGTAGGCTTCGATGCGCGCCTCGACCTCGTCGCCGGAGAGTTCCCGGGGCACGAAGGGGTTGATGGGGGCCTGGAGCGCCGAGGGCGCCACCAGCTCCTGCGTGTAGGCGTAGCGCCCGGCGTGCAGGATCTGCAGGCAGATGCGCCCGCCGGCCTCGTGCACGGACTCGACCACCTCACGATGGTCCGCCACCTGCTCGGAGCGCTCGAGAGTCGCCGCGCCCTCGAAGACGGCGCCCTCCGGAAGGGGGGCGATGCCGCCGGTGACGATCAGCCCGACCCCCTCACGGGCCCGCTCGGCATAGAAGGCCGCCAGCCGCGTGAAGCCGCCCGGCGCCTCCTCGAGGTTGGTGTGCATGGAGCCCATCAGCACCCGGTTGGGCAGTGTCAGGTGGCCGACCCTCAGGGGGCGGAACAGCTGGGGATAAGCACTCACGGCAGGGTCCTCACGGTCGGAACGGCGATCGAATTCAAACAACTGTATGATAGTCGAGCCGGATGACGCAAAGGATCATCGACCAATGATAGCGGGGAGCGGGAGAGGAAGCCTGGCACCAACGAGACAGCCCCGAGGCCTGGAAGGCCTCGGGGCTGAAGAATTCGTATGCAGATGGCGGACCGGACGGGACTCGAACCCGCGACCTCCGGCGTGACAGGCCGGCATTCTAACCAACTGAACTACCGGT
>NZ_JAWSUJ010000074.1:12453-20891 GCF_033549285.1 Halomonas sp.
ATGCCATCATGGCGGACCGGACGGGACTCGAACCCGCGACCTCCGGCGTGACAGGCCGGCATTCTAACCAACTGAACTACCGGTCCGCAAGATGACCTGCGACGGGGAAGACGATGGCGGACCGGACGGGACTCGAACCCGCGACCTCCGGCGTGACAGGCCGGCATTCTAACCAACTGAACTACCGGTCCGCTGCTCTCTTCCTGCGACATGATCGGGCATCGCCGAGGCGATGGTGGGTGGTACAGGGTTCGAACCTGTGACCCCCAGCTTGTAAGGCTGGTGCTCTCCCAGCTGAGCTAACCACCCCCGGTCACGTGGCGCTGCATTCTACAGCGGCCCCGACCAATGTCAACGCTTTTCGCATCGCCAGGAAGCGCTTCCCCAGAGCGAAGAACCATCGCCCTTTCATCGACTTGCCCGTACCGCACGTGACACGGGCGTCTCAGGGGTGGGCAGCCATGAAGGCGGCGATCGCTGCCGCCCCCTCGTCGATCAGCTCCGCCTGGGTCCTGCCCGAGGCGCGGCGTGGCTTCCAGTCATGGTCGCCGTCCTCGAGCCAGTGAAGCCGCGCCGCGTCGGGGAGTTCATAGCCCGCCACCTCGTCACGGGTCCCGAAGGGGTCTCGACTGCCCTGCACCACCAGGGTCGGACAGCCCAGCAGCGGCCAGTGAGAGAGCCGCAGGCGCTCGGGCTTGCCGGGCGGATGGAAGGGGTAACCGCACAGCACCAGGCCGGCAGCGCCGTCGCGGGCCGCGAGCAGGCTGGCGACGCGTCCGCCCATCGACTTGCCCCCCAGCCAGGGTAGCGGAAGGTCGCGGTGCGACACGCTGTCGCACCAATGGGCCAGTTCATCG
Organism: Halomonas sp.; assembly: GCF_033549285.1. Lineage (GTDB taxonomy): Bacteria > Pseudomonadota > Gammaproteobacteria > Pseudomonadales > Halomonadaceae > Halomonas. The sequence goes on from NZ_JAWSUJ010000074.1 coordinate 13,311, forward strand.
ACCAGGCGATCGACCCTTGGCGGCGGCCGACGGCGGCCCTCGCGACGCATCTGCTGCAGGTAGGCGAACTCGAAGGACAGTGTCTGCACCCCCACTTCGGCCAGTGCCTCACGCAACCGTTGCAGAAAGGTTGAATCCTGTCCCGCACCGGCGCCGTGAGCCATCAGCAGCCGGCCCACCCGACACGCTCCACGCACTTCCAGGGGGCCGAGGCCCTCGATGATCCAGGCGCCGGACTCGCCATCCCGCAGCAAGCGGTGCAGGGAGTGGCGGTCGACAGGCGGCAAATCCCGACAAGAATAGTCTGACAATTTCAGCCCCTTCGGGTTCATGAATCAACATATTGGCGTGTTCAGCTTGTCGCACGCCTGCGCTAGAATCGGCAATGGTTATAGACCTGCATCATCCTGCGGAGGTCGCCCCGAGGCAGAATGCCGCGGGACACCCCCAAACCGCGTTCGATGGGATCCTGACATGAGCACAGCATTTGAACACCCGACCTACAACTACAAGGTAGTTCGGCAGTTCGCGATCATGACGGTGGTGTGGGGCATCGTGGGCATGACCCTCGGTGTCATCCTTGCCGCACAGCTGGTATGGCCGGAACTGAACCTGGGACTGCCGTGGACGAGCTTCGGCCGCCTGCGCCCCCTTCACACCAACGCCGTGATCTTCGCCTTCGGCGGCTCGGCACTGTTCGCCACCTCCTACTACGTGGTGCAGCGCACCTGCCAGACGCGGCTGTTCGGCGACAAGCTGGCGGCCTTCACCTTCTGGGGCTGGCAGGCGGTGATCGTCTCGGCGGTGGTCTCGTTGCCGCTGGGCTATACCACCACCAAGGAGTATGCCGAGCTGGAGTGGCCGATCAACATCCTGATCGCCGTGGTCTGGATCAGCTATGCCATCGTCTTCCTGGGCACCATCAAGCTGCGCAAGACCTCCCACATCTACGTGGCCAACTGGTTCTTCGCCGCCTTCATCCTGACCGTGGCGGTGCTGCACATCGTCAACAACGCCGCCATCCCGGTCACGCCCATGTACTCCACCTCCATCTACGCCGGCGCCATCGACGCCATGGTGCAGTGGTGGTACGGCCACAACGCGGTGGGCTTCTTCCTGACCGCCGGCTTCCTGGGGATGATGTACTACTTCGTGCCCAAGCAGGCCGAGCGCCCGGTCTACTCCTACCGCCTCTCCATCGTCCACTTCTGGGCGCTGATCATGGTCTACATGTGGGCCGGCCCGCACCACCTGCACTACACCGCCCTGCCCAACTGGGCCCAGTCGCTGGGCATGATCATGTCGATCATCCTGCTGGCCCCCTCCTGGGGCGGCATGATCAACGGCATGATGACCCTCTCCGGCGCCTGGCATAAGCTGCGCACCGACCCGACCCTGCGCTTCCTGGTGGTCGCCCTCTCCTTCTACGGCATGTCCACCTTCGAGGGGCCGATGATGGCGGTGAAGACCGTCAACGCCCTCTCCCACTACACCGACTGGACCATCGGCCACGTGCATGCCGGCGCCCTGGGCTGGGTGGCGATGATCACCATCGGTTCCATGTACCACCTGATCCCGCGCCTGTTCGGCCGCACCGAGATGCACTCGGTGAACCTGATCGCCGTGCACTTCTGGCTGGCTACCATCGGCACCGTGCTCTACATCGCCTCCATGTGGGTCAACGGCATCCTGCAGGGCCTGATGTGGCGCGCCATCAACCCCGACGGCACCCTGATGTACACCTTCGTCGAATCCGTGGAGGCCAGCGGCCCGGGCTACATCGTGCGCCTGATCGGCGGCCTGTGCTGGGTCACCGGCATGCTGATCATGGCCTTCAACGTCTTCATGACTGTCCGGCGCGGCGAAGGCGCCCGTCAGCCGATTCCGCAGACTGCCTGAGCCAACGGGGAAACCGACACCAATGAGACACGAGATCGTCGAAAAGAACGTCGGCCTGCTTGCCGTACTGATCCTGGTGGTGATCAGTTTCGGCGGCCTGGCCGAGGTCGTGCCGCTGTTCTTCCAGAAGCAGACGACCGAACCCGTCGAGGGGCTCGAGCCGCTCTCCGCACTGGAACTGGAAGGCCGCGACATCTATCGCCGCGAGGGCTGCGTCGGCTGCCACTCGCAGATGGTCCGCCCCTTCCGGGCCGAGACCGAGCGCTACGGCCACTACAGCGTGGCCGGCGAGTCGGTCTACGACCACAACTTCCTGTGGGGCTCCAAGCGCACCGGGCCGGACCTGGCCCGCGTCGGCGGCCGCTACAGCGACGACTGGCACCGCGCCCACCTCTACAACCCGCGTGACGTGGTGCCGGAGTCGGTCATGCCCGCCTATCCGTGGCTGTTCGAGAACACCCTGGATGGCCAGGACACGCCGAAGAAGATGCGCGCCCTGCGGGCCCTCGGCGTGCCCTATACCGACGAGCAGATAGAGAACGCCACCCGCGAGGTGCGCGGCGAGCAGGAGATCACCGCGCTGGTCGCCTATCTGCAACAGCTTGGCACCGTGCTCGAGGGCACGCGCTGACTATGGATACCGGGACCTTTCGCGGCATCATCACGGGCATCCTGATCATCGCCTTCATCGGGCTCACCCTGTGGGCCTACTCGAAGCGACGCAAGAAGGACTTCGACGAGGCGGCCCAGTTGCCCTTCGCCGACGAGGATGATGCACCGGCGAACCGTGACACGAGCGCCTCGCGCGAGACCGATTCCCGCCATGACAGGGGAGACAGGAACACATGAATAATCTTTGGGGTGACTCCCTTTCCAGCTTCTGGAGTGCCTGGATCATCGTCATCACGCTGGGCTCCATCGGGATTGCCTTCTGGCTGCTCTACGCCAACCGCAAGACCGACAAGACCCCCGATGCCGAAGGCAACGTGGATACCACCGGCCATGCCGCCGACGGGATCGAGGAGTACGACAACCCGCTGCCCCGCTGGTGGTTCCAGCTCTACGTGGGCACGGTGATCTTCGCCCTGGGCTACCTGGTGCTCTACCCGGGGCTGGGCAACTTCGCCGGCGTGCTGGGCTGGAGCCAGGAGAGCCAATGGGAGGAGGAGGTGGCCCGTGCCGAGGAGCGCTTCGCCCCGATCTTTGCCCAGTACCAGGAGGTCCCGATCCCGGAACTGGCCAGGGACGGCGAAGCCATGCAGGTCGCCGAGCGCATCTACCTCAACAACTGCGCGGTCTGCCACGGTTCGGGCGCCCAGGGGGGCTATGGCTTCCCCAACCTGACCGATGACGCCTGGCTCTATGGTGGCGAGCCGGAGAACATCGTCCATACCATCGCCAACGGCCGCAACGGCCTGATGCCCTCCTGGCAGCAGCTGGGCAGCGAGAACATCGAGAACGTCACCCAGCACGTGCTGTCGCTCTCCGGCAATGCCGAGGACGAAGGGCGCGCCGAGCAGGGTGCCGCGGTGTTCGCCTCGGTGTGCGCCGCCTGCCACAGCCCCGACGGCACCGGCAACCAGGCCCTGGGCGCGCCCAACCTGACCGACGATGCCTGGCTCTACCAGGCACCCGGCCAGTCGCTGGGCGACTCGGTGCGCCAGACCCTGCGCAACGGCCGCAATGGCCACATGCCGGCCCAGGCCGCCTATATCGGCGAGGACAAGGTCCACCTCGTCGCCGCCTATGTCTACAGCCTGAGTCAGGACGACTGAAGCGACGACCTGCGGCAAGAAAGGGTGCGGCCTCCGGTCGCACCCTTTCTCGTTATGCGGCCAGCTCGATACAATGGACGCACCCGCAGCGGCCCCTTGCCCGGTCCTGCCCCCTGCCAGCCGTGAGCCTGCCATGAGTGAAAAGATCCCGACCCGCGATGTCACCCCGGATCCCGTGGAGCATCACACGCCCCGGGAAGCGGTCACCCAGCAGATGTACGCCAGCCGGCGCCATATCTACGTGCGCGAGATCAAGGGGGTCTTCCAGCGCCTGCGCCGCACGTCCAACTGGGCCCTGATGCTGGCCTTCTTCCTGCTGCCCTGGGTGCCCTGGGGGGATCGTCCGGCCATCTGGTTCGACCTGCCGGGACGCGAGTTCCACATCTTCTCGGCGACCTTCTATCCCCAGGAGTTCATGCTGCTCTCCTGGCTGCTGATCATCTGCGCCTTCGGCCTGTTCTTCATCACGGTGTTCGCCGGCCGGGTCTGGTGCGGCTACACCTGCCCGCAGAGCGTCTGGACCTTCCTGTTCATCTGGGTCGAGCATCGCCTGGAGGGGTCGCGCAACCGCCGCATCAAGCTCGACAAGCAGCCGATGACCCGCGACAAGCTGTGGCGCAAGTCCGCCAAGCACGCCATCTGGCTGCTGATCGCCCTGGCCACCGGGGTCACCTTCGTCGGCTACTTCACCCCCATCCGCGACCTGGTGGTGGAACTGCCGACCCTCGAGGCCCACGGCTGGTCCTACTTCTGGGTCGGTTTCTTCCTGGTCTTCACCTACCTCAACGCCGGCTGGCTGCGCGAGCAGGTGTGCATCTACATGTGCCCCTATGCGCGTTTCCAGTCGGTAATGTTCGACCGCGACACCCTGATCGTCTCCTACGACACCGCTCGCGGCGAGCCTCGCGGCCCGCGCAAGAAGAGCCTCTCCCACGCCGAGGCGCGTGAGTCCGGCCACGGCGACTGCATCGACTGCGACCTCTGCGTGCAGGTCTGCCCCACCGGCATCGACATCCGTGACGGCCTCCAGTACGAGTGCATCACCTGCGCGGCCTGCATCGACGCCTGCGACAGCGTGATGGACAAGATGGGCTATCCCCGCGGCCTGATCCGCTACACCACCGAGAACGCCCTGGAGGGCAAGCCGACGCACATCTTGCGGCCGCGCCTGATGGGCTACCTGGCCGCCCTGGTGGTGATGATCGGCGTCTTCGCCTGGGCGGTGGCAGACCGAACCCCCCTGGGCTTCGACGTGGAGCGCGAGCGCAACCAGCTGTTCCAGATGACCCGCGACGGGCGCATCAGCAACGTCTATACCCTGACGGTGCGCAACCTCGACAGCCAGGCGCATGTCTACCGGCTGGAGGCCTCCGGCCTGCCCGGCCTGACCCTGGACACCCATGAGGTCAGCGTGCCCGCCGGCGACTCGCGCCAGCTGGTGATCCAGGCAAGCGTCCCCCCCGGGGCCATCGACCGGCCCAGCGCCGAGATCATCCTGCGGCTGGAAGCCCAGGATGCCGACATCGCCATCGAGCGCGACAGCCGCTTCATAGGAGAGACCCGCTGATGAGTGCGGAACACGAGAGCATCCCGCCCTGGTACAAGCAGTTCTGGCCCTGGTTCCTGATCGGCCTGCTGGCCTCCTCGGTGACCTTCAGCCTGGTCTACCTGACCCTGTCGATCCGCTACTATGACGGCTCGGTGGGCGGTGACTACTACAAGCGGGGCCTGGCCATCAACGAGCAGCTGGCAAAACAGGAGCACGCCCAGTCACTGGGCCTGGAGGCGGTGATGCGTGCCGACCCCCGCACCGGCGACATCGTCGTCGACCTGCAGGGGGAGCGCCGTCCCGAGCGCCTCCACCTGGCGCTGGTCTTTCCCACCGACAGCCACCGCGACCGCTCGCTGACCCTGGAGCATGTCCGCAACGGGCGCTACGTGGGGATGATCGACGAACCGCTGACCTACCGCTGGTACCTGCAGCTGCAGCCCGCCGAGGGCCGGGACGCCGAATGGCGCCTGACCGGCGAGGCCCGCTTCCCCAGCGACGACGAGATCGCCCTGGTTCCCGGCCTCTAGCGCCATCCCACGAGACGCCATGACCCATAGCCCCCAGACGCCTGACGCGGCCCCCGACTGCTACCACTGCGGCAGCCGGGTGCCGGAGGGTGCGCCCTGGTCGATCACCCTCGACGAGGTGCGCCACCCGCTCTGCTGCCCCGGCTGCGAGGCCGTGGCCCATGCCATCGTCGATGGCGGCCTGGCGAGCTACTACCGCTTCCGCACCGAGCTGCCGGAGCGACCGGACGACCGCCAGGCGGCCCGGGCCGAGACCTGGGCGGTGTTCGACGACCCGGGGCTGCAGGCGCGCTTCGTGCATCCCGAGGGTGACGACGGGACCGTGCATGCCACCCTGGCCGTGGACGGCATCACCTGTGCGGCCTGCGCCTGGCTGATCGAGCACCGCCTCAATGCCCTGGAGGGGATCACCGCCAGCGCCGTCAACCTCACCCATCACCGCCTGCGGGTCAGCTGGGATCCCGAGCGGGTCGCCCTGTCGCGGATCCTCGCCGAGATGGCGGCCATCGGCTACCCCGCCCAGCCCTGGGAACCCGATGCGGCGCAGCAGCGCCTGCAGCACGAGGAGCGCATGAACGTGCGCCGCCTGATCGTCGCCGCCGTGGGCATGATGCAGGTGATGATGTTCTCGATCCCCATCTACGTGGCCGGTCCCGACGAGATCAGCGCCGACTTCCTGGCCCTCTTCCACTGGCTCTCCTTCGCCCTGGCCACCCCGGTGGTGCTCTTCTCGGCCCAGCCCTTCTTCGCGGGCGCCCTGCGCGACCTGCAGACCCGGGTCCTGGGCATGGACGTGACGGTATCGCTGGCCATCGGCGGCGCCTACCTGGCCAGCGGCTATGCGGTGATCGCCGGCCACGGCGACGTCTATTTCGACTCGGTGGCCATGTTCACCTTCTTCCTGCTCTTCGGCCGCTACGTGGAAGGCCGCGCCCGACGCCGCAGCGGCCACAGCGGCAACGCCCTGTCCGACGCCCTGCCCCTCTCGGCGATTCGCCTCACCGAGGCGGGCGAGGAGCGCATCCTGCCCGCCAGCGAGCTCGCCGCCGGCGACCGGGTGCTGGTCAAGCCCGGCCATGGCGTGCCGGCCGACGGGGTGATCGAGTCCGGCGAGTCGAGCCTCGACGAGTCCATGCTCACCGGGGAGTACCTGCCGGTGACCCGCGGGGTCGGTGACCGCGTGACCGGCGGCAGCCAGAACATCGAGAGCCCGTTGACGGTGCGCGTCACCCATGCCGGCGCCGACGCCCGGGTCGCCAGCATCGTTGACCTCACCGACCGCGCCTTCGCCAGCCGCCCTCGCATCGCCCAGCTGGCGGCGCGCATGGCCCACCACTTCGTGCTGCAGGTGCTGATCATCTCGGTCGGGGTGGCGCTCGCCTGGTGGTTCATCGACCCGGACCGCATGCTCTGGGTCACCCTGTCGGTGCTGGTGGTCACCTGTCCCTGCGCCCTGGCGCTGGCCACCCCCACGGCCTTGACCGCCGGCCATGGCCGCCTGCATCGTCGCGGCGTGCTGATCACCCGTGCCGATGCCCTGGAGATGCTCTCCCAGCTCGACCGGGTGATCTTCGACAAGACCGGCACCCTGACCAGCGGCGAGATAAGCCTGGTCGAGACCCGTCCGATCGACGCCCCGGACGGCGCGCTCGACGAGGCGCGTGCACGAAGCGTCGCGGCCGCCCTGGAGGCCCAGTCGGAACACCCCATCGCGCGGGCCTTTCGCCCCTACCGCGAGGCCACCCTCTCGGCCGGGGAGGTGCTCAGCCGCCCCGGCCAGGGCCTGGAGGGCAGGATCGGCGATCGCCGCTGGCGGCTCGGCCGGCCC
>NZ_JAWSUJ010000075.1:0-20829 GCF_033549285.1 Halomonas sp.
GCCAGGTCCCAGAGGGCCCAGTCGATGCCGTTGTCCAGGGCCAGGGCGACCCGCTCTGCTCCGGCGGCGTCCAGGCGTTGCCGTCGGGCCTCGACCTCGGCCGGCAGCTCGGCGAAGGTGACTCGGCGGTGGCCGTCATCCAGGGCCGGGCGCTCGGGGTCGTCGGTGGCGTGGCGGGCCAGCTGCGCGAGGAGGGCCTCAGGCGAACCGGGCATCGGTTACCTCCGCCGGGTCTGCGAGCGGCAGCAGGCCGCGGTCGACGAGGTCCCGATGGGCCCGGCGCAGGTCGCCGGCCATCACCCAGGGGTGGCGGTCGTAGTAGCGACCCCACTCGGCCTGGTCGGCCCCCAGGCGGGCCGGGTCGGCGGGCATCAGCGGGTGGAGCTCGAGACCCAGCCGTCGGATGCCGTTGTGGACCTCGGGCGTGGCGGTGAACAGCAGCCAGGCGATGCCCTCTGCCGCCAGCTGGTCCACCAGGTGGAGGTAGAGCGGACGCTGCAGGCCCGGTCGCTGGCTCGCCAGGTTGCCGATCTCGGCGATCTCGTCGCGGGACGTCGCCCGGCCGAGGCGGCGGGAGAGGAAGGTCTCGGCGCTGTCGTCCAGGTAGTGCTCCTGGAACAGCGGCCCTCTGGCGGCGGCGCGCATGCCCACCGCCGCCACGGGAGTGTCGGCCTGCCAGAGCCCGAACAGGCGCGGCAGGAAGTGGCCGATGCGGGCACCGTGCTCGGTGGCGAAGCGGCGGCGCACGAGCTGTTCCAGGCGGCGTCGCTCGCGCCAGTGGTGGGCCTCGCGCCAGGCCAGCCGTGGCGGGCACAGGCCCATCGGCGGCTGCCGGCATGGCGTGAGGGAGGGCAGGGGGTCTGAGCATCGCATCGGGGCGTCTCCATGACGTTTCCCCGATACTCTGGCCCCGGCAACTTAACGCCCGCTTAAGGGAGCGCCGGACGCTTTGCCCCCGCCGGTTCAGGCGCGGATATAGGCCCAACCCTCGGCCTGCCGCTCGGCCAGGGTGACCACCGCCGCCTCGACCTCCGCGAGGCTTGCGCTGTTGTCGAGCCCCTGGGCGGCCAGCGAGTTGCGGCACAGCCGCAGCAGGGGGTCGGTCTCGTCGGGGGTCGCCAGGGCCGCGGCCACCGCCCCCGCGTTGGCCAGGATCAGCACCTCGGCATCGGGACGGGCCTTGCCCAGGTTGCGGGCGTTGCGCCGTGCCCGGGCGAGGGCCTCGGCGGTGGGGGCATGCAGCAGGACGCGCAGCGCGGCCATGGGGCCTCCTGGTTCTCGGGAGTGTGGGGGGGGGAACGTCAGTGGGCGGCCCCGATATGGCGCTCGACGGCCTGCAGGCAGTCGGCAAAGTCCGGGTGGTCGCGGCGGTCGTCCAACGGCAGCGGGATATTGAGGGTCTCCACCACCCCTGCCGGCCGATCCGGTGCTTGGCCGCCCAGCACTATCACCCGGTCGGCGAGCAGCACGGCCTCCTCGATGTCGTGGGTGACGAAGACGATGGCGGCCTCGGTACGGCGGCGCAGGTCGACCAGCTCCTGCTGGAGGCGGCGCCGGGTGATGGCGTCCAGCGCCGAGAAGGGTTCGTCCATGAACAGCACCCGCGGGCGCACGGCCAGGGCCCGGGCGATGCCCACCCGCTGCTGCTGGCCGCCCGACAGGGTATGCGGCCAGCGCTCGGCGAGCCCCTCCAGCCCCACCAGCGCCAGGGGCTCCAGCGCCCGCTGCCGTCGCTCGGCCCGGGAGAGAGCCAACCCTTCCAGGCCCAGTTCCACGTTGGCGCGCACGCGACGCCAGGGGAAGAGCCGCGGTGCCTGGAAGACCATCGACCAGGCCCGGGTGTCGCGGGCCCTGCCCTCGGGAATCTCGACCGTGCCCTCCTGGGGGGCGAGCAGGCCGGCCAGGGCGCGCAGCAGGGTCGACTTGCCGACCCCCGAGGCGCCCACCACGGCGACGAACTCTCGAGGGTGCAGGTCGAGGTCGACGCCCGCGAGTACTGGCGTGCCGCTGAAGCCCAGCCGGATGCCTCGCGCGCGAAGCACCGGGGGCAGGGTCGTCTGGGAGGCGGTCATGGCTGCCACCTGAGCAGCCGGCGCTGCAGGGTCATGAACAGGAAGTCGAAGGCCGCATAGAGCCCGGCGATGGTCAGCATGTAGACCACCACGATGTCGGTGGCGAGCAGGCTGGACGCCTCCATCATGCGCTGGCCGATGCCCGGGATGCCGAACAGCTCGGCGGCCACCACCGTCATCCAGCCCTGGCCCAGGCCGGCGCGCAGGCCGCCGAGGATGCCCGGTGCCGCCGCCGGCAGGCTGACCTTGGCCAGCCGGGCCAGGAAACCGCCCTGGCCGAAGGCTCGGGCAACCTCGTCATAGCCCGGGTCTACCGAGCGCACCGCGCTGTAGCTGGCGAAATAGTTGATCCAGAACACGCCGATGCTGATGATGAAGGCCGCCGCCGAGGGGTTGATGCCGAACCAGATGATGGCGAAGGGGATCCAGGCCAGCGGCGGAATGGGGCGCAGTAGCCGGGCCAGCCAGGCGTGCAGGGCGTCGACGGCCGGCAGTAGCGCCGCCGACACGCCCACGGTGATGCCCAGCAGCGAGCCCAGCAGCAGGCCCACGCTGTAGTGGGCGAGGCTCGCCATCACCACGTCGAGCCAGATGCCGTCGGCGATCTCGGCGGCCAGCACCCCGGGGATCGCCGAGGGTAGCGGCACCAGGCTGTCGGGCAGCAGAGCGCTGCGCAGGGCCAGTTCCCACAGCAGCAGGAAGGTCCCCAGGCCCAGGGCGCCGAGCAGGCTGCGGCGATAGCGCGACAGCAACAGTGTCATGATCCTGCGTGCTCCTCGGCCACCGCATCGTGGAGGTCGGTGTCGAACAGTGCATCCAGGTCGACGCGCTTCCTGAGCGTGCCCTGGGCGGCCTGGAAGTCATGCATGGTGCGGGTGGCTTCAAGGATGGCATGGGGGTCGGCGAGGTAGTTCGAGGAGGGCGAGCGCAGGGCGGCCTCCACGGTATCGAGCCCGATCAGTCGCTTGCCGACGAACTCCCGGACATGGGGTGCGGCTCGGGCGGGGTCCTCGCGCAGTACCTCGGTCGCGCGCAGGTGCAGGGCCATCAGGGCGCGCATCGCCTCCGGGTGGTCCGCCAGGGCACTCTCGCGGGCCGCCAGCACGGCGCCGGGCTGGCCGGGCAGCATCTCGTCGGCCCGGGCCACGACCCGGGCGCTGTCGTCGCGTTCCTGCACGGTGGTGAGGATAGGCTCGAGGATAGATGCGCCATCCACCGCCCCGGCCAGCAGCGCCTGCTGGACCCGGTCGGCGCCCATGGCGACGATCTCCACGGCCTCTGCGCCCACGCCCAGTTGCTCGACCAGCCAGTAGCGCAGCACGGTGTCAGGCACCGAGCCGCGGGGGAAGGTGGCGATCTGCGGCTTGCGGCCCTGTGCTTCGGTGAAGCGGGCGATGGCCTCGGCGGGGTCCTCGACACGAGCGAAGGCCTCGGCCAGCTCGCCGCGGGCCACCAGGCCGATCTGTTCGCGGATACTGGCCGCCAGCACCTTGATTGGCACGCCGTTGGCGCGGGCGACCATGGCCGGGCCGATGCCGAAGTACATGACGTCAAGCTCGCCTGAGGCCAGGGCCTGAACCATGGCCGGGCCGCTGGAGAAGCGGGTCAGCTCGAGCTCGAGGCCGGCCTCGGTGGTCCAGCCCTCGCCTTCCATGACGAACAGCTGGGCGACCGGCAGGATCGGCATGTAGCCCACCTCAAGGCGGGTGGTGGGGTCGGCGGCCTGCGCCGGGCCGGCGACGAGCAGCAGGGCCAGCAGCGGGGCGAGCAGACGGGGGACGCGGGACATGGGCTCTCTCCGGGCGTGAATCAAGACCCTTCATCCTAGCGCCTGGGGCTCTTATGCCTGAAATATTTATATGTAAGAATTTTTTATACACATATGTTATTTGATGCGGCGTCCCCTGCCTCCCTCGGCCGCGCGTCAGGGGGCGGGCGCGGCGGCACCCAGGAAGCGCTCCTGCCAGTAGTCCAGCGCCAGGGCGGTAGTGGTGACCCGGCGACCCCGCCCCGGGGCGTGAATCATCTCGCCGTCGCCCAAGTAGATGCCCACGTGGCTCGCCTTGCGCCCCCCTGCGGTGGCGAAGAACAGCAGGTCGCCGGGGCGCGCCTCGTCGACCCGCGGCAGGGCCTCGAACTGTTCCCGGGAGGTGCGCGGCACGCGGATGCCGGCCCGGGAGTAGGCTCGCTGCACCAGCCCCGAGCAGTCCATGCCGCGCTCCGTGGTGCCACCCAGGCGGTAGGGAGTACCCAGGGCGCGCCTGGCCTCGGCGAGGATCAGCGCCCGGTCGATGGAGAGCTCCCCCGGCGCGTCGCGGGTGGCGAGCTCCCGGCCCGCACAGCCGGAAAGCACGGTGGCCAGCAGCAGCATGACCAGCACACGAAGGCTCGCCATCGGCAGTGCATGGCCGGTCGCAGGGCGGGGCAGGGTGGGTATCACGGGCATCACCGGCTCACTCACGGGGGGCATGCCGTCAGCCTACCCCTTGGCTTGCATCAGCGAAAGGCGATGCGTGTGCCGCTGGCGAGCAGTTCGTCCGGCGAGAGGGCATGGCCCGGAACGCCGATCATCTCGTCGCCGCACTGGTCGCCCCAGGTCAGCACGCCATGGGTCAGGCCGATGCCGCCGAGCAGGTCGCGGATCTCCCCGGTGCCAAGGAAGGTGCGGGTATGCCCCTGGTTGTCGGAGAGCTCCGAGACGTCGTTGGCGTGATGGAAGCGCACCGTATAGATGCCATCCATCGACTCGACCTCGACGATCGGCGTGAGGCCATGGGCGACGGCATTGGCGATCTGCTTCAGGGTGACGTGGTCACCCAGTTGATAGGCCGGGATGGACATGGGACTGCCTCGTGGGGGGTCATGGATGTACAACTAGTGTAGAAGGCGTTTCGCCCATATCAAGCGTGTTTCCCGCTGGCGGTGACTGAGATCGAGGCGTTGAATGCAATATATGTATATGGCTTATAAAGGGAGTGGCGGCCAGCGTTGCCGGGCGAGGCCCATCCGGCGGGGTGGAAAAGCGCGCCGGCCGCCCTCACGTCAGCACATGTCGATCATCCACCCCTGCGAGAGGGAGTCCCCATGAGCTTCCAGGGAGAGCAGCACCCCGGCGTACAGGCGCCCACCGCGGATAGCGAGGGCTTTCGCCTCAACCACACCATGCTGCGGGTCAAGGACCCGGAGAAGGCGCTGGCCTTCTATACCCGCGTCTTCGGCATGCGGGTACTGCGTCGGCTCGACTTCGAGGAGATGCAGTTCTCGCTCTACTTCCTGGCGCGGCCGGAACCCGGCGAGCGCGTCCCGGAGGAGACAGGCGAGCGCACCGTCTGGACCTTCAGCCAGCGCGGGGTGCTCGAGCTGACCCATAACTGGGGCACCGAGGAGCAGCAGGACTTCGCCTACCACGACGGCAATGCCGAGCCCCAGGGCTTCGGCCATATCTGCTTCAGCGTGCCGGACCTCGAGGCCGCCCAGGCCTGGTTCGACGCCAACGACGTCACCTTCGTCAAGCGCGGCGACCAGGGCAAGATGAAGGACGTGGTCTTCGTCAAGGACGCCGACGGCTACTGGATCGAGGTCGTGCAGGTCGACCTGCTCGGCCAGATGGGGGACTGACCCTTCTCTGTGCTCCCGGCGGGGCGATCTTTGCCTTAAACGGCGCCGGGAGATAAGGTCTTGGCCATGTTCGTTCATGGCATGACCTGCCAAGGAGACCCGATGAAAGCGCTCGATCGCCCCGTGACCCTTGCCCTGGCCGGTGCCCTGCTGGCCGCCCCGCTGGCCTGGAGCTCCGCTGCCCTGGCCGATGAGCCCGCCCAGGTGCGCTTCTCCGTGCCCGCCTGGCCCGGCGTGACCGTCAAGAGCGCCCTGGCCGCCCAGCTGCTGGATGCCCTGGGCTACCAGACCCGCCAGCAGGAGCTCGGCTCCACCATCACCTACGAGGCCCTCACCCAGCGCGAGCTGGATGTCTTCCTCGCCGCCTGGCTGCCCGCCCAGCAGTCGATGTTCGACGCCACCATGGAGAAGGGCCTCATCGTCGACCTCGGCAACAACGTCGAGGGCGCACGACTGGGCTTCGCGGTCCCGAGCTATGTCTACGACGCCGGCGTGACCTCCGCCGAGGACCTGGCCGACGAGGAGATCGCCGAGAAGCTCGGCCGCACCGTCTACTCCATCGAGGTCGGCTCGGGCATGAGCGACACCCTCAACGAGGCCGTGGAGAACGATACCTATGGCCTGGGCGACTGGAAGCTTTCCGAGACCTCCACGCCGGGCATGCTCAGCGCGGTGGACGCGGCCATCAACCGCGAGGAGTGGATCGTCTTCGCCGGCTGGACCCCCCACTGGATGAACATCGAGTATGACGTCGAGTACCTGACCGACACCCAGGACATGTGGGGCCCCGACGGCGGGCGCAGCGACGTGCGTACCCTGGTGACCAGCGACTTCGCCGAGGCCGCCCCCAATGCCACCCGGCTGCTCGACCAGCTCAGCTTCACCGCCGATGACCAGAGCGCGATGATCCGCGGCTTCAGCTACGAGGAGCGCGAGCCCGAGGCGGTGGCGCTGGACTGGATCCGCGCCAACCCGGCCAAGGTGCAGGCCTTCCTGGAAGGCGTGACCACCCGCGACGGCGAGCCGGGCTGGCCGGCCGTGCAGCAGGCACTGGAGGTACCCGACGCCTGATCCCGGCGCTCCGGGCAAGACGAAGAGGCCGCCCCATGGGGCGGCCTCTTGCGGTCTGGCCTGGTCTTTCTCCGGGCGCCCCGCTCCTCAGGCGAAGGCATAGAGGTCCATGGCCAGCACCCCGTGCTCCACGCTGTGGTGCAGCCGCTTGCCCGGCCCGCCGGCTCCCATGGCCACCAGCAGCGGCTGGAAGTGCTCCGCGGTGGGATGGTTCTCGCGCGCCTGGGGGGCGCGTTCCCAGGCCAGCAGCGCCTCGCGGTCATCCGCTTCCAGCCGGGCATGGACCCAGTCGACGAATTCCCCGACCCAGGCCGGCATCGGCGCGGCCTGGGCCTGCATTTCCGCCAGGTTGTGGGTCAGGCTGCCCGAGCCGACCACCAGGATGCCCTCATCGCGCAGCGCGGCCAGCTTCTCGCCCAGGGCCACCAGCTCGGCGTTGGACCATCCCACCGGCAGCGACAGCGAGACCACCGGGATCTCGGCCTCGGGATACATCAGCGACAGCGGCACCCAGGCGCCGTGGTCCAGGCCGCGCTCGGTGGGCACGGCATTGAGCTCACGGGCCAGGCGCAGCGCCAGCGCCGGGTCGCCCGGGGCGGGGTACTGGCACTCGAAGAGCGCCCGGGGGAAGCCGCCGAAGTCGTGGAGGGTCTCGGGACGCTCGCTGGTGCTGACCAGCAGCTGGCGGCTGGCCCAGTGGGCCGAGACCACCAGGATGGCCTTCGGTTGCCACTCATGGCCCAGCCGGCGCAGGAAGTCGTGGGCCGGCCCGGGGGTCAGGGCCAGCATCGGCGAACCATGGGAAATGAACAGGCTGGGAAGCATCTCGGCTCTCCTCCGGTGGACAGGCGCCGGCCCCTCGGGGCCGGCGCGGTCGAGGTGGATGATGGGTCAGGCGAAGCGGCGGTTGAGGGTCAGGCTGCCGCTTCCCAGGCCGGCCTGGACCAGCAGGGCGATGGCCCAGAAGACCGGGAACTCCCAGCCGCCGCCCTCGCTGGAGAAGACCCAGCCGTTGCCGAGGTGGACCCAGGCGGCGCCGAGCAGCACCGGGACCAGGGCCAGGCTCACCCAGCGGGTGAAGAGGCCGAGGATCAGCGCCATGCCGCCGCCTACCTCGGCGAGGATGGTCAGGTAGGCCAGCACGCCGGGCAAGCCCAGCGACTCGAAGTAGCCCACGGTGCCGGGCACGGTGAAGAGGAACACCTTCATCAGGCCGTGGGCCAGGGTCATGACGCCGAGCGCAATGCGCAGCAGGGCGATGGCGTGGGGCTGCAGGAACTCGGTGCGGTTCGCGGCAAGGGTCTGGGTGGTCATGGTGTCAATCTCCGTCGGGGGGGGTGGTGTGTGTCGATGGGGCTCACTCTACCCGCGACCCATCAGGAGATAATCTGGTCTAGATGAAAATCATTGTTGCGTAAATGGCGGCAATGCCAGCTCCCGCTCCCAGGTCGGCGGATCTCCCCAGGCCGCGGCCAGGAAGTCGAGGAAGCGCTCGATCTTGGCCGGCAGGTGGCGGCGAGCCGGGAACACCCCGTGGATGCCCAGCGTCACCGGTGCCTCATTGGTCAGGATCGGGACCAGCCGCCCGCCGCGGATGCTCTCGGCGACCAGGAAGCTCGGCTGGTGCACGATGCCGAGCCCGGCCTCTGCGGCCTGGGTCAGGACATCGCCATTGTTGCTGTCCAGCGGCCCCTGCACGGCCAGGCGCCGGCCCCCCAGCTGCCACTCGGTGCCGCCGCCGGTGCGATAGCGCAGGCAGTGATGCTCGGCCAGCGCCTCCAGGTTCTCGGGCTCGCCGTGTGCGGCGAGGTAGCCGGGCGAGGCGCACAGCAGCAGCCGGCAGCGCGTCAGGCGGCGGGCCACCAGGCTCGAGTCCGGCAGCGCACCGATGCGGATCGCCAGGTCGTAGCCCTCCTCGAGGAGGTCCACGCGACGGTCATTGAGGTCCAGGCGCACTTCCAGGTCGGGGTGCTCGACCATGAAGCGGGCGACCTGGGGGGCGAGATGACGGGTGCCGAAGCTCATCGGGCCGTTGAGCCGCAGGCGGCCTCGCACCTCGAGGCGGCCCGCGCCGACCTCGGTCTCGGCCTCCTCCAGCGCCTGCAGGATGCCCTGGGCCCGCGCCAGGTAGCGCTCGCCCGCCTCGGTCAGGTGCAGGCGCCGGGTGGTGCGCTGGATCAGGCGCACCTCGAGGTGGGCCTCCAGCTGCATGACCAGCCGCGACACCCGGGTCCGCGATAGCTCCAGGGCCTCCGCGGCCCGGGTATAGCTGCCCAGTTCGGCGACCCGGACGAAGGCGGTGATGGCATCCAGCAGCGGCATGGCGGTCCTTCCAGTCGTCATCGGCTCAGTAGCCGGTCATCTCGAGATAGCCCCGCCCCAGCGGCGCGCCGCTGGCGTGGTCGGTGACTTCCACCGCGCCCTCCCAGTAGCTCACCGTGGTGGCCATCCAGCGATCGGCGTGGGGCGCCTCGACCGTCAGGTCGAGGCCCTGGTCCGGGAGCCGCAGACGCCAGCGGGTAGGCAGCGTCCGGCCGGCCACGGCCGAGCTGGCCAGGGGCTCGAGGGCGAGGCTGTCGTCATCGAGGGGGGTGGTCTCGCCCTCGGGGGTGATCCAGCTGCCCGAGAAGTAGTCGCCCCCGTCCTCGCCCCCGCCGCGCAGGCGGAAGGCCATCAGCCGGTGGCCATCGGCCAGGTGCAGCGAGAACCAGTCCCAGCCCGCCTGATCGGGGCCGAGCAGCTGGCTGCTCCACTCGCGGTCGAGCCAGGCGCTTCCAGTCACCCGCCGGGATTCACCGGCCAGGGTGACCTCCCCGCTGACCCGGTAGAAGGGCTGGCTGACGTAGATCGAGCCCTGGCCGTCGGCGGACTTCTGGCTGAAGCCGTTCTCGCCGTGGCGCACCAGGGGCCCCTCGGCGTCCAGCGACAGCCGGTAGCCGAAGTGGGCGCCCTCATGCTCGGCCGTGGCGACCACCTCAAGCCGTGACAGGGCATCCCGGTCGCTCTCTCCGACGCGGCTGGCCATCGTCCAGTCGTCGAGCCAGGCGCGGAAGGGGGCTGCGGTGACGCCCGCCTGGTCCCGCTCGGGGTCGCTGTCCCGGGAGCCGCCCCGGGCGAAGCGTTCGGCCACCCGGTGGGTGTCGCCCCGGGAGACGGCGATATGCGCCATCCACAGCTGGTCGGCGGCCCAGGGGGCGGGCGCCTCGGGGCGCTCGGCGGGAGGCTGCTGGGCCTGGCGGAACAGGGTCCACTGCACGCCCAGCGGCTCGCCGGCGGTATCCTCCAGGTTGGCGGTCAGGTACCACCACTCCAGGCGGTAGTCGGGATGGGGGCCGTGGTCCTCGGGAAAGCGCAGGCGGGTGCCGGGTGAGGCCTGCACGAAGTTGCCGGCCTTGGCGCCCAGCCCCGCGAAGCCCTGGGAGGGAGCGGGGGGCGCCTCGTCCTCGCAGCCCGCCAGGAGTGCAGCAAGCAGTGCCACCAGCAGCCAGGTCAGCCAGCGGATCATGTCGCCTCCTCCTCGGCCAGCAGGGTGCGGGGCGGCGTGCGCCACAGGGTCAGGGCCGGCAGGGCCGCCGCCAGCAGTGCCACCCCCAGGGCGGTGGCCAGGGTCAGCCCGATCTCGCCGGGGAAGACATGCAGCGGCAGGCGCCAGCCGAAGGCGGCCACGTTGATCACCGCCACCAGGCAGGCGGTGATGGCGATGCCCAGCGGCACGGCGGCAAGCCCCGTGACCAGCGCTGCCCCGCCCAGCTGGGCCAGCTGGATGCCGGCCAGGCGCCCCCGGGTCACGCCCAGCGCCCAGAGCGGCGCCAGCCGGCGGCGGCGCTCCCGGGCCTGGGCCAGCAGGCTGGCGAGCAGGGCCAGCGCCGCCACGGCCAGGGTCAGGGCGTTGAGGGCCCGGGTGATGGCGAAGGTGCGCTCGAAGATCTCGGTGGAGAGCGCCTTGACCTCGCGCTGGTCGCGCAGCGCGTCGCGGCCCAGCGCGAAGCGGGCGTCGAGTGCCCGGGAGAGCGACTCGGCCCGGCGCTCCCCCGGCGAGCCCGTATCGGCGAGCACGATACCCAGCGACCCCGGCGCGGCGGCGAAGCGCGCCCGCAGCGCGGTCGTGGCCAGCAGCACCTCGCCGCGGGGATTGCCGTAGTCGGGGTAGATGGCGGCCACCGTCACCCGCTGTTGGCCGCCCGGCGAGCGCAGCAGCAGCCGGTCCCCGGGGCCGATGCCCTGGCCGATGGCCAGCTGCTCGTTGATGAAGGCCTCGCCCTCCTCGAGGGCGGTCCAGGCCGCCTCCCGCCCGGCCCGGGTCTCGAGCAGCGGCCAGGTGGGGGTGAGTCGGCCGCCCGGGGTGATGCCGAAGAGCGTCACCGGCACCGCGAGGCGCCGTTGGTCGCCCCCGGCCCGCACCTCGAGCAGGGTCGACTCGGCGTCGGCGGTGGGCAGCAGCTCGGCGACCTCGTCGCGCTCCTCCAGCCAGGCCTGTATCGCGTCGAACTCCCCGGCAGGCGGGCGCAGGTAGAGGTCGGCGGTCAGCCGCTGGTCGAGCCAGTCGAGGAAGGTGAGGCGAAAGCCGCCGACCATGCTGCCCACCCCCAGATTGGCGGAGAGCGCGATCAGCAGCGCCATCATGGCAAGCGAGAGGCGCGGCAGCTGAAGCTGCAGGTCGGCCAGCCCCCACTGGGTCAGGGGGCGGCGCCGGGCGAGCCGGCCCAGGCCGGAAAGCCCGGCCGCCAGCAGCGGCGACAGCCAGAGGGCGCAGGCCAGCATCATCGCCCCCACCAGCACGAAGCCGGCAACCAGCCCCTCGCCGGCGGGCTGTGTGGCCAGCCAGGCCCACATCGCCAGAGCCAACAGGGCGGCCAGGGTGCCGGCGATGGCCTGGCTGCGCAGCTGGCGCTGGAAGCCCGCGCGCCACGCCTGGGCCTGGCCCAGCCCCAGCACGCCGAGCCGCGCGGCTCGCCACAGGATACCGCTGCCGGCGACGAAGAGTCCGCCCAGGGTCACCCCGAGCCCGCCCAGCCAGTAGTGCCAGGGCAGGTGCAGCTCTGTGCCCACCGCGGCGCCGTAGAGGCTCTGCAGCGTGGCCGCCACATCCGGCAGCAGGGCCTGGGCCAGCCAGACGCCGCTGGCGATGCCGGCCAGGGCGCCGATGACGCCCAGCAGCGCCAGCTCGAGGGCCAGCAGGGCGACCAGGGTGCGGCCCGGTACGCCCAGGGCGCGCAGGGTGCGCAGCAGTCCCAGGCGCTGCTCCAGCGCCAGCCCCAGCGCCGCCTGGACGATGAAGAGCCCGACGATCAGCGCCAGCAGCGCCATGGCGGTGAGGTTCAAGTGGAAGCTCGCGGTGAGCTCGCCGGGGTCGACCAGGGTGTCGGCGCGGCCGAGCCGGTACCCCTCAGGGGCCGAGTCCAGCGCGCCGGCCGCCGTCACCAGCCGGCATACCGCGGTGTCACGCTCCAGCAGTCGGGCCGCGACGGCGATGTCCACCACCAGGGTATCCGGCGGCAGCGCCGGGGCGAGGACCAGCGGCGGCAGCCGTTGGCCATCGTCCAGGGCGGGCTCGGCGCCCGGGGCCGCCTGCCGCTCGAGCCCCAGCCGCGGGACGGTATCCGGGGCCAGCCGGGTCTGCCAGGGCGGGGTGAAGAAGGCAGTGAGCTCGCCGCGACTGCCCGCCGTGGCGAAGGCGCTGTCGCCGGGCAGGGTCAGCGGGTCGATGCCGATCACCGTCAGTCGCTCGCCCGATGATGTCACCACCGTGCCTTCCAGCAGCGGCGAGACGGCCAGGCCCTGGCGGCGCAGGGTCACGAAGTCCGCACGGTCGAGGGGCTCGCCGTCGCGGCGCTCCAGTCGGTCCAGGCCGGTGGTGAAGAGCGCCTCGGCCCGGTCGTAGCTGTCGCGGGCCGAGGCATTGATCGCCTGCACGCCGCTCCACAGCGCGCCGGCCACCCAGAGGCCGAGCAGCAGCATGGCGAGCTGGCCGGGGTGACGGCGATAGTGGGAGAGCAGGGTGAGCAGGGCGGTGAGCATGGGGGGCACGTGGACGGCGAGCGAGCGGGGCGGTATGGCCCCTCGTGCCGGTATCGTCTCACAGAAGCGACAGGGCGGGGAGTGGCAGGCGCCCTTGCCGGGCACCTGCCGATGGTGTCACCCCTCCAGGCGAGCGACAGTTTCTTCGGTGCTCCACAGGGCATTGGCCATGTAGCGGAAGTTGGTCAGAGCGGCGAGGTAGCCGTCACCTTCCGGGAGCTTGGCAGCAGCCGTGGCATCACGCACTACCACCACCTCGAAGCCCTGTTCCAGAAGCTCACGCATGTGGGCCTCGACACACAGGTTGGCCGACATGCCGGCCAGGATGACCTGGTCGACGCGCTGTTTCCTCAGCTGCAGCACCAGATCGTTCTGTTCGGGACCGTAGACCTTGTGGGGGGAGGTGATGATGGTCTTGCCATCCTCGATGAACTCGCGGTACTCGGGCATGAAGTCCGCTCCGCTGTCGCGTTCGAGTGCTGCCAGAGTATCCGGGCGATCGAACATGCCGATGTTGTGCATCAGCTTCTCCAGCGGGCCATTGAACTGCCAGCGATGGTCATGGGGAAAGTAATAGTGGGGCGAGACGGCCACGGTGATGCCGCGCTGCTTGGCAGCGGCAAACAGGCGTCGAATGTTCTCGACGGTCCCGTGTTCCCGGACGCTCTCGCCGACCACTTCCCAGGTGACGCCGTCAGGGCTCAGGAAGTCGATCTGTGGATCGGTCACCACCAGTGCGGCTCGCGCAAGGTCGAGCTCGAAGCCGGCAGCCGGCAGGGCGGCCTTCTCGGGCGGAGCGTAGGGATCGCTGGCATGCTCTGCGGCTGCGGCACCACTGGGCAGGCCACCCAGGGTGGCGGCAGTGATGCCCGCCAGCCCGCCGGCGAGCAGGCGACGGCGGTCCTTGTCGACGGCGTGGAAGGTCGGCTCGGTGGTCGTGGAATGCGCCTTGTGATCGCACATGGTGTGTTCCTCTCAGGTGTGGACGGTACGATGTCAGGCTAGCGCCATGCCCGTGCGATATTGTTCGCAAAGGGTGCCATTTCATCCGTTTCCGTCCGGGGCCTGCATGCTCGACCAGCTGCTCAAGCACATGACCATCGAGGTGAGGTCCTTCGCCGTCTGTGAGGTGCGGCGCGGCTGGCCGCTGGAGACGCCCCCGCTGGGAAGCGTCTCGCTGCATTACGTGCTGCGTGGGGAAGGTCGCCTGCGCGACCGCTCACATCGTCCGTTGCCGCTGACGCCGGGCAGCCTGGTGATCTGTCCACCACACCAGCGATTGACCGTCAGCGAGACGGCCGGTGATCCCTTCCAGCTGCCACACTGCGAGCCGGCCAGTGGCACCCTCGAGCGGCTGCGCAGCCAGCGTGACGACCGGCTGCCCGGGGTATTGATCCTCTGCGGGATGCTCGATGTCGGGATGCCCGAGCTGGCCGGCTCGCCGTTCGATCGGCTGCAGGCACCGGTACGGATCGCCTCGGGCGACGCGGTAATCTCGCCACTGTTCGAGTCACTGTTCGAGGAGCTGTCCACCCAGGCGCTGGGCAGCCAGGCGATGATCGACGCGCTGATGAAGCAGTGCCTGGTGCTGCTGCTTCGGGAGCTCGAGGCCGGCACGACGCATCCCGCCTGGCTGCTGGCGCTGAAGGACCCGGCACTGGGAGCAGCCGTCTCGGCAATGACCGAGGACCTCGGGCGTCGCATCGGCATCGAGGAGCTGGCAGCACTCAGCCATATGAGTCGTACGACCTTCATCGCCCGCTTCAAGCGGGCCTACGGGGAGCCGCCCCAGCGCTTCCTCGCCGAGCGGCGCCTGCGGCTGGCACGTGACCTGCTTGCCACGTCATCGCTGCCGGTCAAGCAGGTGGCCCTGCGCTGTGCCTATCGTAGCCGAAGCCAGTTCAGCGCCGCCTTCAAGTCGCGCTTCGGGCAAGACCCTGAGCACTATCGGCGCGAGCAGCGTGACGATACGCGTTGAGTCGCCGAGCGCCGTCTACTCCCCGGATGGCTCGTCGTCGAGTTGCAGCCAGCGGGCCAGGCGAGAGTGGCGCCGTCGGTGCAGGTACCAGGGCAGCAGGGTCATCACGGCGAGGATAGCGACGGCGGCCGTGACCGAGAGCAGCGGGTGCAGCTCGAAGGCGCGTCCGAGGCTGGCGAACACCAGGGTCATGGGCAGCATGCCGATCACCGTGCCCAGCGCGAAGCGTGTCGCGGTGATGGCGGTGACCCCGGCAGCGTAGCTGACCAGCGCAAACGAGAAGATCGGCACCAGACGCGTGACCAGCACGGTCAGGAACAGCAGGCGCTGCGAGCCCTGGATACCGAACAGCGGATTGGTCGGCAGCCTGGCGCGCAGGGCATCCCGCCCCAGCAGCCGGGCCAGGGTGAAGGCGATCATGGCCCCGGTCATGGCCCCGATGATCGACAGCAGCACCCCCGGGAGCAGGCCGAAGGCCAGCCCGGCGGCCGCCGTCACCGGCAGGGTGGGAATCGGTCCCACCACCACTGCCAGCATCATCAACAGCAGGAGCAGCAGGGGCCCCAGCTTGCCCTGGCTGTTGAACCATTCGGCGATGCCGGAGGGGGAGAAGCTCATGGGCAGGCCCAGCCCCTGGAGCAGCCACCAGATGCTGGCCATGATGACCACCACGATGGTGATGAGGCCGGCCCTGAAGGCCCAGACGGTGGGGATGGTCATGGTGTCGGTATCCTGGCCGCACTGAATTGGTCGAGATGGCCATGGGTGAGGTGCAGGCGGCGGTCCAGGGGGGCGGCGACCCGGGGGCTGTGGGTGACCATCAGCAGGGCGCAGCCTGTGTCGCGGACCAGGGCCAGCAGCAGGTCCAGCACCTCGTCGGCGGTGCCTTCATCCAGGTTGCCGGTGGGCTCGTCGGCCAGCAGCAGGGCCGGGCGTGGTGCCAGGGCGCGGCCGATGGCCAGGCGCTGCTGCTGGCCGCCGGAGAGCTGCTCCGGGTAGCGCCTCGCCAGCCCGGCCAGGCCCAGCCGCTCGACCAGCTCCGCCGTCCAGGCGCTATCCTCGCGACCGGCGAGGCGCGCCTGCAGGCGCAGGTTGTCGAGCACGCTCAGGCTCGGCACCAGGTGGAACTGCTGGAACACCAGGCCCAGGGTCTCGCGACGCAGCCGTGCCCGGCCCGCCTCGCCGAGGGACGAGATGGCCCGGCCGGCCACCCTGACCTGGCCGCGGTCGGGCAGGTCGAGGCCCGCGGCCAGGTGGAGCAGGGTCGACTTGCCGCTGCCCGACTCGCCCATCAGCGCCAGGCTCTCGCCGGCATCCAGGGTCAGGTCGACCCCGGCCAGCACCTCGAGGGGCCCCTGGGGCGTGGCATAGGCCTTGTGGACCTGGCGGAACTCGAGCATGGCGGCTTCCCTGGCGTTCGATGGCCGGGTGATGGTCGCACAGCCGAAGGTTCAGGCGAAGATGCGTTCGAACTCTGCCGAGAAGTCCTGAGTGGCAGGCGATATGCCGAGCGGATCGGCACTCCAGTCGATCAGCTGGCGAGAGGCGCGGAAGAGCACGTCGGAGAGTTCATGCAGCAAGTTGAAATGCACCGCGATCTCCACATAGTTGGTGGACAGTCATGGGCCGCCATATTGCGAACCGCTCGGCAGCGCTGCCAGTCACTGGTGGCGTCGATGACGCCCTGCTCCTCGAAGAACGCCAGGACCTTGAGAAAACTGTCGGAGGACTCCCCCGCGAGAAGGGCGCTGTGGCGCATGGCGGATGCCAGGGAGTCCTGCAACTTGGCAAACCGCTCATTGATGGCAGCCAGTGTCTCGAAGAGGTCGACATCCTTCTTGTGCTCTGTCAGCCAACTGGGGTCAATGGCCCACTCGATCTTGGCCTCGGACTGATGGAGAAACCAGGCACAGCGCTGAATGCCCTCCAGCAACTGGGCCAGGTGTTCCTGCTGTTCGTCGAGGATATCCTGGCTCATGCGGCGTCCTCGGTATCGATCGGCCGTGATTGCTTGAGCGCCATGGCCTGGAAGGGAGTCGGCTCAACCTCCTGTGCATAAGTCACGATATCCACAGGCAATTGGAGGCGCGCCTCGAGTGCCTGCTTCAGTTCGGCGCGGGTCAGCAGCGAGGTGGGGGTAGGGGAAACCAGCAGCAAATCAAGATCCCCGCCGCGGCGGGAGTCGTCGAGACGCGAACCGAATACACGAATGTTGATCTCGCTTCCGGCGTACTGATGCACGCAGGAGAGGATGGTTTCTCGCTGGGAGCGAGTGAGTCGCATGCTGCATGGCTCCTTGCAGTACCGGGTGTTCTACGCCCGCAATAGCCAGAGTCTAGCATCTGTTTCAGTGCAGGCATCGGCCTGGCACAGGGGAGCCGCAGGACGCTCTGAGCCCTGATGTTCAGCTGTCACTGGGAGCGTCTTCCACGCTCCTTACCCTCGCGTAGGCGAGATAAGCCGTAGGCACACCCGGCGGGGCCTACGGCGAACGTTCCTGGAAGCAGCTTTCAGTGATCGTGGTCCCCATGGTTATCGCGGCCCGGCTCGGCCAGGGCATCGTGCAGGGTGCGGGCGTTGTGGCGCATCATGCCGAGCCAGGTGCTGGCCTCGCCGTCGCTTGCCAGGGCGTCGGCATAGAGGGTGCCGGCGATGGGCAGGTCGGTCTCCTCGGCCAGCTGGTCGATCATCGCCGGGCTGGTCATGTTCTCGTGGAACAGCGCCTGGACGTTCTCCTCGCGGATCACGTCGATCAGCCGGGCCATGTTGGCCGCGCTGGGCTCGGCCTCGGTGGAGAGCCCCTGAGGCGAGAGGAACGTCAGGCCGTAGGCACGGGCGAAGTGGCCGAAGGAGTCGTGGCCGGTGATCACGCTGGTGCCCGCGGGAATCTCGCCGAGCCGTTTGTGCAGCTCGCCGTCGGTGGTGGCGATCTCTTCCAGATAGCGCGCGGCGCTGGCCCGGTAGGCGTCGCCGTGGTCCGGGTCGGCCTCGATCAGGCCCTCGAGGATATTGGCCACGTAGAGCGGGCCCAGGCCCAGGTCCTGCCAGGCGTGGGGGTCGATGGCGCCATGGTCATGGCCGTCGTGGTCACCGTTGCCGTCATCATGGGCATCGTCATGGCCGTCGCCCTTCGCGGCGGCGAGCCGCGCCTCGATGCCCTCGCTGGCGACCACCAGGGGGCCGGCGAAGTCGCTGGCGTCGATCAGCCGTTCCATCCAGCCCTCGAACTGCAGGCCGTTGAAGACCACCAGGTCGGCCTCGGCCAGGGCGCGGGCGTCGGTGGGGCGCGGCGAGTAGACGTGGGCATCGCTGTCCGGCCCCACCAGGGCGGTCACCTCGACATGCTCGCCGCCGACGTTCTCGATCATGTCGGCGAGGATGCTGAAGCTGGTGACCACCTGGACACGCTCGGCGGCCAGGGCGGCGGGCAGAGCCAGCAGGGTGGAAAGCCCGACGAGCAGGGCAAAGGGGCAGGAAAGGCGCATGTAGAGCTTCCTCGGTGGTTGTGTCAGGGATGCTGTATCAGTCGTGCTCGGGGGTGCCCAGCGGCGCGGCATGGCGGCGCCAGCGGGCGGTCAGGCTGTGATGGCGGCCGAACAGCGCGGAGAGCACATAGCCGCTGCCGGCCAGCAGGATGATGGCCGGGCCTGAAGGCAGGCTGAGGTGGTAGGAGAGCAGCAGCCCGCCGGTGCTGGCCACCAGGGCGATGCCGATGGCGATGGCGATCAGCCCCTCCAGGCGCTGGCTCCAGAAGCGGGCCGTGGTGGCCGGCAGCATCATCAGGCCCACCGCCATCAGGGTGCCCAGGGTCTGGAAGCCGGCGGTGAGGTTGAGCACCACCAGCCCCAGGAAGATGCCGTGCACCACGCCGCCCCGCACCCCCTGGCCGCGCAGGAACAGCGGGTCGAGGCACTCCACCACCAAGGCGCGGAAGATCACCGCCAGGATCACCACGATCAGGCTGCTGATGCCGGCGATCAGCACCAGGGCGGTGGAGTCCACGGCCAGGATCGAGCCGAACAGCACATGGGTGAGGTCCACGCTGCTGCCGCCCAGCGATACCAGCATCACCCCGGCGGCCAGCGAGATCAGGAAGAAGCTGGCCATGGCCGAGTCCTCGCGGTGGCCGGTCATCTGCGACACGCTGCCGGCGAGCACCGCTACCAGCAGCCCCGAGAGGATGCCGCCCAGGCTCATGATCGGCAGCGAGAAGCCGGCGGCCAGGAAGCCCAGCGCCACCCCGGGCAGGATGGCGTGGGCCATGGCGTCGCCGATCAGGCTCATGCCGCGCAGCATCAGGAAGACCCCCAGCGGCGGGGCGGCCAGCGACAGCGCCAGGCCGGCCACCAGGGCGCGCTGCATGAAGCCATAGTCGAAGGGGGCCAGCAGCCAGGCCTCAAGCAGTGCCAGCATGGGAGGTATCCGGAAAGGTCAGGGGCAGGCGCGGTGCCCGGGGCACTAGGCCGCTGTGGTGGTCGAGCAGGGCGTCGGGGCTGACCCAGCGGCCATGGCCGCCGGAAAGCAGCAGCACGTCGTCGGCCAGGCGGGCGAGCTGCTCCATGTCGTGGATCACCACGATGATGGTGGCACCCTGCCCGGCCATGTCGCGCAGCACCTCCATCAGCACGTCCACCGTCTCGATGTCGACGTTGGCGAAGGGCTCGTCGAGCAGCAGCAGTTCGGCCTCCTGCATCAGGGTGCGACCCAGCAGGGCGCGCTGGCGCTGGCCGCCGGAGAGCTCCCCGAGCGGCCGGTGGGCCAGGTGCGAGATGCCCAGTCGCGCCATGATCTCGCGGCCGCGTCGGTAGTGGGCCGCGCAGTACCCTTTCAGGGCCCCGTGGCTCGGCCAGGTGCCGGTCATGATCAGCTCTTCCACGCTCATCGGGAAGGTGAGGTCCAGCGCCAGCTGCTGGGGCAGCCAGGCACAGCGCTCACGGGGTACCCGGGACTCCACGCTGCCGGCCACCGGGGCCAGCATGCCCATGATGGCGGCGATCAGGGTGCTCTTGCCGGCGCCGTTGGCGCCGATCAGGGCGGTGATGGCGCCATCCATGAAGCGGCCGTCCAGGTGCTCGAGGACCGTCTGGCCGCCGCGGGCCAGCTGCAGGTCGTGCAGTTGCAGGCGCGACATCAGGACCACCATCCCGCGGCCCAGGAGACGGTCAGCCACAGGGCAGCGAGCGGTGCCGCGACCAGCAGCAGGCGGCGGGTCGCGGAGAGCGACATCAGGGAGAAGTGGCAGGGCCCTTCCGGGCGATGCCGGTGTCGATGGTGTGCCATGGGGGAGCCTCCGGAAAACTGGCGGAGGTTATAACATAACAATACGGGCGCTGGCCACCGCGAGACGCGACGCCGGGTGCTCTCCTCGGCCCCTCAATAGCGCAGCGCCACCCCCAGCTGGTTCGGCCCCACCAGCCAGGCGACTTCTCCCTCCAGATGCACGTCGCCGATCGACAGCGCCGCCGGCTGGAAGCGGTTCACCGCCGCCATGGCCTGCCCCGGCTGGGTGCGCAGCTGCAGCTCGCTGACCAGCATGCCGGTGGCGAAGTTGAGGGCGCCGTCATCGGGCCGGTCGTCGCCCACGCCGATCACCAGTCCCGCCACGGTGTTCACGGCAAGCGACCCCAGCCGCGCCTCCCAGCTGCGTCGCCGGCGCTCCTCCTCGGCCACCGCCTGCAGCAGCCGTCGGGTGCCTTCGATATCGCCCTCCTCGCCCGCCTGCAGCGCCCGGTAGGCGGCGGGATGGGGCTGGCGGTCCAGCAGCATGCCGCCCAGCGCCAGCGCCGACTTCACCACGCCCACCCGGCCGTCAAAGCGCTCCTCGTCGTCGCTCGCCTCGCTGGCCTGCCAGGCGCTGAACGCCAGGCTACCGGCATAGACGGTGGTCCAGCCCGCCTGCCAGAGGTCGGCTTGGTCGGCGCCCCGGGCCAGGGCATCCTCGTAGGCGCGGTACTCCGCCTCGCCGGGCTGGGCGAGCGCTGCGCCGGAGAGGCACAGCAGGCAGAGAGTGGCTAACGGCAGGCGCAAGCGGGGGATCATGGCGGGCTCCGGTCGTCGGGTGGCAAGACCCCC